>NZ_JBBOCA010000001.1:1216425-1520531 GCF_038002225.1 Paenibacillus sp. FSL R7-0204
ATGATGCGCCGGTCTCCCGCAGCTTCGATGTCTATAACGATACGCTGTCAGCGCAGCAAGTAACGGTCGAATGTGAAGTTATGCAGGGAGGGCGCAGGGTACACAGCGAGACCTTCCGCTTCCGTCATGAGCCTGCTCAGCGCCGGAGCATCCGGCTGGAGTGGATGCCGGAGCCGGTAAATGGCGAAGGAGTTGGAGCAGAAGCTGGGGCCGGAGTAGGAGCACCAGTAGGTGAAGGTGAAGCCATGCTGTCCGCCCGGCTGTTCCATGGCAGCGAGCTGATGCATGAGCTTAATGTAAGCTACCGCCTGCTGTCCGGGCGCTGCCGGACCGAGCCGGTAGAGATCGCCTTGCCCGCAGCATATATCGGCTCTGACCGGGACTTCCAGGCGATTCACGCGCTGGTGCCCGCACTGGTCCGGGCAGAACCGGAAGCGGTAGATAAGCTTGCGGCTGGAACCCTGCTGATTGCCGGCAGCAAAATGCAGGATAAGGACGGGTCGCTGGACCGGAGACTGAGAGGATTCGTGCAGCGGGGCGGCAGGCTGCTGCTGCTGGAACAGCTTCATCTCTCTCCCGGCAGGCTGCCGCTCACCCGCAGGGAATTCATCCGCGCACATAGCGGGGATTACGGGCATCCGGTGCTCCGGGGATTAGGCGCGGAGGACCTGATGTACTGGCATGAGGAGCTGCGCGAGGACGGGCCGCTGCCTATCATCCGGGCGGCGTTCGAGAAGCCGGTGACCGGCGACTTCACCCTGCTGCTGGAATGCAGCGCAGGGGACTTCGGAGACGGCGGCGATCTGTGGTCGCCGCTGCTGGAATACCGCAGCGGTGCGGGCATGCTCCTGGCGAATCAGCTGGAGATTATGGATCATCTCCAGCGGGTTCCCCAGGCGCAGTTGCTGCTGCGCAGCCTGCTGCAGTATGCGGGCCGCGCGGCAGCACCGGCATCAGCCGCCATATCCGGGCCCTCCGCCGCTGCGGCGGCTACCGCCCCGGCTACCGACGCCGGGCCTATCGCTGCCGCCGCCGTCAAAGCTAGCGCCGCAGCCCGGCACGCAGCCCCGGCTACCGACGCCGGGCCTATCGCTGCCGCCGCCGTCAAGGCTAGCGCCGCAGCCCGGCACGCCGCGCCGGCTACCGTATCCGCGCTGGCGCCAGCCGCGGCAAAATCCGCTGCGGTCTGGGTCCGCAGCGACAGTCCGGCGGCAGCCTTGCTCGGCAAGCTCCGCCTGAAGGGCCACAGGCTGGACAGCGCCGCAGGCTTGTCCGGCCTGACCCCCGGCCTCCTCGTCGTGGAGGCCGGACTGCTGGGCGCGCCGGGCGCGGCGGAAGCCGTGCGCCAGGCGGCCCTGGCCGGCGGCAGCGTGCTGGTGCTGCCGGCGGAGCCCGGCGGGCAGGAGGCCCTCGCCCGCCTGCTGGACGCTCCCGTGCGTATCGTGCCGCACGGGACGTATCATCTGGCGGCGGACTATGCGCACGCCGCCGTGCAGGGCATCAGCCCGGTCGACCTGTTCGGCTTCGACAAGGTGCATCTCTCGCCCCGGGATGTCGTCAACCGGGAGCTGGCCGGGTGCAGGCTGGAGGTGCCGGACGCGGAGGTGCTGTGCACCAGCGTGGAAGGCACAGCCTGGAAGGACTATTTCGCCGGGCAGCATACGGCGGAATACAGCCGGCTGGCGCTGGTCGAGCTTAACCGCAGCAAGGCGGCTGCTCCGGGAGCTTTTGTAATCCGGCAGGAGGCCGGAGCGGGAGAGATTCTCTGCTCGCAACTGCTTGCCGACCCGGACAGTGACAAGAGCCTCAGGCTCTACACCCGCCTGCTCGCCAATCTCGGAGCCGCGTTTGCAGATGAGCTGCTGCTCCATGACAAGGGGGATGCGCAGTGGGCGGTGGAGGCTGCAATGACGCTGTTCTGTCCGCCGCACATCGACTACGAGGCGATGAAGGCCTACTATACAGACCCCGAATTCTCCCTGAACAATCTGGGGGAAGGCCTATATGGCTGGATGAAGAAAAAAGAACGCCGCCCGGACGGAACCTTCCTTATCCCCGCACTGGAGGGACGCCTTCTGTTCCTGAGCTGCTTCGTGCATCTGCCGGAGACGGCGGATACATCTGGAGGCGGCGGACGCCCGGGCGGAATAAGGACCGGCAGACTCCGGGTGAACTCGGCTTGCGCTTTTGACATCTATATGAACGGCAGGCTGGTGCCGGAGCCTGAACAGGAGATTACGCTGGCCAGCGGGATCAACCGCCTGATCGCCATCGTCCGGGGAGCGCAGGAGGATATCACCTTTGGCATGGTGTTCCTGAATACGGACGGCACGTATATGAATGATCTTGAGTTCCGCCTGACGATGGATGAGGTTGAGCCCAAATGAGCAAGAGCAATGGAGAGGAGCTGACCGATATGAACGCCAATGAACCAGTATCATCTGCATCATCCGTACCGTCCACATCATCCACGCCACCCGCAGGCCCTTCCGGCCGCGCACAGAGTAACAAGGCTGTAGAACCGCCTTATGGGGTCAGTCTACTTGCGCGCACAAATGAGCTGGACCAGTATTTTACCTTCAACGATGACGCGAGGGAGGTAGAGTTCAAGCGGCATGATATGCCGACCCCCTGGCTGAACTATTTATCCAACGGCACCTTCCATACCATGCTGTCCCATGCGGGCGGGGGGTTGTCCTTCTACAAGTCTCCGCAGATCTGGCGGATTACCCGCTACCGTTTCTTCCATCTGCCCACCGACCGCTCCGGCCCGTATATTTACTTGCAGGATGCCGGAACAGGCAGCTACTGGTGTCCCACGTATGAGCCGGCCTTCCGGAAGCCGCAGGAGTGGCGGAGCAGCCATGGCATGGGTTATACCCGCTTTGAAGCACAGGCAGAGGAGCTGGCGGCGAAGACGGTTTATTTTGTCGGGCCCTATGAGAATTCCCTGATCTGGAATCTGACGCTGACGAACCATAGCAGCGAAGCCAAGGAGCTGAACGTGTATGCCTACGCCGAGTTTGGGATGATGGAATTCATGCGCGAGCTGCAATGGCAATGCTATAACAAGCATCAGGTCTCGGCGCAGTACCATGAGAAGGAAGCGCTGATCTACAAATACGGGGTGGAAAATCAGCCCAAGCCGGACGAAACCCCGCTGGTCTATATGATGTCCGATGCACCGCTCGCCGGATATGACGGAGACCGTGAAGAATTCATCGGCAGCTACCGCAGTGAATCCAATCCGGCCGCTATTGAGCAGGGGGGCTGCACTGGATCAACGATTCTGGGAGGCGACCCCTGCGGCGCACTCCAGGTCCGGGTAAAGCTCGCGCCCGGCGAGACCCGCACCGTGAACTTTTTTCTCGGGACAGCCATGAACGAAGCCGAGATTGAACGGGCCATCGACCATTCGCGGGAGGCGGATTTTGTCACCCGTTCCTATGCGGCGCTTCAGGAGAACTGGGAGCATTATCTCGGGGCCTGGAATTGTGAGCTGCCGGATCAGGATGCGCAGCGTATGCTCAACACCTGGAATCCGTACCAGTCGCAGCGGAATTTCCTTTTCTCGCGCAATATTTCGTATTATGCCACCGGCACCTTCCGGGGCGTAGGCTACCGGGATACCGCTCAGGATATTCTGGCAGTCGTACCGTACGGTCCCGAGGCAGCCAAGGATAAAGTCCGCCTGCTCCTGGGGCAGCAGTATCAGGACGGGCATGTGAATCATTACTTTTTCCCTAATGAGGGCTGGGACCCGGTCACCAGCATCCATTCGGATGATCACCTGTGGACAGCGCTGGCCGTATGGGACATTCTTGCCGAGACCGGAGACGCGGCATTCCTCCAGGAAAATATTCCGTTCTATGACGGCGGTGAAGCGCCGCTCTATGATCATTTGAAGCGGGCGGTGGACTTCACCGTCTCCAATCTGGGGCCGAACGGCTTCCCGCTGATGCTGCGCTCGGACTGGAATGACCAGCTTTTCCGCGTATGCCGTGAGGGCAGAGGGGAGAGCATCTGGACAGCGATGCAGTTCGGGACGGTGCTGCTGCGCATGAAGGATTTGGCGGCGGCCTCCGGTTACCCGGAGCATGCGGCGGACTATGACCGGCTCTACGGGGAGCAGAAGCAACTCGTGAACACGCTGGGCTGGGACGGGCAATGGTTCCGGCGGGCGGTGATGGATGACGGGCGGTATCTGGGGACCGCTGAGCATGAGGAGGCCCAGATCTGGCTCAATGCCCAGACCTGGGCGACCCTGTCCGGGATGGCCGAGTCTGACAAGGGACTGAAGGCGATGGACAGTGTGCGTGACATTCTCGATACTGAGCTGGGCATCCGAAAACTGCACCCGTCCATCACCACCTTCCCCGATCCCGCCGATCCGCTAACCAACTATAACAAAGGAACCGGGGAGAACGGGGCCGTCTTCTGCCACGCCAATACCTGGGCAATTATTGCGGAGTGCATGCTGGGCAGAGGGGACCAGGCGTACAAATATTACCGCCAGCTCATCCCGAACATCGCCATGGAGCAGGCCGGAATCTGGCGCTACAAAGCGGAGCCGTATGTCTACGCCTCGAACCTGTTCGGGCCGGAGTCCGACAGATTCGGTCTGGCGAATGTATCCTGGCTGACGGGGACCGCCGCGTGGATGTATGTAGCCGCTACGCAGTACATTATGGGCATCAAGCCGGTGCTGGCCGGACTGTCCATTAACCCGTGCATCCCGTCTTCCTGGGAGGGCTTCTCGGTCACCCGGCGCTTCCGGGGCTGTGAGTATGAGATTACCGTGAAGAATAACAGCCATGTCTGCTCAGGCGTCCGGGAAATCCGGGTTGACGGCGAACGGCTCGAAGGAACAGTCATACCCGCGTACCCGCACAAGCAATCAGTGAAAGTGGAGGTCATATTATAACAGCAGGCTTCCTGTATAGACAGAGTCTAAGTTAGATTCAGAGTATACAAGCAGTATATAAAAATCGTCCCGCTAACGGCCTTAGCAGCGCCCCGGCGGGACTTTTTGTTAGTGTTCAACGACAGCCGGTTGATGCAACCAGGAACTACGCAGCTTGGAACTGGCCCTATGAAACCGTTGGATCAATGAAGTGCAGAAGTGCACCTGATTTCGCAGGTGAACCAGAAGTTACTGTTAATGACGTTAAACAAATTCATCCTTCTATTAACCTCAGTAACCTTAACCTCATTAACTCCACCTCTTCCCAAGCACGTTCAATAACCTCCCTAACCCTTTCTCCAGGCCAACCCTCTTTCCCGAAAATCAGGCTTGCCCCCGGGTTTACTTTTACGCCTTGCGTGGTATAGTATAGGTATAAGTTGCATGAAGGAAATATAGTTGCTCTATTGCAACAATGATTATCATTCTCATTTATCTCCAGTCATTATCCTCAACAACCATACCTATTCAACATGCTGTCCCGGCGATGCCGGGGCAGCATGTGTCATTTTAAGGGTGTTAATAATGGCTCTCATTCTCAAGTGTGCGCTTAACCAAAACCATTCAGGAAGGTGATTTATTATGCAAGCAACCTCGAAATCAATGCCCAAATCCATAGCGCGTCAAGGAGGGGCGCAGCAGCCCCGGACTCCGGGACCGCGCCGCTTCGATCCGTTGGCGATGCTCAGCAACTCCGAAATGCAGGCCGCTCTGGGGAGCGGGCTGATTATGCTGGCAGCCTGGGCTACCAGCGGCTGGTCGGAGGTCTTATCCGTAATTCTCTACGTGATCTCTTATACACTGGGCGGCTGGATGAAGGCGAAGGAAGGCGTGGAGACGCTGGTCAAAGAGCGTGACCTGGATGTCAACCTGCTGATGATCGCTGCAGCGCTGGGTGCCGCCTCCATCGGGTACTGGAATGAAGGGGCGATGCTGATCTTCATCTTTGCCCTGAGCGGAGCGCTGGAGAGCTACACGATGGAGCGCAGCAAAAAGGATATCTCCGCCCTGCTGGCCCTCAAGCCTGCTACCGCCGTGCGCATTGAGCAGGGAGCGATGAGTGAGGTTACCATTGATCAGCTCGTGTTGGGCGATCTGCTGCTGGTCCGTCCGGGTGAGCTGGTTCCCGCTGACGGTAAGGTATGCCGGGGGGAATCCTCTGTGAATCAGGCCTCCATCACGGGAGAATCGCTTCCCGTAGACAAAGCTGCCGGCAGTGAAGTATTCGCAGGTACCGTCAATGGAGAAGGTCCCCTCTATATAGAAGTGACGAAGACTGCCGAGAATACACTGTTCGCCAAAATCATCCGCATGGTGGAAGAGGCGGAGAACGAAGTGCCGGATTCGCAGCGTTTTATCAAACGGCTGGAATCCGTATATGCCCGGGTTGTGGTGGCTGCCACAGTACTGCTGATCACCCTGCCGCCGTTTGTGCTGGACTGGAGCTGGAGCAATACGTTCTATAAGGCAATGGTCTTCCTGGTTGTGGCGTCCCCGTGTGCGCTGGTATCCTCAATCATGCCCGCCATGCTGTCGGCTATCTCCAAGAGCGCCCGCAAAGGCATCCTGTTCAAAGGCGGGGTTCATCTGGAGAATATGGCGCGGACCTCGGTCGTTGCTTTTGACAAAACAGGTACCCTGACGGAAGGCATTCCGCAGGTCACGGACTTCATCGCCGGAGAAGGGTATGTGCGGGAAGAGCTGCTGGCCGTGAGCGCCTCGATCGAGAAGCTGTCGGGGCATCCGCTGGCAGAGGCCATTGTCGCGCTTGCGGAAGCGGAGCAAATCGGACTGCGGGATATTGAAGAGAGCCAGTCGGTTACCGGCTGGGGAATTGAAGGCGTCATAGACGGCCAGCTGTGGCGGATCGGCAAGTCCAATCTGCTGGATGAAGCGGCAGGTGCGGCTACGGACCATTGGATGGCTCTGCGCAGCAGTCTGGAACAGGACGGCAAAACGGTATCGCTGATCCTTGCCGGAGAGACCATCGCCGGAATGATTGCCCTGCAGGACACCGTTCGCCCCCAGGCGGCGGCTGCCGTGCGCAAGCTGCATGATCTGGGGATCAAGGTAGCGATGCTGACCGGAGACCGCGAGGCTACAGCCCGGGTAATCGCGGGGCAGAGCGGCGTTGATCTTGTGTTCGCGGGACTTTTGCCGGAAGATAAGGTATCGCACGTCAAGGCGCTTCGGGAGCAATACGGTCATGTCATCATGGTAGGCGACGGGGTGAATGATGCACCTGCACTCGCTACCGCAACGGTTGGCATGGGCATGGGGATGAAGGGCAGCGGGGCTGCCCTGGAGATTGCCGATGTGGTGCTGATGAATGACAACATTGAAGAGATTGCCGGGACGATTGCCCTGGCGCGCCGGACACAGCGGATTGTGAAGCAGAATATGATTTTTGCGGTAACGGTCATTGCCACCTTGATGATCAGCAACTTTGTGCAGGGGATTGCGCTGCCGTTCGGGGTCGTCGGGCATGAGGGAAGCACGATTCTCGTCATCCTTAACGGCTTGCGTCTGCTGCGTTAGAAGCCGGTACAATGGAGGGAGCAGCAGAATATGTGCCCCCGCTTATTTTAAATTGCTTAAAATTGAATTGTTCACAAAAAGGAGCGTTTACAACGGTTCTGGCATATTGACAACTCCCCTTGAGGTGATCATAATAAATACTAGATTATAATTATTTTAAATAAGGAATGGCGTCTTTTCCGTCCATCTCAAGGGGGATATCATCATGTACAAATCAATTATTGTCGGTACTGGACCGGCCGGATTGACAGCTGCTATATATTTGGCCCGGGCGAACCTGAACCCGCTCGTTATCGAAGGTCCGCAGCCAGGCGGACAGCTTACAACTACAACAGAGATCGAGAACTTCCCGGGATTCCCGGAAGGCATTTTGGGTCCTGATCTGATGGATAATATGCGCAAGCAGGCAGAGCGTTTCGGTGCACAGTTCGTGACCGGCTGGGTGAACAGCGTGGAACTGGGCGACCGTCCGTTCAAGCTGAACGTGGAAGGCATGGGCACGCTGATTACGGATACGCTGATTATCTCCACGGGTGCTACAGCCAAGTATCTCGGGATTCCCGGGGAGCAGGATAACATCGGACGCGGGGTCAGCACTTGTGCTACCTGTGACGGATTTTTCTTCCGCGGCAAAGAGATCGTGGTGGTCGGCGGCGGCGATTCCGCGCTTGAAGAAGCGGGCTTCCTGACACGTTTTGCTTCCAAGGTAACCCTGGTGCACCGCCGTGAAGAGCTGCGGGCCTCGAAGATTATGCAGGACCGTGTCCGCGATAACGCCAAAGTGACCTGGGGACTGAACCGTACTCCTGTAGAGGTGATTGCCGGAGACAAGGGCGTAACTGGCCTGAAGGTAATTAACAACGAGACCGGCGAAGAAGAGTTCATTGAAGCCAGCGGAGTATTCGTGGCGGTCGGCCATCATCCGAATACGGCATTCCTGGGCGGACAGATCACTACAGATGCGAACGGTTATATCGTATCGAATCCTGGCACCTCCGAGACGAACATTCCCGGCGTATTCGCTTGCGGCGATGTGCAGGATACCCGTTACAGACAGGCCATCACGGCTGCAGGCAGCGGCTGTATGGCGGCTATGGATGCCGAGAAATATATCGAGAGCCTGGAGCACAGCGCAGTAATTATGTAAGTATGGCATTTGGAGAAGCAAGGATTCCGGTGCTAGAATAGATTTTAGAGTCTAATACTTTAGATACGAGGAGGAAATCATACTATGGAGAATGTAATTGTATACACATCGACGAATTGCCCGCATTGCCGTCAGGTGAAAAGCTTCCTGAGCGATAAAGGGGTAGTGTACGAAGAACGCAACATTGAGCAGAACGAAGAGTACGCCCAGCAGGTGTGGGATATGGGCATGAGAGCCGTGCCGATTACGGTGATCGGGGATATGAAGATCGTTGGTATGAACAAGACCAAGTTCGACAAGGCTTTGGCTGCAACGGAATAATAGCCGGCAATCCTGAAATATATAGAGCCGCTTCCCGGTGGGAGGCGGCTCTTTGCAAATATAAGCATTTATATGTTTCACACTATAAATGATCCTTCTATTTCTCGCTGAAACGGTACCGTCCTTTAAAAGGACGGTACCGTTTCCACTTGGTGCGGAGGAAAAACAACATTTAAATCTGCCCATTGGTCTGGCCTGCTTTAACGAATATGAACAATCTTAAATGCTGCTTCTCCACTTGCTTACGTGATTACTGTCTGCTAGCAGGCCTCAGGTAAGAGACATGAACATCTGAAAGACAGCATAAACGGCAATGCCGCTGGCGATAAGGAGGAATCCCGATTTCTTCCGCGACTGGAACAGACGCAGGACACCGAGGCTGACGAGCGGAGCAATGATGAGCAGCAGCAGCAGCACTGCGATGAACATCTTCGCCGAAATATCAGACGTATCAACATAAGTCATGGATTCTCTCTCCATTTCAGAAAAAAGGGTATGGTGACAAATGTCACACAAGTATCCTTATTATATAGGATAGATACTCCTTTTAGAGCAGGAAATGCAGATAAAAATGCGGCGATTTTAAGAAATATAAGAATATATGCCGTAGACCCGAAGTGATCCTGCTATTTCACGCAAAAACAAGCCGCATCATAAAAAAGCATGCCGCAGCCGTTCCGCTTGCGGGTGTGTTCTATAGGGTCACGCGAATGTTGCCCAGAAAATGCATCACCGCTGAAAAACCCGCTCCAATCATAGTTCCCCGGCTTCCCAGCCTGGAGAAGGTGATTTCGAGCTGCTGCTTGTGGTAGGGGAGGGTACGCTCCGCTACAACCCGGCGCAGCGGCTCGCCGAGCCACGGCTCCGCCTCCGATAGAGCGCCCCCGATAACGATCAACTCAGGGTTGAAGCTGTTGATCAGATTGGTAACTCCGATTCCCAGATACTCGCCAATGGAGTTGAAATGGCTTAGGGTATCGGGCTGCCCCTCAAGCGCATACTTGACCAGTCCGGTCGTTGTGCGGGCCGGGAGAGAGAGGCCGGGGTTATCATAGGTTTTCTCGGAGGCATACAGCTCCCAGCAGCCCCGGCTGCCGCAGCTGCAAGGCTTGCCTTCTGCTTCAATCGTCATATGTCCGGTCTCTCCCGCATAGCCGCGCGCGCCCTTATACAACTCTCCGCCGATAATAATCCCCGACCCGATCCCCGAGCCTGCGCTGATATACAGCAGATGGCGCACATCACGCGCCGCTCCGAAGTTCAGCTCACCCTGGGCGCCTGCATTGGCCTCATTATCAATGGTGACCGGCACCGCGAAGGCGCTTTCCAGAATCGAACGCAGGTCGACCATCTCCCAGCCCAGGTTGGGCGCGAACAGGACAACGCCGTGCTCATCGACCATTCCCGGAACGCCGACACCAATGCCCACGAGTCCGTAATGAGAAGGCGGAGCCGTAGCGATCAGCTCCGAGATCATCTGCTGCATCTGTCCGAGCACATAAGGGAAGTCGTGATTCTCGAGCACACTGTCCCGTTCATGAAGAATGCCGCCCCCCAGATTGCAGAGTACGGCCTTAAGCTGTTTTACGCGCAGCTCGATCCCGATTACAGTTCCTGCCATTTCGTTAAAATGCAGCATCAGCGGCTTACGCCCGCCGCTGGATTCTCCGGGTCCAGCCTCAGTAACCAGCTGCTGCCCGCATAGCTCGGCTACCAGATTGGAGACGGTGGCTTTATTAAGGCCTGTCACCTCGGATACCTTGGCCCGCGAGATGGGGGAATGCATACGGATGGTATGTAAAATAATCGATTTGTTTATTTTTTTGACCAGCGCCTGATCACCGGTAACTTTCAAGCAGCACACTTCCTTTTACAATATAAGAATTTATATGTTTCACACCATAACTTATCGTTCTATTTCTCGCTGACACGGGAGCGTGAAGACGCTCTCCGCTGCGCGGGTATGCCCCCTAGTCTAGAATGAAGAGCGCAAAAATGCAACTGCATCCATTGAATTAGGACGATCCGGATGTTACATATTTTTTAATAAAAGGAATTTATAGAGGTGGGAACAGGCATCAGGATCAATGCATAACAACGGGAAAAATAAAAATAAAAAAACTTTGTTTAACCAATATACAAAGTCAAAAAGATGTGTTAAGATGATGCTGTAAACGCTTGCGGGCGAAGCAAAATATCGAGGAGGATTTTACAAATGGCTTATTTTGAAACAGTGAGCAAGATCTCTTACGAGGGAAGCCGTTCCACTAACCCTTATGCATTCAAATTCTACAACCCTACAGAAATCGTAGCCGGCAAAACAATGGAAGAACACCTGAAATTTGCAATGGCTTACTGGCATACATTAACAGCTGGCGGTTCCGATCCGTTCGGCGCTGAAACTGCAGTCCGCGCTTGGGACAAACTGAGCACGCTCGACAAGGCTAAGGCCCGTGCTGAAGCAGCATTCGAATTCATGGATAAGATGGACCTGCAGTACTACTGCTTCCATGATGTGGACATCGCTCCTGAAGGCGCGTCCCTGCGTGAATTCTACAGCAACATCGATACCATCGTAGACATCCTTGAACAAGGCATGAAGGCTTCCGGCAAAAAATTGCTGTGGAACACTGCCAACATGTTCACCAACCCGCGCTACATGCACGGTGCAGGCTCTACCTGCAACGCTGACGTATTCGCACACGCTGCTGCACAAGTGAAGAAAGGTCTGGAAGTAGGTAAACGTCTGGGCGCTGACAACTATGTATTCTGGGGCGGCCGTGAAGGTTATGAGACTCTGCTGAACACCAATATGCAGCTGGAGCAGGACAACATTGCCCGCCTGTTCAGCATGGCTGTTGATTATGCGAAGGAAATCGGCTTCGACGGCCAATTCCTGATTGAGCCTAAGCCGAAAGAGCCTACCAAGCACCAATATGACTTCGATGCAGCAACTTGCATCGCATTCCTGCAGAAGTACAACCTGGATAAGCACTTCAAGCTGAACCTTGAAGCGAACCATGCTACACTGGCTGGCCATACTTTCGAGCATGAACTGCATGTAGCCCGTATCAACGGTATGCTGGGATCACTCGATGCGAACCAGGGCGATCCATTGCTCGGCTGGGATACAGATGAATTCCCTGCAAGCATCTACGATGCTACACTGACTCTGTATGAAGTACTGAAGAACGATGGTCTGGGCAAAGGCGGAATCAACTTTGACTCCAAGGTACGCCGTCCTTCCTTCGAGCCTGAGGATCTGTTCCTGGCACACATCTCCGGTATGGACGTATACGCTAAGGGCCTGAAGGTAGCTGCTAAGCTGCTGGAAGACGGCGTATTCGAGAACTTCATTGCGGATCGTTACAGCAGCTTCAACGAAGGCGTTGGCGCTGACATCGTATCCGGCAAAGCGACACTGGCTTCGCTGGCTGACTACGCGCTGAACAACGAGAGCCCGCGTCCGAACAAATCCGGACGTCAGGAACTGCTGAGAGCTACACTTAACCAGTACATCCTGACTGCTGAGTAAGACGCTGCCGGATTTGCGGGATTGCCCGCAGATTCATTAGAGAATACACGCAACGGGGGTTGCTGAAGAGAGCATTCTTCGGCAGCCCCTTTTTTAATGCAGACTCGCGGAGTTTTCTGCGGAGTAGGGCATCGGAAGTGCAATAGTGTATGTATTTCATAAATGCGATAAATCTTGAGGTGCTGGGCTGTGTGAGTGTATTTTGTGCAGTAGAATGATCTAATTTGGCTGGGAAATAGCATTCTGCTGTATTCCATACAACAGATATTTGAGGGTACCCTACAAAACAGCCTTTTCAACAAATTCTAGTGTACAAAGTGCAATAGCTTGCGATTTTTGGCCGATTTATTGAGAATCTATTGCAGGAAATACAATCGCAGCCGCATGTTCAGTGGAAGCGATTCCGGTCATACGGAAGAGGCTTACGAAGCGAGTTTTGCTAGAAGAGAATACAGGATGCGGAACCCCGCAAAACTTAAGATTATGCTTACGAAGCGAGTTATATTGCGGAGATGTTCCAAGAGATGTAATGCTTTATATAACTTTTAGGAGGATAACTATGAAATATGTAATTGGTGTCGATCTTGGAACCAGCGCGGTAAAGACTGTGCTGGTTGATCCTCAGGGCAAGGTGGCTTTTGAGCATTCTGAAGCGTATCCGCTCAGCAGACCCCAGCCGAACTGGAGTGAGCAGAACCCGGAGGATTGGGTGGAGGGAACCATCGCCAGTCTGAAGCGTCTGATGGAAGTATCGGGCGCTAAGCCTGGACAGATCGACGGCATCAGCTTCTCCGGCCAGATGCACGGGCTTGTGCTCGTTGACGGCGAAGGCAAGGCGCTGCGTCCCGCCATTCTATGGAATGATACGCGTACGACTGCGGAATGCCGCAAGATTGAGAAGAAGCTTGGCAGCAAGCTGATTGATATCGCCAGAAACCGTGCGCTCGAAGGCTTCACGCTTCCGAAGATTCTGTGGGTCCAGGAGCATGAGCCGGAGGTGCTCGCGAAGGCTGAATTATTCCTGCTGCCGAAGGATTATGTGCGCTACCACCTGACAGGTGATTACGCCATGGACTACTCCGATGCAGCCGGAACCCTGCTGCTCGACGTTGGCGCGAAGCAGTGGAGTGCGGAGATTGCCGGAGCGTTCGATCTGCCGGTCTCCCTCTGCCCGAGACTCGTAGAATCCTTCGAGCAGACTGGAACCCTGCTTCCGGCAGTTGCCGAAGCCTCCGGCCTGCTGCCTACCACCAAGGTGTTCGCCGGCGGGGCAGACAATGCTTGCGGCGCACTAGGCGCCGGCATTCTGGGTGAAGGCCGGACGATGTGCAGTATCGGGACTTCCGGCGTGGTATTGTCCTACGAGAGCAACAAGGATCTTAACCTTGAAGGCAAGGTGCATTTCTTCAACCACAGTGAGAAGGATGCCTTCTATATCATGGGTGTTACCTTGGCGGCAGGACACAGCCTGACCTGGTTCAAGGAGACCTTTGCAGCAGAAAAGAGCTTCGACGAATTGCTGCAGGGAGTGAACGAAATCCCGGCTGGCAGCAGCGGGCTGCTGTTTACCCCTTACATCAGCGGGGAACGTACACCGCACCCGGATGCGAGCATCCGTGGCAGCTTCATCGGGATGGATTCCGGACATACTCTGTCCCACTTTACCCGCGCTGTGCTGGAAGGCATCACCTTCTCGCTGCGTGAATCGATTGAGATTGTGCGTGAATCCGGCAAAGAGATTACCGAGGTTGTGGCGATCGGCGGCGGGGCCAAGAATGAAGCCTGGCTGCAGATGCAGGCTGATATCTTCGGCGCTACGATCATCAAGCTGGAGAGCGAGCAGGGTCCGGCTATGGGCGCAGCTATGCTGGCAGCCTATGGCGCAGGCTGGTTCGAATCCCTGGGTGCATGTGCGGAAGCCTTCATCCGTCCGGCAGAGACCTATACCCCTAATGCAGATCAGGCAGCGCTATATGACGGGATCTTCGCTTTGTATCAGGATGTATACGGCCAGACCCGTGAGCTGAATGAGAAGCTGGCTTCGTACCGTAAATAGAATATCCGCACGGAATGACTGCCATCCTGTAAAGGGTGGCAGCTTATTTTCTTTTAAAATATAAGAATTTATATGTTGCACACGATAATTTATCCTTCTATTTCTCGCTGAAACGGTACCGTCCTTTAAAAGGACGGCAATGCCGTTTCCACTTGTATAGGTTATGGTATAAGCTTGCTGTAAAGTTTGTAATAAGCTCTGTGAAGGGAGGCCCCAATTGATCAAAGTACTGATTGTGGATGATGAGCCCAAGCTGAGGGAAGGGATGCGCACCTTGATTCCCTGGGAGGAAGAGGGGTATACCGTGGTGGCGACAGCGGCTAACGGTTATGAAGCGCTGGACAAATTCCGTGAGCTGAAACCTGGACTTGTGATGGCGGATATCCGTATGCCGGGAATGACCGGACTGGAATTGATCGCTGAGCTGCGCAAGGAAAGTCCGGGCTGCCATGTGCTGATTCTGAGCGGCTATGCCGATTTTGAATATGCGAAGCAGGCCATCTCCTATCATATTGACGGATACTTGCTTAAGCCGGTGGATGAGGAGGAGCTGATCAGCTATCTGCAGGAGCTGCGGGAGAAGATCAGCCTGGAGGAACGGATCAACGAATGGCAGGCGCTGGAGCCGGCAAGAACCACCGAGGTGCTGGTGCGGGAGCTGCTGCAGTCGAATTCGAAGGAAGCCGCAGCTGAACTGGGCCTCACGGACAGCAGCTGCGAAGTGGTGCTGCTGGAATTGAAAGGGCTTAACAAGGGTGAGGATGCCCGCGAGGATGCAGTGAAGCGGCTGATGGAGCGGCATTGGCAGGAGCAGGAGGGGGACGGCTTCTTCTTCACCCTCCCCCCATACATGGGAATTCTGCTGAAGGAGCCGCTCCGGGATGAACGCGCCCGGGCGGCGCTCTGGCAGGAGCTGCACCATCTGATCTCGAAGGAGGGGCTGGAGTTCGTGGCCGCAGCGGGCGGAGCAGCTGTCCGGCCGCAGGAGGCAGGAGAGTCCTTCGGGGCCGCACGCGCCCGTCTGGACGATGCCTTCTTCGGGCAGAGGAATACTCTCCTTTGCGGAATGCCGGATCTGTGGGAGGAGCCTGCACAAGGCGCGATGGAACCGGAGGAGGAGCCGGACCCCGAGCGTGATATTGAGGTGCAGCTGTTACTGGCAGTGGAGGCTGGCAGCAGCGAGGTAGCCAGGGAGCTTACGCTGCAGATTATCCGCCAGCTTGTGCATACCCAGCGGGACGAGACTTATATCAAGGACCAGCTGCTGCGGATTGTCAGCAGTACGATTGCCCGGCTGGAGGCGGCAAGTCCTGAGCTGCGCCCGCTGATTGCCGGACAAGCCTCGCCGATGGGCGAGGTCTACAGCAGCAGATATCTGCATGATGCAGAGCGGCTGGTGGCGGGGTACATGGAGCAGCTTTCCCGGCTGACGGGTAGCGGAAGCGGACGCGGCGATGAGATTAAGCGGATTACAGATCTGATCCAGCGCCGGTATAAGGAGAATTTGAAGCTGGGCACACTTGCGGAGATTTTTAACTACAATAGTGCCTATTTGGGTAAAATGTTCAAAAACCAGGTGGGCGAGCACTTCAACACGTATCTGGATAAGGTACGGATTGAGAAGGCCAAGCAGCTGCTGACCCAGGGCATGAAGGTCTATGAGGTGGCTGAGCAGGTTGGATACATGAACTCCGATTACTTCAATGCCAAATTCCGCAAATATGTCGGCGTCTCCCCAAGCGCATACCGCAAGGAGAACTGAATTAAAGCACTTAACGAAAAGATAAAAGAAGCGAAGGGGAAATTTGGAGCTGTAGGTCACGGCAAGCTTGCAGAGAATTCGGTATGAGGCTTATGATATACAGGCTGTTCCCCTTCTTGCAGAAGACCGGGAGCAGCCTGTTTGTATAGAGAGGGGAGATTGATATCAAGAAGCTGGTGCGGATGGTCAATAATATGAAGCTGAAATACAAGCTGATCTTCTTTTATATCGTAGTGGTGATGATTCCCGTGCTGATTGCAGGGATTATTCTGACGAATTATTTTCGGGAGGGAGCCTTGAACAGAGCGATAGATCAGGCCACCAACAACGTGGAAAAGATCAAAAGCCAGTTGTACAGCAAGCTGCGGGTTCCTACAGATATTTCGAATCTGCTCTATTTCGATGAGGATCTGGAGCGGCTGGTCAATACACATTATCCGAGTATCCTGGAGCTGACCAAGGCTTACTTGAACTATACCGACCTCAAGGAATATGTGCTGCGGTACCGGGAAATCTCCAATATCCGCTTTTTCATCGACAATCCCACACTTGTAGACGATATGTCTATCGCACCGGTAACGCCGGAGATCCGTACGAGAAACTGGTACACACAGGCTATGCAGAACAATCAGATCTACTGGATGTATATCCACGACAAGGACCCTTATATCAACAGCCCCAAAGGAACCATCAACAAACTGAGTCTGATCCGACAGGTGCCCTACCCTGAATACAGCAAGTCGGGAGTCCTGATGGTGCAGGTAAACCAGAATGAGCTGAACCAGATGCTGCATCAGGAGCCGTTCGAGACCATCATTATCGATGAGCAGGGCTATATTGTATCCGCCAAAAATCCGCAGCTGGTGGGCAGTACAGTGGATGCTTTTGACATAGGGATTGATGTGCAGGCGCAGTCCAAAGGCGTGTTCACGACCCAGGTGAAGGACAAGGATTCCTACGTCATCATCGATGAGATGATCCCTGAGCTGAGTGTCAGCAAGCTGAAGATTATCTCGGTATTTGAGACCAAAAGCATTCTGAGCGATGCCAACAAGGTGAGTCAGCTGGGCCTGCTTATCGTAATCGGGGTGCTGCTGGTTGCGCTTGTACTGGTCTATACTATCTCGCTGCTGACGAGCAACCGCCTGCTGCGGCTGAGCCGCCAGCTTAATCAAGTGGCCCTCGGGAATCTGAATGTGGTCTCCCACATTGACGGAACAGACGAGATCGGCCAGCTGTCGCGCCAGTTCAACTACATGGTAGCCAGCATCAACCAGCTGATTACCCAGGTGATAGAGAGCAATGAGAAGAACAGCACGCTGGAGATCGCCCAGCGGGAGATTAAGCTGAAGATGATGGCCAGCCAGATTCATCCGCATTTTCTGTTCAACGCACTGGAGTCGATCCGTATGAACGCCCATCTGCGGGGAGAGAAGGAGATCGCCAATATTGTCCGGCTGCTGGGCAAGCTGATGCGCAAGAATCTGGAAGTAGGCCGGGAGAGAGCGCCGATCAAGGAAGAGGTTGAGATGATCCGCTCCTATCTGGAGATACAGAAGTTCAGGTATGAGGACAGGCTGGAATATGAGATTGCCTTCGATCCAGCCGCCGCTGAGGTGATGATTCCGCCGCTGATTATCCAGCCGCTGGTGGAGAATTCGGTCGTTCATGGTCTGGAGAACAAGGAAGGCACGGTGCATGTCAGCATCGCTGTTACCCTCATGGAGAATCAGGAGATTCAGGTGATTGTATTGGATGACGGGATCGGCATGAAGGAAGGAAGGCTGTCCGAGATTATGGAGGTCATCACCAAGGCAGAGGAAGAAGAGCAGGGCCGGATCGGGCTGCGCAATGTGCAGCAGAGACTGACTCTGTATTACGGAGCGGAGCACGGGCTGAACATCTCAAGCCGGGAAGGAGAGGGGACCCGGATTACATTTTCAATCCCGAAGGGACAGTGATTTGAAGGCTTAAGGGGATGCAGGCGGGGAGAATGTCTAATTTCTATAGGTTTTTACGTGAAATCTGTTGGGTATTCTCGCCCCCGGCGCTGGGATAAGATAAAGCTATCAAAGCGAAGGGGGAATAATGATCGTGAAAGCGCTCACTGAAAGCGGTGTTACAGCAAATGAAAGCGTAACCCCCCGCCCACCTGCGAAACGGAATAGTGGATTTTGGAAAAGCGTACTCCAGCAAAAGTACTTATACCTGATGTCCCTTCCATTCGTAATCTGGGTATTTATATTCAGCTATGTGCCCATATGGGGATGGCTAATGGCCTTCCAGAATTATAAGCCGGTCAGGTCGTTCAGCGAGCAGAAATGGGTCGGACTGGACAACTTCCGGGAGCTGTTTCAGGATGAACGCTTCTACCTCGTATTAAGAAATACACTGGCGATGAGCATGCTGGGACTGATCTTCGGCTTCGTGGTTCCTATCCTGTTCGCCGTGATGCTCAACGAGCTGCGCGGGAACATCTTCAAGAGATCGGTTCAGACGATATCATACCTGCCCCACTTTGTATCCTGGGTCGTTGTTGGCGGGATTGTCTACAAGACGCTTGCCATCGATGGAGGGATCGTGAATGATCTGCTGCTCTGGACGAATGTGATTGATGAGCCGATTCAGTTCATGGCCAAAGGGAAATACTTCTGGGGAGTCTTAACGGCTGCTGACATCTGGAAGGAAACGGGCTGGAATGCGATTATCTATCTGGCAGCGATTACAGGCATTGATAAAGAGCTGTATGAAGCGGCCAAAGTGGACGGTGCAGGACGGGTCAAGCAGATGTTCAACATTACGCTGCCGGGTATCCGCACAACGGTGATGGTGCTGCTGATTATGAATATCGGCCATCTGGTCGGCATCGGCTTCGAGAAGCAATTCCAGCTGCAGAACAACATGGTTACCGATTATTCGGAAGTGCTGGATTTGTATGCGCTTAAATACGGGATACAGATTGGACGGTTCTCCTATGGTACCGCGATAAGCATGTTCACCTCGGTAGTCAGTGTCATCCTGCTGTTTACCGCCAACGGTCTAATGAAGAAATTTGCCAAAGAAAGCATTATGTAAGGAGGGGATCATCCATGGGTGGCAAAGCATTTCAAATGTCAAAAGGTGAACGTGTCTTCGATATTTTTCTCTACATCGCTCTAATCCTGATTATGATTGTGACGTTATATCCCTTTCTGAACGTGCTGGCGATTTCTTTCAATGAATCTACAGATACGGTCCGGGGCGGCATCTATATCTTCCCGCGGGTCTGGACTCTGGAGAATTACCAGCGGATCTTCAGCTATACGGGGCTGATTCAAGGCTTCAAAATATCGATTCTGCGTACTATTTCCGGTACCCTTCTGGGTCTGATCAGTGCTTCCATGCTGGCCTTTACCCTCAGCCGTCCGGAGTTCAGAGCCAGAAGATTCGTCTCGGTATTCCTGGCCCTGACCATGTACTTCTCCGGCGGTATGGTGCCGATGTACATTCTCATGAAGGACCTGAATCTGATCGGAACGTTCTGGATCTACATCCTGCCGGGTATGGTATCCGCGTTCAACGTCTTCATTATCCGCTCCTTCATGGACGGGCTGCCGTTTGCCCTGCAGGAATCCGCCAAGCTGGACGGCGCGAATGACTTTATGATTTTCTACAAAATCATTCTTCCGCTCTGTAAGCCGGTGCTGGCGACTATCGCCTTATTCCTGGCCGTGGGGCAATGGAATGAGTGGTTCACCACCTATCTCTACAACGGCAACAAGCCGCATCTGACTACGCTGCAGTTCGAGCTGATGAAGGTCCTGTCTTCGACCAATCAGGGCAGCGGCATGGCAAATGCGAATGATATGGCCAGACAGATGGCGCAGATTTCACCGGAGTCGATCAAGATGGCGATTACCATTGTCGTAACGGTGCCGATTCTCGTGGTCTATCCGTTCCTGCAAAAGTATTTTGTCGGCGGTATGACGCTGGGTGCAGTTAAGGCATAGGCCTTAACCCAGAGCGACAGGGGGAGAAGCTGCCGGGTTCAGTGCAGAGCCAGGCAGCTAACCCGCTTAAGGCTGAGTGTTAATTTATGGTAATTTATATTTATAGTAGTTATGCAAGCGTTCACAATGGTATATTCAGGTCTCACCTGATATGCATAGAGGCAACATACTAAGATACAAGGGGGATACACAATGAACCGCAAGAGTACCAAGACGATCTTCACGCTCCTGCTGATGAGCTCGATGCTGATCGCCGGTTGTGGAGGCAATGGCAATAATGCAGCCAACAATACGACGTCTAACAACTCAGGAACTACACCAGATGCTACTGCCGCAGCAGATGATACGGCTCTAGATACCTCACCGGCTACGTTCACATTCTTCGGTGCGGATGCCAGCCCGAACTGGAACAAGATGCA
This sequence comes from Paenibacillus sp. FSL R7-0204, assembly GCF_038002225.1. Taxonomy (NCBI): domain Bacteria; kingdom Bacillati; phylum Bacillota; class Bacilli; order Caryophanales; family Paenibacillaceae; genus Paenibacillus; species Paenibacillus sp. FSL R7-0204. The sequence continues at coordinate 1,237,156 of NZ_JBBOCA010000001.1, forward strand.
GGATGATGTAGGTAAAGCGATTACGGAGAAGACAGGGGTTACCCTTGAAGCTGAATTCGATGTAGGCAGCGGCGGCGGCGACCAGAAGATTGCGATGATGGCGGCGAGCGGCGACGTTCCTGATATTATTTTCGCTAAAGGAAGTCTGAGTACCCTGGTGGATGCGGGACTGATCATTGATATGACGGACCTGATCGACAAATATGGCCCCAACCTCAAGAAAGTCTACGGCGAGAACATGAACCGTCTGAAATACAGTCTGGACGACCAGAGTATTTATCAGATCCCTACGAATATGGGTGTCGGCCAGAAATCCTTCGATGCCACAGGCGGATTTGAAATTCAGCATCGTGTGCTCAAAGAGCTCGGCTATCCAAAGGTGCGGACTGTAGCTGATTTTGAAAAGGTGCTTAAGGATTATGTGAAGCTGCATCCGGAAACCGATGGACAGCCTACCATTCCGCTGACGCTGAATGCCGATGACTGGAAGATTATGATCACTGTGACGAACCCGGCCTTCACTACAACCGGCGCACCGGATGATGGTGAATATTATGTGGACCCTGAGACCTTCGAAGCGAAGCTTCACTACAAACGCGCCGAAGAAAAGGAATATTTCCGCTGGCTGAACGGTATGTACAATCAAGGACTGCTCGATAAGGATACCTTCGTTCAAAAGGATGACCAATACAAAGCGAAAGTGGCCAGCGGCCGTGTACTCGGTCTGATCTCCCAGGAATGGGAATACTCTGACGGTGAGAATGCCCTGAAGGCTGCCGGCAAAGACGAGTATACCTATGGACACTTCCCTGTAACCCTGACCGAAGAGTATAAGGATCATTCCTTCATGCAGACAGGAATCGACGGCTACGGGATTGCAATCACTACGGCTGCCAAAGATCCTGAGCGGATCATCAAATGGCTGGACTGGATGTCCTCCGATGAAGGCCAGGTCCTGAGAACCTGGGGGATTAAAGATAAGCACTATACTGTGGACGCGAATGGCAAACGTGAGGTTCTGCCTGAGATCCGTGACGGCTTAGCCAATGATACAGCGAACACTCAAAAAACAACCGGGATCGGCCAGTACCTGATCTTCGGTGCACGGTATGGCGACGGAGTAAAGGATTCAACAGACAACTACTACACCACAAGTTTCCCTGAACAGATCGTGGCTTCGTACTCAGAAGCTGAGAAGGAATCCCTTGCCGGATATAAGGCGACTACCTGGAAAGACCTGTTCCCGAAAGAGGATGAATTCCCTGTAAAAGAAACAGGTGCCCTGTACAACCTGCCGGTTCCGACAGACGGTAAATATCAGGTCATCTTCAAAAAGACCCAGGATATCGTACGTAAACGTATCCCGGAAGCGATTCTGTCCAAACCGGCTGATTTCGATAAAGTCTATGATGCCTTCCTGGCCGAGCTGGACAAAGCCGGCGCTCAGGATATGGAAAAAGAATTCACTGAGCTTGTGAAGAAGAGAGTATCCCTGTGGACAGGCAAAAATCTGTAAATCCTAATAGGATATAGCATGATCCAGAGTACAGCAGAAGGCAGAAAGGCCCGACTTAGGTCAGGGCCTTTTGCTGTATTCAGAACTTAGTACGAAGGGTGAGGAGAACATGGAAACTAAACAAAATACATCCGCATGGAAGCTCAGATACCGTCAGCCCGCAGCGGTCTGGGAAGAAGCGCTGCCGCTGGGGAACGGACATATGGGAGCGATGGTATTCGGCGGTACGGATAAAGAGCTGATTTCGCTGAATGAGGATACCTTATGGTCCGGGTTCCCCCGGGATACCAATAATTACGAAGCGCTCAGGTATTTGAAAAGAACCCGGGAGCTAATCGCTGCAGGCCAGTATGGGGAGGCCGAGGATATGGTGAATGCCCATATGCTTGGGGTCAACGCCCAGGCCTATATGCCGCTCGGGGACCTGATTCTTACGCAGCCGGGCACAAAGAATTGTACGGCCTATGAAAGAGAGCTGGATCTGGATAGCGGAGTTGCCAGAGTGACCTATCAGACGGAGCAGGGCAGCTTCACCCGTGAGGTGTTCATCAGCACACCAGACCAGATCGGTGTCGTGCATCTGACAAGCGATCAGCCCGGAGGAATTCAGCTTGAGCTGGCACTGGACAGCCAATTACAGCATTGCGTTAGTCTAGGGGAGGGGAACCGGCTGGTAATGCGGGGACGCTGCCCCTCGCATATTGCCGACAATACTACCAGGATCATCCGCTGGCGGTACTCTATGAGGAGGGACTTGGAGTTGCGTTCGAGCTGCACCTGCATGTACAGGTAACCGGGGGAAGTATCCGGTATTCCGCAGGCAAGCCGGTAATCAGTGGCGCGGACCGTGTGCTGCTGCTGCTGGCTGCCGGAACGGACTATGAGGAGGTGCGGTCCAGAGCAAGCCATAGGACTGCTCCGGCTGCTCAGCATTTGGAAGCAGTGGTAAGCCCGGCGGAGCTGTGCGCGAGCAGGTTAAGCGCTGCAGCCGGTAAGACTTATGAGGAGCTGTTCGCACGCCACGTGGCAGATCATCAGGCGATCTTCCGCCGGATGGATCTGGATCTTGGCGGTCACGAGGCGGATGAGCGGCCCACCGATGAACGTCTGGCCGCATATCAGCAGGGGGCAGAAGACCCGGCGCTGGAGGCCCTATTGTTCCAATATGGCCGCTATCTGCTGATGGGCAGCTCACGTGCCGGAACCCAGGCAGCGAATCTGCAGGGAATATGGAATGCCCATGTTCAGCCGCCATGGAACAGCAATTACACAATCAATATCAACACGCAGATGAACTATTGGCTGGCGGAGGTCTGCAATCTTAGCGAATGCCATGAGCCGCTCCTTGAGCTGATTAAGGAGCTTAGTGAGACCGGTGCCAGAACGGCTGCTATTCATTACGGGGCGCGCGGCTGGGTAGCCCATCATAATGTGGATCTGTGGAGGGCTTCCACACCGTCCGGCGGAGATGCCAGCTGGGCCTTCTGGCCAATGGGCGGCGTGTGGCTATGCCGCCACCTGTGGGAGCATTACGAATTCAACCCGGATATGAAGGTTTTGGCTGAGACCGCTTATCCGCTATTGAAGGGAGCTGCCCTCTTCTGCCTGGATTGGCTGGTGGAAGGACCGGAGGGCCGGCTGGTTACCAGTCCGTCTACTTCGCCGGAGAACCGGTTCATCACGGAGGACGGCAGAGCGTGCAGTATATCTATGGGTTCGGCTATGGATATGAGCCTGATCGCTGAGTTGATGCAGCACTGCATGGAGGCTGGGCGCATTCTCGGCGTGGATTCTGAGCTTCAGGAGGAGCTGGAGCAGACACTTGCCCGTCTATCTCCGCTGAAGATCAGCAAGGACGGAAGGGTGCAGGAATGGCTATATGACTTCGCCGAAGCGGAGCCGGGGCACCGCCATGTCTCCCATCTGTACAGCCTGTATCCGGGCAGCCGGATTAACAGGCGGGACACGCCGGAGCTGCTGGAAGCCAGCCGCATCACGCTGGAGCAGCGGGTTGCTTCCGGCGGGGGGCATACCGGCTGGAGCTGTGCTTGGCTGATCAACCTCTATGCCCGGCTCGCAGACGGCGATGCGGCTTACGGCTATGTGCGCACGCTGCTAACCCGCTCCGTCTACCCCAACCTGTTCGATGCCCATCCGCCGTTTCAGATTGACGGTAATTTCGGTGTGGCCGCCGGCATCGCAGAGATGCTGTTGCAGAGTCATTTGGGCGAGCTTACGCTGCTTCCGGCACTTCCGGGAGCCTGGAAGAACGGCCATATCCGCGGTCTGAAGGCGCGCGGAGGGTATGAAGTGGACCTGGAATGGGCCGCCGGAGTTCTGGTATTCGCGCGGATTACAGCCCGGTTCGATGGAACGCTGCGCCTCGGCTATACGCAAGAGCTGAAGCTGCAGCTAGCAGACGGCCGCCGCCAGGCGCTGAATGGTGTGCTTCAGGTTACGGCTGGCGGGGTTTACTCGGTGGGGGTGTGATCAACTAAAGGTACAAGTGACTTGGGGAGGGGGAGAATTGCTTATTATGCACGGAGAGGGCAGAGCCGATATAATGGATAGCATAGACAACAACCCCTGCTTATTCTTCAGGTTCGGGTTGTAAACAGGGGATTATTGGCATTTAATAAAGAGTATACGGCTATAGCCGATGATATAGATTGCAGGAGGCGTGCGGATCATATGGGGAAGAGACAGGGATCGCTGATGAAGACAGCGGTTGGACTTATGCTTGTGTTTGCAGCTATACCGCCTGCGACGTACTGGGGATACGAGCATGCGTATGCTGCAGCGGATTCGGCAGTGGTGCAGACCACACAAGGAATGACGCAGAAGCTGACCGGTGCGATGAGTAACCGCAGAGAGACAATTACCTTCACTTATCAGGGCAAGACCGCCAAGCTGAAGAGTGAGATCCAGACAGCGATCAATCAGGCGATGGGGAGCGACCCGTACCTGTATTATATTATTGACAGCTATGCCTTCTCATACCGTGGAAGCACGCGGGCTGTTCATGTGACGGTTCAGGTGGAATACCGGGAGACGCTGCAGCAGACAGCATATGTTAACAAGCAGGTGAAGGCTATTCTGCAGCAGATCATAACACCGGGAATGAACAATCACCAGAAGGTAAAAGCGATCCACGACTGGGTCGTCCTGAATTTTGAATATGATCACTCGCACCGTAAATACACCGCTTTTGAGGGACTTCAGACCGGGAGTGCGGTCTGCCAGGGCTATACGCTGCTAACCTATAAGCTGCTGCTGGGGGCGGGGATTCCGAACAGAGTTGTGGAAGGAACGGCCAGGGCCGCAGACGGTGTGACCCAGTCGCATGCCTGGAATTTGGTGCTTTTGAACGGGGCATGGTATCATCTCGACACCACTTGGGATGACCCGGACCCGAGTCCGGAGGGCGGAATCAGTACGCTCTATTACATGAGGACGGATGCCCAGATGCGGCTTGACCACACTTGGACCAAGTCCTATCCGGCGGCCTCCACCAATTATGCCCAGACCTTGTCTAAGCTGGTCAATCAAGGGGGCCAGGGGGTGGAGGCATACAAGACGCTCCAGAAGGATCTGAATTACTGGCTGTACGAGGAGAATATGGTGGTTTCGTCGGCGGAACAGCTCAAGGAGCTGGCGAAGCAGGCGGCAGACGCCGGACAGCAATCGCTGCTGTTCCGCTATCGCGGAAGCGACAAGCTGCTGAGGCAGGATCTGCAGGGGCTCTACGGGCTGGGACTGAACAACCTGGCCTTCAACAGCTCGCCGTTCGAGAATACAGGAGATCTTAAGGTATATGTGACCTGGAAATAAAAGAGTGTCAGCTACCCGGCGAACCAGCCAGGTGGAGTCTCAGGCATTGGTCTCCAGGAATTGAATGGTCTGAAGCTTGTTTGTTGAAGGGTTGAAGCGGACCATCACGAATACGCCGAATTCCCGGCCCGCCTTGCTGCGGACCAGCAGCTTGAACTTCTCTTCTGTAAGCTTCGGCTTGATCTGGGTCCGGCCGATGTGCTTGTAATCGATGATTTCGGCGTTGTATTTCTGCTGCGTCTCTTTCACGGCCAGGGTTCCCCACCGGGCATAGTCAGGTGCAGCGGAGCTGGGGTTTACCGGGTTGCTCAGGATCAGGGCTAACGTCAGCAAGGCTACTGTCCATATTTTTTTCATCATTGCCTCCTTGAGCTGGAATTACAGGTTAGCGTCCCCCGGCACCCTCGCCTTTATGCGACTCCCTAGAGCGCAGCTCTGGGGTTTTAGTGTTTTCCGAACCCGTCCTCACAGGTAATATCCATCTTTAGAAGCTGGTAAAGAGACTGCTTGGAAGCCTCCAAGTTTTTTTGTGCGTCTTCAATTTCAGCTATTTTAGCCGTTATGATAAGTGTCTGTTCATCCTTAAGATAAGTAATAATCTCCGGGACATAATTCCGGTAATTATTTTCTTCTCTAAGGACATACTCTTCTGTAATAAGGCCGATTTTCTCATAATAACGCAGAGTCGATATCGGAAGATCAGCCCTTTGGGCGACTTCACTGGTTTTCATGGCAATCCCCCCATCATTGTGCTTGCTATGAAGTATACTTTATAGTTTACAATTCTTCTAGTGACGATACGTCGTCAAGAACATTCCATAAAGATAAAAGGAGAGAAATGATATGAGCAACATGACAGGTAAATTCCACACCACCAACGATTTCAACGAAATTGTCCTGGAGCGCCGCTCCGTGAAAGTCTATGATCCCGAGGTGAAAATCAGCAGAGAGGAGCTGACAGAGATTCTGGCAGAGGCTTCCCGTGCCCCCTCTTCCGTCAACATGCAGCCATGGCGTTTCCTGGTTATTGACAGCGCTGAAGGCAAAGCAAAGCTCGCACCGCTGGCTGCCTTCAACCAGACTCAGGCGTTAACTTCCTCGGCTGTTATTGCGATATTTTATGATACGAATAACGTTGAATATATGGACGAAATTTTCGGCAAAGCTGTAGAGCTTGGGTACATGCCCCGCGAGGTAATGGAAATGCAGCTGCAGCAGGTCAAGCCTTATTATGCGAAGATTTCCGCATCCGATTTGCGGGATGTGAATCTGATTGACTCGGGGCTTGTAGCGATGCAGTTAATGCTGGTGGCCCGCGCCCACGGATACGATACCAACCCGATGGCCGGCTATGACAAGGAGCATATTGCCGAAGTGTTCGGCCTGGACAAGGAACGGTTCCAGCCGGTCATGCTGATCTCGATAGGCAAGGCTGCCAAGGAGGGGTATCCTTCCTACCGTCTGCCGGTCGATACGATCACAACCTGGGCATAATCAGTAGCTGCAGGGATTCCCCCGAATAGAACTTATATTTATAAAGACCGGTTTTGGCCCGCTGCTGCGGGATCAAAACCGGTCTTTTGCTGTGCTGCAATGAATCAGTCTGCGTGGGTGCTTAGATCACACTTATCGAGGGGGATAAGGCTGCTCTTGCGGAACCAGCCATAGCCCAGCCAGATTAGCAGGAACAGCGGCACACTGACGTAGGAGACAAGAATGCCATACCAGTCGATCTTCGCACCGGTGAAGGCGCCCATGTTCTGGCCGAAAACGGCTACCATACACAGAGCGAAGGCAAACAACGGACCGAACGGGAACCATCTCGCCCGGTAAGGCAGCTCCTCCAGCGAATGGCCCTGCTTCACGAAGGCCCGGCGGAACCGGTAATGGCAGACGGCAATCCCCAGCCAGTTGATGAAGCCGCACATCCCGGAAGCGTTAAGCAGCCAATTGTACACTGCGCCATCTCCGAAGAAGGAGGCAAGGAAGGCGAGCATGCCGACAGCGGTAGTCACGAGCAGTGCGCCTACAGGAACACCTCTGCGGTTCAGCTTGCCGAGCGCGCGCGGTGCCATTCCATCCTTGGCCATGGCGTACAGGACACGGGTGGAGGCATACATCCCGGAGTTTCCGGCAGACAGCACGGAGCTGAGAATCACGGCATTCATTACCGAGGCGGCAATCGCCAGCCCTGCTTTGTTGAAGACGATTGTGAACGGGCTGACGCCGATATCATCAATACCGCCGCGGAGCAGATCGGGATTCGTATAAGGAATCAGCATACCGATGACGGCAATGGCGAAAATATAGAAGATCAGGATGCGCCAGAACACCTGGCGGATCGCAATCGGCACGTTGCGGCGCGGATTCTCGCTCTCTCCGGCGGCTACGCCGACCAGCTCCGTTCCCTGGAAGGAGAACCCGGCGGCCATGAAGACCCCGACGAAGGCGAAGAAGCCGCCATGGAAGGAGCTGCCTCCGAGCTCAAAGTTGCTGAAGCCCACCGCCTTGCCGCCCAGAATCCCGAAGATCATCAGGACGCCGACCGTCAAGAAGACGACCACCGTAATAATCTTGATAATGGCGAACCAGTATTCCGACTCGCCATACCCCCGCGCAGAGAGGAAGTTCAGGCCGAACATGAGCGCCAGGAAGAGCAGGCTCCACAGGAACGAAGGACTGTCCGGGAACCAGTACTTAATGATAACGGTGGCTGCTGAGAGTTCGGCTGCAATGGTTACTGCCCAGTTGTACCAGAAGTTCCAGCCGATAGCGAAGCCGAAGGCGGGGCTGACGAACCGTGTACCGTAAGTGCTGAAGGAACCGGAATCGGGCAGATAGGTTGCCAGCTCCCCAAGGCTGGTCATCAGAAAATAGACCATAATGCCGACGGCCGTGTAGGCGAGCAGGGCTCCGCCCGGACCGGAGGAGGCGATGGCCCCGCCGCTGGCGAGGAACAGTCCGGTTCCGATCGAGCCGCCGAGGGCGATCATGGTCAGATGTCTTGCTTTGAAGGATTTGCGCAGGCCCGGCGTATTGGCGTTACCTGCCTGTACTGCCGGCCGTTTAGGCTGCTGTGCTTGCATGAATAAGACACTCCCTTTAGATTGATGGTTCTGTTCACAGGGGGAGTGCCGCTGCCTGCATGTGCCGGTGTCTTCTTCCCGGCATGCTGCACGCAAAAAAACCGCAGACGGACGCTGCGGTTTCCTGATTATAGGCTCCGCATCATACTCCCTGTTAAGATAGCGCAACACGGTGCAGCTCCCGCAGTCTCCTGACAGGCAGTATGCACAGTGACAGTTCCGCGCCTTTCGGCAAACGGCCCCAATCGTAGCTGCGGACTAAGAGCAGCAGTTACAATTTCGGCGGATATTCCTTTGGGCGCGTATCACCGATGGCTCTTAGGCATCTCCACGCGCTTACTCTTCTTATCCGCGACCTCTACCTCATCCTAGGTATGATGAGGCTATCTTTGAACGATTTGAACAACAGGAATCAGTATAATGCATACCGGCTTCTCAGGCAATGACAAAATACGGCAGGTTCACGTCAGCTCCGCCGCCGCTCTGACATCTGCTGCCAGACAGTGCCCGCCGCTTCCTCGCCGGACAGAATCCGCTCCAGCGCCATCTTGGCCTGGAGCCCGACCTCGAATTCGGGGTCTTCCGCAGCAACGCTAAGCGCGTCCTGGGCCTCAGCGGTCCCGACTTCGTAGAGGAAGCGTGCCGCCCGCCAGCGCACCAGCTTGCTGGCATCACTCAGCGACGCCGTCATCACCGGCGTCGCCGCCGGGTCGCCGATGTCGGAGAGCGTGTCCCCGGCGGTGCGCCGCACGGCCGGGGCGCTGTCCTTCATCGCCTCATAGAGAAGCTCCATCGCACCGGGCGTGCGGATGTCGCCCAGGTACACGACCGCCAATCTGCGGATCTGCAGCTTGGGGTCGTGCAGAGCCGCCCGCAGCTCCGGCAGGAGCTGCTCGCCCGGCGCCAGATCCTCCAGCGCGGCATAGCGCACGCGCCAATCCTCGGCGTGCAGGTCTCGCAGCAGCTCGGCCTGCTCTTTCTTGTGCCGCTGCTCGACGAACTCGCCGGCAGCCCCGTGCGCGATGGCCTGCTGCACGAGGGAGTCGAGGCGTTCCTGCGGATACGCCGCCTCCAGCTCCTGCTCGACCTCGCGGGCAATCTCCGGCGGCTCGCCGTAGCGTACGCCGTAATCGCTGAGCTTGCGCTCTTTGATCATCACGGCGCTGGCCACATCGGTCACCGCCTGGGTGAAGCGGCTGGAAAGGGCGATGCGCTCCTCCTTCGCGCCGGTCTTGACCCGGATCTGAATCGGGATGCCGCGGAACATCTGCACGAACACCTGGGACTCCCCGAAGTGGGCGCCGTCATTCTCATCGCCAAGACTATATTCCGCGCTGAGGCCGTCCGCCCCGAAGCGGTTCTGGACCTCGCGCAGAATTGCAGCCCAGTCGGCACTGCCCTTGCGCTCCAGCGCGGCGAAGTCAGCGGCATGATAAATACTGGTCACGCCCGGAATCTCCAGCATCTCCTGCGCCCAGGAAGGGGCGGAGCGCCGGGTCTCCGGGGTATAGGTCCGGCGGATACCGGGGGCAAGGCTTTCGTCCAGATGAAGCTTCATGGTATTTGGACTCGGTGTCGGTTCAATAAATGTAATCTTCATATGTCAGCTCCTTGGGTTATATGGCATAAGTTCCGTCCTGCGTTACCCGCATTTTACCTCATTTGAGCGGGTGAATACAAAGGGCGGAGGCCTGAACCCGCTAAAATTTTAAATAGTTGAATTAGTTGATACAGCAACGCAAACGGAAATGTTGCACATTTTGCAATTTTGACTTCTTAAATAACCGGGGTGTTAGGGGAATGTTGCATGAAATGCAGGAATTGTCCCGCTTCGGCCTCATGGTGGAGTATAATTGCTGACATTTATACAACAATCCTGGATATGAGGCCGAGATTGGGAGGGAATGTTGCAATTCGTGCAGGATTTTATCGAATCCCGCTACCGCCCGCTAAATCCGCATCATTTACCATCCTGCCTGACAAAAGAAGCCCGGACGTTTCCCGCCCGGCTATTTGGGTACAATTTGTAATGAGTGCCCTGTAGTTTCTATGGGGTTTGCAGGTTTTGCAGGGCCCTGTAATTTTGCAAATGATTCTGCGGAACCCTATAGTTAAGATATGTGGTTTGCCGCCCGGCAACAGAAACGGCAGATCTGCTATAAGGAGTGGTTCTTGTATGGCCAGAATACGTTATAATAACATCGACAATGTAAGCACCGATAAAACACTTAAGGAATTCCGCCAATGGCGTGAGGACCGCCGCAAGAAAAAGAAGGATTACACCTATAAAGTGCCGAATCATCCGCCGCGCCTCGACTATCTGGCCGGGAACCGGCTGGAGACAACGATTACGTGGATCGGGCACTCCACTTTTTTTCTGCAATACGAAGGGCTTAATATTATCACCGACCCGATCTGGGCGCGGCGGCTGGGCTTCGAGAAGCGGATCGGTCAGCCGGGCATTCCGCTGGCGGATATCCCGCCGATCGATCTGATTCTGATTTCCCATTCCCATTATGACCATCTGCATATCGCGTCCATCCGCAAGCTATACCGGGCAGGAACAACCATTGTGGTGCCTGCAGGGCTTAAGCGCAAAATGCTCCGCAAAGGCTTCCCGAGCTGCCAGGAAATGCAGTGGTGGCAGGAGATTACGCTGGGCGCCGTCAAGCTGACGTTTGTCCCGACCCAGCACTGGACGCGGAGAACGCCGTTCGATACGAATTCCTCGCACTGGGGCGGTTATGTGCTTCAGCCGGCAAACCCGCAGAAGCACCCGGAGGGGGAGGAGGGCAAGGCGCAGCATAAGCTGCTTCCGCCGAACCTCTATTTTGCCGGAGACAGCGGCTTCTTCCCTGGCTTCAAGGAGATCGGCAGACGCTTCAAGCTGCATGTTGCGCTGATGCCGATTGGCGCTTATGAACCTGAATGGTTCATGAACTCCCAGCATGTGAATCCCGAGGAGGCCGTACAGGCCTTTCTTGATGTAGGCGCCGAGCTGATGATTCCCATGCACTTCGGAACCTTCAGGCTGGCAGATGATACCGCGCGCGAAGCGCTGGACCGGATGGAGCAGGCGAGGGTAGCGCAGGGGCTTGGTGAGGAGCGTATCCGTACCTTGGGCTATGGGGAGACGCTGGTCGTCCAGCCCGAGGAACGCCCGGCTGGGCAATAACCCGTAGAAGGCTTGTATTAAACACTTCTACTTAAATAAGAGCCGTAATAAGGGCCATTTTGCTTGTTTTTATGCTATAATGAGCCGGAACCTATGTGAAAAGGATGGTAATGCTTAATGATTAGCACAAGCGGTATAACACTCCGCTACGGAAAACGCGCACTATTTGAGGATGTAAACATAAAATTCACACCCGGCAACTGCTACGGTCTGATTGGCGCGAATGGCGCCGGCAAATCGACCTTCCTAAAGATTCTGTCCGGAGAGATCGAAGCGAACATCGGCGATGTGCATATCACACCCGGTGAACGTCTGGCCGTACTGAAACAGAACCATTTCGAGTATGACGAGTTCCAGGTGCTGGAGACCGTAATTATGGGTCATACCCGCCTGTATGAAATTATGAAGGAAAAGGACGCCCTGTACGCAAAGAGCGACTTCACCGAAGCAGACGGACTTCGTGCCGGTGAGCTGGAAGGCGAATTCGCGGAGCTGAACGGCTGGGATGCTGAGCCTGACGCTGCTGCTATGCTGATTGGTCTTGGGATCATGCGTGAGATGCACGACAAGAAAATGGCCGAACTCAGCGGCAACGAGAAGGTGCGGGTGCTGCTGGCCCAGGCCCTGTTCGGACGTCCGAACAACCTGCTGCTCGATGAGCCTACCAACCATTTGGATCTCGAATCGATCGGCTGGCTGGAGAATTTCCTCATGGACTACGAAGGCACCGTTATCGTGGTATCCCATGACCGTCACTTCCTGAACAAGGTCTGTACGCATATTGCGGATATCGATTTCGGCAAGATCCAGATGTATGTCGGTAACTACGACTTCTGGTATGAGTCCAGCCAATTGGCCCAGGCGCTGCAGCGCGATGCCAACAAGAAGAAGGAAGACAAGATGAAGGAGCTGCAAGCCTTCATTCAGCGCTTCTCGGCCAACGCCTCGAAATCGAAGCAGGCGACTTCCCGTAAGAAGCAGCTCGAGAAAATTACCCTGGATGATATCCGTCCGTCCAACCGTAAATACCCGTTCCTGAACTTCAAGCCGGAGCGTGAAGCCGGCAAGCAGTTGCTTACGATCAGCGGCCTGACCAAGGCTGTGGACGGCGAGAAGCTGCTGGATGAAGTCAGCTTTGTAGTCAACAAAGGGGATAAAATCGCTTTTGTAGGACCGTATTCCCAGCCTAAATCCCTGCTGTTCGATGTGATTATGGGCGAGAAGGAAGCAGATGCAGGCGAGTATACTTGGGGAGTGACAACTACCCAGGCGTATTTCCCTAAGGATAACTCCAACTACTTCGACGGGGTGAACATGAACCTGGTGGAATGGCTGCGCCAATACTCCAAGGATCAGGATGAGACCTTCCTGCGCGGCTTCCTGGGCCGGATGCTGTTCGCCGGCGAAGAAGCACTGAAGAAGGCAAGCGTGTTGTCCGGGGGCGAGAAGGTCCGCTGTATGCTGGCCAAGATGATGCTGAACGGAGCCAACGTGCTGGTGTTCGATGAGCCTACCAACCACTTGGATCTGGAATCGATCACTGCGCTCAATAACGGCCTGATCGACTTTGACGGCACGATCCTGTTCACCTCCCATGACCATCAGTTCATCCAGACGATTGCCAACCGCATCATTGAGATTACTCCGGCTGGCATCATTGACCGTACGATGAGCTATGACGAATATCTGGAGAACCCGGAGATCAAGGAAATGCGTGCCCGGATGTACCCTGTAGAGGCTTAAGAATCAGATATAGACAGAATGAACGGTCATGAGTTCATATGAAAAACGGCTGCGTCGTCCCCGGAGGGATAACGCAGCCGTTTCCACTTGAAATCTAAGGTCTAGGATCCGCCAGTCCGGCGGCGCTGATTGTTAGGCTTCTTGTTATTCTGGCTTTTCAGCGGCTTCGCGGAGCCGGCCTGGAAGGTTGAACCCGGTTTTCCCGAAGCATGCTGTTTCTTCTGCTCCAGCTTCTGGCGGATGGCATCAGCCAAATTAATTTTTGGTTTCTCATTGTTCTCGCTCATTATGTTACCCCCTTAGGCAGCAAGTCCTTATTCCTTATTCTAATTGTTTTTAAATGCTGCTACAAGGGCAAGAATAACTCAAAGAAAGTTTTCCTGTATTTAAGCGGCAGGGATGGGGAAGAGGGGCAGAGATGACTGATATTTATGAAGATATTCGCAAGGGTGAAAAGGGTGCGCTGGTCAGTATCGCTGCATATGTGATTTTGTCCGCTTTTAAGCTGGTCTGCGGCTACCTGTTCGCCTCCAGTGCGCTCCTGGCGGACGGATTCAATAACCTAACCGATATTGTGGCCTCGCTGGCGGTGCTGATCGGGCTGCGAATCTCGCGGAAGCCGCCGGATTCCGATCACACCTACGGGCATTTCCGGGCTGAGACGATTGCGGCGCTAATGGCCTCTTTTATTATGGCGCTGGTGGGCATTCAGGTTATTGTGGAGGCGGTGCGCTCGCTGTTCGAGGGCGAGAAGGCCACGCCGCAGCTCTGGTCTGCCGGTGTTGCGTTGGTGTGTGCGGTAGCGATGATGGGGGTATATATATATAACAAGCGTCTGGCAGAGCGAATTAATAACCATGCGCTGATGGCTGCTGCGAAGGATAATTTCTCGGATGCCATTGTAAGCGTAGGGGCGGCTGTAGGGATTGTAGGGGCACAGTTCGGACTGCCGTGGATTGATTCGGCGGCTGCCATCGGAGTCGGCTTGCTGATTATCAAGACAGCCTGGGATATTTTCCGCGATTCCACGTACCGGCTGACGGACGGCTTTGACGAAGATAAGCTGATGGACCTGCGCAGCACCATTGCCCGAACCCCTGGCGTAGAGGGTATCAAGGATCTGAAGGCCCGTGTACACGGCAATCATGTGCTGGTGGATGTAGTCGTAGAGGTGAATGCCCGCATGACGGTCATGGAAGGGCATGAGATCAGCGACTCGATTGAAGAGCGGATGACCAAGCTGCATAACATCATGCATGTGCAAGTACACGTGGAGCCTAAGGACTAACATTCCATGATTTCTCCTAGTTTGCTGTAATTTCCACCAAATCCAAGGAGAAATCGAGACTATAGACCTGTATGTTACCATAAGATGGAAAGGTTTTTTGTGAAATTTGGAGCATGTTCCAAATCCCGGGCCAGCCTATAATGAGGGCAGAAAGCAACAAACGTAGCGCGCGCCGTTGTTGATTTTCTTAATACGCTAAGCGGGGGAACGCTATGATCGTATCACGCAAGAAAATTACAGCATCGTTATGGATTTCCGCTTCATTGGCATTATCCTTGGGAGTGTTAAGTCCCGGACAGGCTTTCGCTGCAACCGAATCTTCGATTACAACGCTTGCGGCGTCCGCTGGACAGACAGGCATTATTGAAGCTTCGGTCCGGCTGCGTACAGATCCGTCTACCAGCAGCACGGTACTGAAATATCTAAATAAAGGCGACCAGGTCGTGATTCTGGAAGCTGCGAACAGCTACTGGTACAAAGTAAGAACTGCAGAGGGAATTGTGGGGTATATGAGCTCGGGAGATTCTTATATCCGGGTAGCTGCGGCTTCCGCACCTGCGTCCCGGACAGCCGTGATTCAGGCCACGGTCCGTGTAAGAGAGACCCCTGCAACCAGCGGGCAAGTGGTTGGATATCTCTATAAGAATGACCAGGTAACCATTCTTGAAGAGACCAACAGCTATTGGTACAAAATAAGAACGGCAAACGGGACGGTGGGTTATACCAGCTCATCCGATCAATATATTACAGCGGGTGCTTCATCGCCGACTGCCCCATCCACTCCAGCTCCAACGCCAGTACCTGTTCAGACACCAGTGCCGGTGCCTGTTCCAACACCAACACCAGCTCCGGTACCTGTTCCAACAGCGGGACAGACGGCTGTGATTGAACGTGTGATATCAGCGGGCATGGGCTATCTGGGAACACCATATGAATACGGCTCTGACCGCAATAATACAAGTACCTTCGATTGCTCTGATTTCATCCGTCAGATCTTCATGGATGCAGCGAATTTGAAGCTGCCTGCCGATTCCCGGCAGCAAGGGGACTGGGTGAAGCAGAACAGCGGTGTAACTACGGATGTATCCGGCTTGAAGCGCGGCGATTTGATGTTCTTCATGGATTATAAAGGAACTTCTCCCTCTGCGTATACCGGAATCAACAAGTCTACGGCAAGAATTACGCATGTCGCCATGTATTTGGGTGACGGGAAGCTGCTGCATACCTATTCAGTAAGCTCCGGCGGTGTAAGAGTAGATAATCTTAGCGCTTCTTGGATGAACCGCTTCCTGTACGGAGGTTCGGTCATCCGCTAATATATACAGCTAGGACAGCAAGAAGCGACAGGCAGTACAAGTTTGTGACGGGTGAACTACAAGCGGGTGTATGGCGGGGTTATCCCTTCAGTAGAAGATTCTACTGAAGGGATAACCCTTTTTGTCGCCGCATGAACACACAAAAAAAGGCCGTCCGGATTGGTGTCCACGGGCCTTGTCAGGGTAGATCCGTGGAGCCATAGCTGCAGTATATGAACAGCTATGACTCCTATGTGTCGATCGCTTATGGATTGATTACGTATGCGGAAGCAGGAACCTTAATCCAGGCTTTGCCCAGCCAAGTGTAGACTTCTCTCCATTCGTTGCCCATTGCGTCAGTCATAATCACACCAGTAGTATCAACAGTCTGTGCACTCAACCAGCCAGCAGGAGTTGCCATGCTTCCCATAGAAAGATGGAATGCTGTGATCTTGGTCAGAATGATCTGAGGAGTTGCCGGCTTGATATCAGCCGCCGTAATGACCGGGTCTGCCGGATTCAGATAAGTTGCTCCGGTTACAGTAGTTACTGCATCGGAAGAAGTGGTTTTGGTAGTTGCTGTTGTTCCTGTTACTACCTCTGCTGCGGAAGCTGTTGCTGCCAAGGAAGCCATAAGACCCATTGCTACTGTTAAACTGGCTAATTTTTTCATCGATGTTTCCTCCTAGGTATGATGGTGTGATTTTCTATGTTCGTGCTGTGCTAATAAGGATGTAAACATAAATTGCATCAAATGAACCATCGGCATCAAGAAATTTTATTTTTCTTGTCCAGCCTGCCGGGAAACGCCGCATTATAGTCTGAATCACAGATGACAACCTGAGCGTTAAGGCCTATACTTTTTGAAGACAGCAAGAAGCCCGGAGGTTTCCTGACGGAGACCTCCGGGCCTTGAGCACTGCCCGGCCGGCAGCTAAAGGTATGCTTGCCTACATAGATCGTCCCCTGCGCCCCATAAAGAGTGAGACTACGAAGAGGACCAGGAAGATGTAGAACAATACTTTGGCGATGCCGACAGCTGCCGCCACAATATTGAAGAATCCGAAGATACCGGCAATCAGGGCCACTACCAGCAGAATTATAGACCATCTTAACATGAGATGTCATCCTTTCTGTGCGCTTAATGTAATCATTGTTTAAACGGGGCTTATCCATTTGAAACAGGGAGGAAAGGGAAAGGATTCCAGGGGCTTGGCCTTTGTTTCGGCCGAATTCTGTAAGGGTAACTATGCAGTATCACACAAGGGTACACTGAATAATTTATACACTTTGGAAGGGGTTATCTACTATGATCATTGAACTTAGCGTAGCACTGGTTGCTATCGCCTTTGCAGTACTCGTATTCTTCTTAATCAAAACCTTGAAATCGGCGAAGGATTCGCTCGACAAGGTCAGCCAGACGCTGCAGGAGGTTCAGAAGACTATCGATGAGCTTACCTATGAAGTGAAAACAACAGTCCGGCATGCCAATGACATCACCGCCGATGTCCAGGGTAAAATTCAGAAGATTGACCCGATCGTAGATTCCGTGAAGAATCTGGGCGATGTTATGAATGAGCTGACACTGACCGTGAAGCAGGTATCTGTAACGGTAATCGAGAAATTCCGTAAATCACGTGAACTGAAGGATAAGGCTAAGTCGGTATCTATCGCAGAAGTCCCGTTAACACCAGCCGAAGAGAGAACTGTACAATCCTATGAGGCAGTGAGTTCAAGCAATTCCAAGGGCAAGATTGCTACAGCCCTCAAAGGCGTGGATGCAGCCGCCGCGATTTGGCAAAAATTCCGCCACTAATACCTTAATGAAATGATATACGGCGGGGCACAGGACGGGGCAATACCAGCACATGAAAGGCGGGAACTCTATGAAAATGGTTATTCTCTTGCTTAGTCTGCTTGCTCCCTTCATATCTGCACCGCCGCAAGGAGAGACAGTTACGCCCGTTCCCGGTACCGCCGTACAGCTGCCGGCAATGTTCGCCTTCGAGCATAGCGCAGTTGCCGATTCCTACATAAGCAGCTTCGATTCGTTGTCCGGTATTGGCTTATATATGACGGAAGAGGAGCTGCTGAAGGCCAAGGGAACGCCTCAGCAGATTGCTGAAGATCCATGGGCGGGTTGCCTTGAATATCAATATGCCGATCTCTCGGCGGGAGTATGCGGCGGTGTGGTCCTCTATGTACATGTTTCGCCTGCCCAGGCAGAGCAATACAGTCTGAGCCTTAACGGGCAGGTGATCCATCCGCAGACTATGAGAGTGCAGGATATGCTGGGGACGCCTGATTTTGAAGCCGAGGATGGGGATGTTTATATTAGAGGAGAGGCCGCGCTCAAGATCTACCGCAATATGAAGAGCGGCGAATGGGACGGCTTGGATTTGTTCGATGCTTATTCCTTCTGAAGCTGATTCAAGTCCGGTGATTTTGGTTAATGAATGGTCAGTCATCTATCCGGTGGCTAAGCCCTTATTCATTATGAAGGAGAGTGATTTCATGGATTCAACCGGTACACAGGCTTATGCCAAGCTGTTGGAGAACGGCGTTCAGGCGATAGAAGAAGTGAATCGGCTCCGTAGCAGCGGCTACACCCGAGAGGATCTTTATGTGATTAGTCACGATGAAGACCGCGAAGGGCGTATCGTGGACGCCGCAGATACCAATGAAGTGGGGCTTAGTGAAGAAGGGCTGTTTGGTGCCATTGCCAACCTCTTCCGTTCGCGCGGCGACGCTTTACGCTTCAAGATGACTTCACTGGGCTTTAGCGCAGCGGAGGCGGCATTTTACGAGAAAGAGCTTGATGCAGGCAAAGTTCTGGTCATTGCCAAAAGAAACCCACAATAATCGCGGGTCAGCTTCGTTGACCTCAATAGTACAATAGCGTAACCTCCAGTCCCACTAAATGTAGTGGAGCTGGAGGTTACTTTGTTGAAGCCGGAACCTGTTTTATGCCAATATCTAGCTGAATGGTAACAGGCCGTGTAAATATCGTATGATAGAATGATAGAGTTGCGGGTTTATGGTCTTAATATTATTCGCGTGAGGTGAGGAAGCTTGAGAATATTAATCGTAGACGACAATCCTACCAATGTAATTATTATCCGTGAGATCCTCAAGAAGGAAGATTACCGGAATTTCATAACGGCTTCGTCCGCCAAAGATATGCTGAAGCTGCTGGGCGTCGGTGTGGGGGAAGAGCCCCGGCCGTCCGATGTGGATCTGATTCTGCTGGATATGATGATGCCGGAAATGGACGGAATTGAAGCCTGCCGGGTGGTTCAGCAATATGAGCATCTGAAGGATATTCCTATTATTATGGTTACGGCTGTAGGTGACTCCAAGAAGCTCGCCGAGGCGCTGGATGCCGGAGCGGTGGATTATGTGACGAAGCCGATCAACAAGGTGGAGCTGATGGCCCGTATCCGCTTGGCGCTGCGGCTGAAGCGCGAGAAGGACTGGCATAAGGAACGGGACCAGCGGATACAGGATGAATTGAAGCTGGCTGCCCTGGTGCAGAATGCTGTACTCAGCCTGCCGCTTGCCGAAGAGTCTCTGGAGGTACATGCGATTTACCAGCCCTCCTTTGAGCTGGCCGGAGATCTGTATGCCTGGTATCCCTTGGGAGACGGGCGTTATGCGGTCATCCTGCTCGATATGATGGGCCACGGTATCTCGTCTTCCTTGTTTACCATGTTCCTTGCCTCGGTATTGAAGGATACCGTAACGACTTATGTGGAACCGGAGAAGGTAATTCAGGAGCTTAACAGACGTTTTAATCAGCTATATATTGAGAAGCAGCTGGTCCAGTATTATTTCACGGCGATTTATCTTGTCATTGACACCCGTCAGAAGCGGATTAATTATGTGAATGCCGGGCATCCGCCGGCGCTGTTCTTTGAAGGAGATGCCAAGACGCCTGTACTGCTGGAGAGCAATTGTCACCCTGTAGGTCTGTTTGACCGGATCGATATTCAGCAGCAGAGCCTCAGCTACGAGGACGAGGGTCATCTGGTGCTGTTCACGGACGGCCTTATGGAGATGGTAGAGGGTGAACAGGAGGAGCAGCTGAAATTCATGGTCGGGCATCTAAACGCCACTCATGACTGGCAGGAAGACCTGGTACGCGCCGCATTCCTGAGCGAGCCGGTCAATTCGGACCGGGATGACGATAAATGCCTGGTCTGGATCTCACTGAAGAAAGGAACCGATAAGGAATGAAGATAAAGGCTAAACTGCTGATCGGATTCAGTGCCATGCTGGCGATTATGCTGGCACTTACCCTGATCGGGTATGACAGGCTTCATTATATGAGCAGTCAGCTGGACAGCTACCAGGAGAGATACAGCAAGGGCCGGGCTTCTTCGGGACTTCGCGGGGAAGTGAACGATATGGCACGGATACTGACCACTTCCATGCTTAATGCCGATACTGTAACCCTGGAAGCACAGAAGGCTGAGATTGACAGCAAGGTCCTCAAGTCTGCAGAGCATCTGGAGAACATTAAGGCCTCGCTGAAGACGGCAGAGGAACTGCAAATGTTATCAAGGATCGAGAACTCCTATTCTGCTTATCTGAAATATCAGGATAAGGTTCTGGAGATGCTGAGAGCCGGATACTTTCAGAATGCCAACACGTACCGCAACGCAGAAGGGCAGGACGTTCAGAACGAGGTGCTGAACAGTCTGAATGCGTTGTCTGATTACAATGCCTTCCGCATGACCGAGGAGACTGCCAAGGCCCAGGAGGCTTCTAGCAGATCGATTCAGATGGTCACCCTGATCATGGTCTTGGGGCTGCTGCTCGGGCTGGGTGTCATTCTGTGGGTGATACCGAGTATCACGCGCGGCCTAAGCGTCGTCTCCATGATGATTACCAGCTTCGGCAACGGCAAGATGCGGGCGATCCGCAGGATCAAGGTGAGGTCGAAGGATGAGATTGGCGATGTAGCACGGGTATTCCAGCGGATGGCCGAGGATATTGAGCAGAAGCAGCAGCTCGAGAGATCCTATGCCCAGGCACAGAGCGATCAGGCCTGGCTGAATGCCAATATTGCCCGGATTACGGAGCTGCTGCGCGGTGTCAGCTCACTGGATCAGGTATCCCAGACCTTCATCAGTGAGTTCACGCCGGTGCTGGGAGCGCAGTATGGTGCCGTCTACCTGAAGAGCCAGGACAATCCGAACCTGCTGGTCAGCAGCGCCTTCTATGCCGGTGAGGAGGGGGTTACGCCTAAGGAGAGCTTCGAGATTGGTCAGGGGCTAATCGGGCAGAGCGCCTTGGATAAGCTGCCGATCAAGCTGACAGAGGCGCCTGACAACTATATCTCGGTTTCTTCAGGATTCGGGGAAGCGCATCCGAGTTATATTTCCATCCACCCGCTTTTATTCCAGGATGAAGTGCTGGGTGTAGTGGAATTCGCATCCTTCACACCGTTCTCAGTGCTGCAGAATGAACTGCTTCATCAGCTCTCCAGTAATCTGGGGATTATTCTGAACAACATCAGCCGCAGGCTTGTGGTTGAGGAATTGCTGCGCGAATCGCAGGCACTGACCGAAGAACTGCAATGCCAGTCGGAAGAGCTCCAGACCCAGCAGGAGGAATTGCGCCGCTCCAACGAGAATCTGGAGGAGCAGACAGATGCCCTGAAGCGCTCAGAGGAGCTGCTGCAGCGCCAGCAGGAAGAGCTGGAGCATTACAATACAGAGCTGGTCTCCAAGACCCGTGCACTGCAGGATCAGGTGCAGGAGGTTGAAGAGAAGAAGGATGAAATCGAGCATGCCCGCATGCAGCTGGAGAAGCAGGCCATGCAGCTTGCGGTAACCAGCAAATACAAATCCGAGTTCCTGGCCAATATGTCGCATGAGCTGCGCACCCCGCTGAACAGCCTGCTCATTCTCTCCCAGCTCCTTACAGAGAATAAGGAAGGCAATCTGAGCGAGAAGCAGGTGGAATTCGCTCATACCATCTATATGTCAGGTGCGGATCTGCTTAAGATGATTGATGAAATTCTCGATCTGTCTAAGGTCGATGCCGGCAAAATGGAGCTGAATCATGAAGAGATTCCGCTGATCGAGCTGAAGACCTTCGTGAAGCAGAACTTTGCACCACTGGCTGCGCAGAAGGGACTGTCGCTGCGCCTGTCCTTTGACGAGCCGCTGCCGGACAGTGTATATAGCGACAGTCACAGACTGAAGCAGATCCTGCGTAACCTGTTGTCCAATGCCTTCAAATTCACCAGTGAGGGGTATGTAGAGTTCTCTGTCAGCCATGCGGACGTCAAGCGGCTGCCTGCCTATCTGCCGCATGATTATGATTATATTGCCATAGCCGTCAAGGATAGCGGCATCGGCATCCCGTCAGATAAGATGGATATCGTCTTCGAGGCATTCCAGCAGGTTGACGGTACAACGAGCCGCAAATATGGCGGTACAGGGCTTGGTCTGTCAATCAGCCGCGAATTAGCCCGCCTGATGGGCGGGGCGATTGGGCTGGAATCCCGTGAAGGGCAAGGAAGCATATTCACGCTGTATCTGCCGGTTCAGGGGAACTTCAGCCTGTTGCCGGGAGCATTACAAGCCGCACCTGCCGGGGAGCCTTTGCAGCTTGAGGAGTTCCGGGAGCAACAGCCATGGGATAAATCAGGGGATATCGCACCTACACCTGCTATGCCTGTAGTTGTGGAAGATGACCGCGATTCTCTGGCCAGCGGCGACAAGGTACTGCTGATTGTTGAGGATGACGAGAGCTTTGCCAAGATATTGCTGAGCATGGCCCGCGGCCGCGGCTTCAAGGGTCTGGTGGCCCTGCAGGGCGATATCGGCCTGCAGATGGCCAAGAACCTGCTGCCGGATGCAATCATCCTCGACATCCAGCTGCCCGTCATGGACGGCTGGTCGATTCTGAGAGAGCTTAAGGGCGACTCCCAGACGCGCCATATTCCGGTGCATGTGATCTCTGTGAATGATGAAATGAAGCAGGGGCTCATGATGGGAGCGATGGCTTATCTCAGAAAGCCGTCCTCGCGTGAAGCGCTGGACCGGGCCTTCTCGCAGATTGAGAACTACACCGCCAGCACGATGAAGCATCTTTTGATCGTCGAGGACGATGATATCCAGCGCCGCTCCATCGAGGAGCTGATCGGACATGACGATGTAGTCATTACAGCGGTGTCTACAGGCCAGGAGGCTCTGAATGAGCTGCACAAGCAGAGATACGACTGTATGGTCCTTGATCTGATGCTGGATGATATGACCGGCTTCGAGCTGCTGGATCAGATCCGCGACGATGAGGAGCTGAACGATCTGCCGATTATTATTTATACCGGCAAGGATCTGGACAGCAAGGAAGAGACCAAGCTGCGCAAATATGCGGAATCGATTATCATCAAGGATGTCCGCTCGCCGGAACGGCTTTTGGATGAGACAACGCTGTTCATGCATCGGGTAGAAGCAAATCTGCCGGAGGATAAGCGTAAAATCCTGCAAAAGCTGCACAATAAAGAAGAGCTGTTCGACGGCAAAAAAATTCTGCTCGTCGATGATGATATCCGCAACGTCTTTGCCCTCTCCAGTGTGCTCGAAGGTTATCACATGGAAGTGAAATTTGCCGAGAACGGCCGCGAGGCCATCGACATGCTTGTCGAACAGAGTGATTATGACCTGGTGCTGATGGATATGATGATGCCCGAGATGGACGGATATGAAGCTATGCGCCGCATCCGGCAGATGCCGCAGTACCAGAAATTGCCGATTATCGCCCTTACAGCCAAGGCTATGAAGGAGGACCGAGCCAAATGTATTGAAGCCGGAGCCTCCGATTATATGAAGAAACCGATCAGTACAGATCAGCTTCTTTCGTTAATGCGCGTCTGGTTGTATTCGTAAGGATGATTTCGGGGTAATACCTATACAGCAGGTTCAAACCAAGTACGGAAATAAGGCGCAGGCAAGGGAGTATTGATGACAATGGCAGCGATGGAGCACGGATATGAGGGGCAGGGGAATCCGCCGGGGAGCAAGCAGGAGCTTGAACAGATTGAAATTGAGCTGCTTCTGAACGGAGTACACCGATTGTATGGATATGATTTCAGGAATTATGCCCTGCCTTCCTTGAAGCGGCGCATTTGGCATCATGTCCATGCTGAGAGCTTACCTACCATTTCTGCCCTGCAGGAAAAGGTGCTGCATGACCGTGCATGCTTCGAGCGGTTCGTGTACAGTCTCTCGATCCCTGTGACAGAGATGTTCCGTGATCCCGGACTCTTCCTGACCTTCCGTCAGAAGGTTATTCCGCTCCTGCGGACCTATCCTTACATCCGGATCTGGCATGCCGGCTGCTCGACAGGCGAAGAGGTCTACTCGATGGCAATTATGCTGCATGAGGAAGGATTATATGACAAGGCTAGAATTTATGCCACGGACATGAACGCCCGTTCTTTGCAGCAGGCCAAAGAAGGCGTGTACGAGATCGGCAAGATGAAACAATACACCAAGAACTACCTTGAGGCCGGAGGCACGGGGGTCTTCTCGGAATACTATACAGCGAAATATAACTCAGTGATTCTGCAGCCGTATTTACGCAAGAACATCATTTTTGCAGAGCATAATCTGGCAACGGATACTTCCTTCAACGAATTCAATGTGATC
Source organism: Paenibacillus sp. FSL R7-0204 (assembly GCF_038002225.1). Taxonomy (NCBI): domain Bacteria; kingdom Bacillati; phylum Bacillota; class Bacilli; order Caryophanales; family Paenibacillaceae; genus Paenibacillus; species Paenibacillus sp. FSL R7-0204. The sequence goes on from NZ_JBBOCA010000001.1 coordinate 1,261,753, forward strand.
CTGTGCCGGAACGTAATGATCTACTTTAACGACGAGCTCCGCGATCATGTGCATGGCTTGTTCCATGAGAGCCTCAGCCGGTTCGGAGTGCTGGTCCTCGGTTCCAAGGAGTCCATTCATTTCACACGATACAGTGACAGCTACGAGCCGCTGGACCGGGTAGAGAAAATATACCGCAAAAATAAATAGCGGGTAAGGAGGGACCTATGGGGGTTCAGGAACCGATTCATATACTGCTGGTTGACGACCGTCCCGAGAATTTGCTGGCACTCGAAGCCGTCCTTGAGAGTCAGCATTACAAGCTTGTCAAAGCCAATTCTGGAGAAGAAGCACTGCGGTGCTTATTGAAATATGAATTCGCCGTGATTGTTCTGGACGTTCAGATGCCAGGTATGGATGGGATCGAAACCGCCAAATTAATCAAAGCCAGGGAGAAAACCAAGGATATTCCGATCATCTTCATCTCTGCGAACAGCCGGGAATCGGAGCACCTATTCGCAGGGTATTCTGCCGGCGCTATTGATTATATGGTCAAACCGTTTATTCCGCAGATTCTGAAGTCGAAGATTGAAGGCTTTGTGAATATGTATCTGACCAGCAAAAAGCAGCAGATTCAAGCGATGCAGCTGCAGCAAAAGACGCTGGAGCTTGAGCGCATGAACGGTGAATTGATCAAAGCCAAGGAAGACGCGGAGATCGCGGCTAAGGCCAAGACCGAGTTTCTGGCGATGATGAGCCATGAGATCCGCACGCCGATGAATGGCGTAGTGGGCATGATTGATCTTTTGATGGAGACCCAGCTTGCACCGGAACAGAAGGAATATACAGAGATTATCCGTAAAAGTGCGGACACACTGATTACCGTGATTAACGATATTCTTGACTTCACCAAGATGGAATCGGGCAAAATGGAAATGGAAGAGCAATTATTTGAGCTGCATACCACTATCCAGGAGGTTTTTAGCCTGTTCTCAGCCGAGGCCGGCAAAAAAAATCTGGAGCTGGCCTATTTCATCGATCAGAAGCTGCCGCGGCTGATCTATGGAGATATGGCCCGGCTCCGCCAGGTTCTCATCAATCTCGTATCCAATGCGGTGAAATTTACCAACCAGGGCGGCGTTTATTTAGTTGCTTCCAGTGTGCCGGCAGAGGATAATAAACTGGTAATCGAATTTACAGTTAAAGATACCGGCATCGGGATTTCACCGGAGAAATGTGACCGGCTGTTCCAGCCATTCTCCCAGCTTGATTCCTCCATGACGCGTAAATACGGAGGCACGGGCCTCGGCCTCGCTATCTGCAAGTCCCTCGTGGGCATGATGGGCGGAGATATCCGTGTAGAGTCGATGGAAGAGAAGGGGGCTACCTTTGTATTCAGCATCCAGGTTGCCGTGCCGGAGGAAGAGCTGGAAGGCGGCTGCCGGGAAGAGGAAAGCTTAGCGGAAGAGGTCGATGAGGCAAGCCGGAGCAAAGTGCTTGTGGTGGATGACCATCCGATTAATCAGCGGCTTATGGTTAGCATGCTGGATAAGCTCGGGTATCTTGCTGATGTTGCCGAGGACGGGAATGAGGCTGTAGAGCTGGCCCGGAAATCCGTTTATGATTTTATCTTCATGGACCTGCAGATGCCGGTAATGGATGGGCTTGAAGCAACCTCCCTGATTCGTGAGGAGAGCGGCGGTTCGCCTGACAAGACGGTGATCATTGCGATGACTGCGAATGTGATGGAGGGGATTCAGGACCGCTGTACCGCTGCCGGAATGGACGGCTACATCAGCAAGCCGCTCAAGCTAAGCAGCATCAAACAAATGATCTCCAGATATTCAGGCAGGGATAATCCCGCCACCCAGCGGAACACCTCAATTTTCAACGCATGATCCATGAATTTCCAGCGTCGTATTGCTGTTTTTTTGTTTCAAGCCTGTGCTATTAGGGTTATTGGTAAAGAAAACATTTAATCAGGAGAGTTGTCTATGAATACACATAAAAGCGAAAAGTTTCACGCAAAGACCGAAACCGTTGGTTCGGTATGTACTGTTTATCTGGTAGGTGAACTCGACCTGTCTGTGGCGCCCGATTTTCGTTTGGTAATGGAACCGCTAGTGGGAGATACAGGACTTGATCTCGTGATCAATCTGAAGGATCTGAAGTATATTGACAGCACCGGTATCGGAATCCTGTTGTCGATCCTCAAAGCAAGACATGGAATGGACGTCAAGTTTACCGTTGCTGAAGTTCCTCCGCAAATACAGAAGCTGTTTGACATGACCGGCATTTCCAAGTTTTTTGCCTCCCAAGAGAATTCCCACTAGGAAAGGATCGAACTAAGAATGAGTGATGACATACAAAGAGTAGTTCTTCAGTTACCCGCCAGTGCAGAATATGTCGATATTGTCAGACTTAATTTATACGGCATTGCCTCCAAAATGGGTTTCACTTATGAAGACATTGAAGATATGAAGGTAGCTGTCTCGGAAGCGTGTAATAACTCCGTGCTCTATGCCTATGGGCAGGCGGACGGTATGGTTGATGTAATCTTTGAGGTAGGATCAAGTGTCTTATCCATTACTGTCAAAGATGAGGGGGAGAGCTTTGATGGTTTGGATGCGTCCGGGGAACGTCTGACGCTTCATGACAAGGAGCTGAATGATGTTCAAGTGGGCGGACTGGGATTCTATCTAATGCAGGCGCTGATGGATGACGTTAGCGTTGTTAGCGAATCAGGGAAAGGGACAGTCGTTACCCTGACTAAACGGCTCAATTTCAGCGAGGAGAAAGTATGAATGACAAAGTGACTCCCCCAGAGTCCATGAATGAAGCAGTAAGCCTGATCTGGGAATACCAGCAGACGAAAGACAATGAAATCGCAACAGTGCTCATCCGCAAATATGAACCTATGGTGAAGATGGCAGCCGGCAAAATTGCCCGTAACCGTCCGGATCTCTATGAGGATCTGTATCAGGTAGGGCAAATGGCGCTGATCCGGCTGCTGGCGCAATACGACATCAGCTTGGGGATTCCCTTCGAGCCGTATGCGATGAAGAGCATGATTGGACATATGAAAAACTACCTGCGTGATAAATCCTGGTACATACAGGTTCCACGGCGGATTAAGGAAAAAGGCGCGCTTGTTCAGCAGGCCATTGATGAGTTGACCATTCGGCTCGAACGTTCTCCGGCGGTTGAAGAGATTGCCCATTATCTGGATCTTACTGTTGAGGAAACGGTGGAGGTACTGGCCGGCAGAGAGTGTTATCATTATGTCTCCCTGGATTCCCCGCTCTCCCAGGAAGAGAGCGGGGCCACACTCGGTGAATTGATCAGCTCCGATGCGAATGACTACGAGACGGTGGAGAAGCGTATGGATCTCCAGCAGGCGCTCGGGCAGCTGAAGGAGCAGGAGCAGCAGGTGCTGCTGCTGGCCTTCCAGGATGGCCAATCCCAGCGGGCCATTGCCCAGAAGCTGGGTGTCTCGCAGATGAGTGTCTCCCGTATCCAGAAGCGGGCCACCGAGAAGCTGAAGCAGATCATGGCTAATTCATCCTATTAAGAATCAAGGTCATTATATTTATCAGGGCAGGTTCCATCCCGTAAGGGATAGAGCCTGCCCTTTTTTGGGTAGATAAGAATTTATATGTTTTGGGGTCCCCGCAAAGTACCTGAGTCATCACCTACGCTAGAGCCCCACTTTGTGGGGGTAAAGAGCAACATCCCTCCTGCAGTCTATTCACGGTAGAGTAGGCTGCAGGAGGGATGCGCGGGAAATGTGTTTAGTTAGCATCAATATACTTTTTGATTTCTCCAAGATATTCCCCGATAACCGGTACATTGAGAAACAAACTGAGAATATAGCCGAGAATACCGAGAATGACAAAGGTACCGAGTGAGAGGCCCAGGCCTCTGGAGATCCCGGCCATCAGATTGGTGATAATCCGCTTCTTGGGGTCTGTATAGTTCTCCAGGATATCCTTGAACTCGGATTTCTCCAGTGAGTCGGCGATCTTGTCGAGCCTCGCATTCAAGCGTTTGACCTCATGCCGCAGCTCGAAGGGATGCTCATCTACGTCATAAGCTTTGGTTCTGTTGTCCGCTTCTCCCATAAGGCGTACCTGCTTTCTGTAGCCTGAATCAGGCTTTATTGAAATATAAGACATGCATAAATAGGGAGCGGCCAGCTACGGAAGATGTGGCCGCTCCCTTCAATGTATAATCAGCCTGAACATCCGGGATTAATAAGAGGATTTAACTTCGTCCTTGGCATCCTTCGCTGCGCCTGCGATTTCCTTGGAAGCGTCCTTCGCCTTGTCGGCAACCTCTTTGGAGGTATCCTTGGCTTCAACCGCTATGTCCTGGGAGGCGTCCTTAACGCTGCCCGTGATGTCCTTGGAGGCATCGCTTACCGTTTCACCAATCTTTTTGCCGGTTTCCGCCAGAGTAGCTGCAATTTGTTGCTTGCTGTCACTGACGGTGGTGAAGATATCGGAGGCCTTGGCCGATACGGTGCCTGCCAGGTCTGTAGCTTTTTCACCTACGGTCGTAGCAATCGTCTTGGTCTTGTCAGTTACGGCTCCCGCAACCTCTTTTGTCTTATCCGTAGCTACTGTGAGCTTATCGGACAGGTCACTGCGCATCTCGCGTCCAGGCTTTGGTGCGAATAGCAATGCTGCCGCCGCTCCTAAGAGTCCGCCGATGAAGATCCCTTTTAAGAATGTGCCGCCGCTTTCTACCGGATATTCCTTCTCTGCTTTATTCATTATCAATCACTCCTTGTCAGAATTGTTATTCAAATTCAGGTGAGCCTGAATGTTCTTACTTCGTATATACACTTTGGGCTATGTGCTGAAACAGCGGAATAGCTTGGCAAAGATTGCCGGAGGATAAGGGAGCATCCCAGCCCAAAAGGTGTTTTTTTTATAACTAAATGGATGAATATGCGGCTTTACAAGTTTGATTGATCACGAAGGGAAGGGGGTAAGAAATAGATAATTATAGCGCCTATATACATCTCATATTAAGGAGCATTCATTCCCCGTCTAGGATATTGATAAAATAACAACATCTTATGGAGGTGCAGCATTATGATTAAAGTAGTCACAGCAGCCGAGCGTCATACTTCGAATAGAGAATGGATACACAGTGAATTCAGCTTCTCCTTTGCCGATTACGATGATCCCAGCAACGCCCACTTTGGTGCCCTGCTGGCGCATAACGACAATGAATTGAAGCCAGAGCAGGGCATGCATGAGCACCCGCATCATGATCTGGAGATTATCACTTATGTGGTATCCGGTGTGCTGAAGCATCAGGATGATCTGGGAAATCATGCAGATCTGCAGGCAGGCAGTGTACAGCTGATGAGCGCAGGAACAGGCATTAATCATTCAGAGACGAATCCGTCGGACCATGTGGATGTCCGGTTCCTGCAGATTTGGCTTTTACCCGACCGGCCCGGCAAGACCCCGAAATGGGATGCCCGGTTCTTTCCGGCCGAGCTTAAGCTCAACCACCTGCTGCCTGTTGCTTCAGGGGAAGGGACTCAGGGCTCGCTGCAGCTGGACAATGATGTTAACATTTACCTGTCCGTGCTGCAGACAAACCGGGAGCTGCGCTATCCCCAGCAGGAGGAGCGGCGCACTCATCTCTACGTCATTTCCGGCAATCTGGAGATCGCGTGCGCAGATGGTGTATTCCAGCTCCAAGAGGGGGATGCGGCGCGCATCCGCAAGAGCTGCGAGCTTACGCTCAAAGGCATAAGCAGCTCAGGGGATGCAGAATTCATTCTGATTGATCTCCCGTAGCCGCCGGAGCATGACAGTAAGATTATTATTGCAGCACACAAAAGCCCTTCAGCTTCAACGTCCCGTCTTACGGACAATGAAGCTGAAGGGCTTTCCCTTGTATACCAACTGCTGGTGCTATTTCTTGCGCAGGCGGCCAAGCTCTGAGACGAGCGCCTCCACCTGGGAGATACTGAGCCGGTCACTGCCCATCGCAACCTCGTATATATCCTGGATATCCTCATACTGCTCCACTGAGAAGGCTGACGCCTGCATCGCAGCGGCACTGGCCATTTTCAGCTTGTTTTTGATGCCTTCAATCATATATTCAACGTTCTCCTGGCTTGGGTTTGACAAATCCATTGAGTATAACCATCCTCCCTGAGTAATATAGAATTTGAACTGGTATAGTTCAAATATCTTATCATGTTTGGGCAGGGGATGACCATTTTTTTGTCCAGATCACGCAAACATGTTAAATTAAAGGTAAATATAACAGGCTGCTGAGTGAGAGGGGGAGAGAGTCTTTGGCCATCAGAGAAGAAGAGAGCAGAAAACGGCGTAAAATGAATGCCGGAGAGCTGGCAGCTTTCTTCCGCGGGATCGCAGACCTGTATTCCGCTGAGCAGCTGACCTTCCTCTGTATCGGAACAGACCGCTCCACCGGAGATGCACTGGGGCCGTTGACGGGAAGCCGCCTGCTGGAGTACGGATTCCCCAATGTAACGGGTACGCTTCCGGCGCCCTGTGATGCGGATAATCTGGTTCAGCGGATAACAGAGATTCCGGAAGGGCAGATTATTATCGCTGTCGATGCCTGCCTGGGACCGCCGGCCGCACTGGGCTGTTATTTTGCGGCAGCGCAGCCGCTGCGTCCGGCAGAATCGGTAGGAGGACTCCTGCCTGCTGTAGGGAATTACAGTCTGGCGGCGATCGTTGATGTGAATAGTCCCCGTCCTTACCGGACCATACAGACTACCCCGCTCTACCGGGTAATGGTTATGGCAGATCAGATTGCCAAGGCAGCCGCCCAGGGATTCGGTCTTACGGATTGAGAGCGTTTCAAATCAGCCTGTTCTAGCTTATTAATATAGACCACTACATAGGAAGAGGGTAAGCAGCCATGGAAAATGTTCGATGCGAGGGAAGCAACATCTGCTACAGTGATCAAGGCAAAGGGGATGTAATCGTACTGTTGCATGGATTCTGCGGGAGTGCCGAGTACTGGGAAAAGGTGATTCCAAGCCTTACAGCCCATTACCGGGTCATTGCCCCGGATCTGCGCGGGCACGGGGCTTCGGATGCTCCGCTTGGAGCCTATACCATCGAGCAGATGGCTGATGATGTGCTGTCGCTGCTGAATGCCTTGGAGATTCCGGAATGTTATCTGCTGGGACATTCGCTCGGAGGCTATATTACCCTGTCGTTTGCCCAGCGCCATGCCTCCCGGTTGAAGGGCTTCGGGCTGATTCATTCCTCCGGTTATCCGGACAGTGAAGAAGCCAAGGAGAACCGGCTGAAGAGCGTCACCATGATCCAGAGCGAAGGCATTTTTGCTTTTGTGGATCAGCTGGTGCCTGGACTCTTTGCCCCTGGAGCGGACCCCCGGCTGCTGGAACGTGCCAAGGAGATTGGCTATAAGACTCCGCCGCAAGGCGCGGTTGGCGCATCCTTGGCGATGCGGGAGCGCCCGGACCGCCGCGATGTGATCTCGGCAACGGCGCTGCCGGTGCTGCTGGTTGCGGGAGCAGAGGATTCGAAGGTGACACCGGAGCGTACCTTCACCTCAGACAACCGGAACATCACCAAGGTGACGTTGCCGGGTGTAGGCCACATGGGCATGTTCGAAGCACCGGAGCAACTGGCGAAGATTATTAAGGATTTCGTTCAGGCCCCTGTGCAGAAGTAAATTATATCAGGCAATAGGGACAGAAGGCAGCACTTCCGCTCTCCGGCGGGTGCTGCCTTCTGTTTGCTGTGCAAATTTATATATTTTATTGAAACTTACGGATAGCCGGAACGCACAGCACCAGGGCAACACAGGAGAGGCCCAGGCCGGAAAAAATAATAATGGTCGGCACTCCTCCGATCCGGTCGGCCAGCCAGCCGACTAAGATATATCCGACCGGCAGCAGGGCGAAGGACCCGAACATATCCAGACTGGCTACCCGTCCGAAGGCTTCCTTCGGAACAAGCTCCTGCAGGCTGATCTCCCAGATCAGCCCGAAGATCATTAGTCCGAAGCCTTCTACGGCAAATAAGGTGACAGCTGCTGCCGGAGTGCCTGCGAACGGGAGCAGCAGCAGAGCAGCCCCACTGATCATGGCGCCGCCGTAAGCCAGGATGCCGCGGTGATACCATTTCGCCCGCAGGCCGTACAGCAGGCCGGCCGCTATGGCCCCGACACCGGAGAACGTAACGGCCAGGCCATAGAGATAAGGAGGCCAGCCGTGATGGACCTTGAACAGCCAGGGAAGAAGGACGCTGATTACGCCCGTATAACATATATTGACGAAGCAGAAGGCGAGAATTGTAATCCAGAGCCAGGGCTGGCTGCGCAGAACATGTATTCCTTCGGCGAAATCCTGCCTCCAGTGCGGAGCGGGAGAGGTCCCGGCAGCAGGCTTAGCCGGGATGTCAGTCTCAGTGGCAGCAGACTGCAGCCGGGTCATCATCATCCTGCGCAGATAGACCAGGCAGATGAGGGAGATAAGATAGGTGAAGGCATCAATTCCGAAGCCGAAGCCCGCGGACAGGTGGGTAATCAGCAGTCCCCCTAACGCGGGACCGATCAGCCGCACGGACTGGGTTGTGATCTGAGTTAAAGAATTCGCTGCTACGCGGATATCCGGAGTGAATACGGTAGCGCGGACGGCAGCGTAGGCGGGCTGGAATAAGCCGTCCAGCAGGCCGTAGCAGGCAACAAGTCCATAGAGCAACGGAATGCTCAGCACTCCGGTCAAGGACAGCACAGCAGTCGTAATCATAACGATGAACCGGGCAATATCGGCCAGCATCATAATCCGTACACGGTCGTAGCGGTCGACAATATGTCCGGATACCGGCAGCATGATTACATTAGGCAGCATGTAGGCGGCCATGACCATCCCCATAATGGTGGTGGAGCCGGTCAGGGAATAGACCAGGACAGGCAGGATAACCATGGTTACCGAGCTGCCCAAAAAAGAAACTAAATGTCCCAGCCACAGGTAAGGAAAGGCGCGGGATTGCCGGAAAGGGGCGGCGAAGCCCTCAAGCGGATGATGCTTCGGTTGTCCGGAAGGGCCAGCGGTGCTCATCTATTAATGTGCCTCCTCTTCCGGCTGCGCAGCAGCATCGGCAGACTGCAGACGGCCCAGCATCACTTCCACACCGTATTCGTCCCCTTCCGTTACCTTGGACTCCCAGGCGGTAATCAGCTCCAGCAGCTCCTGGTGGAATTCCGCAAGCTCCTGAGGAGAGAGAGTAAGTCTGGTATTGAAATGCCGGGTCTGGTCTTCTTCGCGGAAGTGAAGGCTGCGAAGCGCCTCCGAGTGGAACATCGTACCTTTGGAACGGTAAAATTTCTGGATGATTCCTCCTGCGGCTTCTGTACGGACAAGCTCCAGCAGACCGCCCTCATAGAGCTTGACGATATGGTAATGAATATTACCCGGAGTCTTGTTCAGCTTCTCCGCAACCTGCTTGGATGTAAGCGGCTCTGCCGACAGCGTGTGCATAATCTTAATCCGTAAGGCGCTCTCCAGCAGCTTATCCTGTTCCGGCGTAACGTTCAAAATCCGGTTGCTTGACTGCAGATCCGGTTGACCTGAAACGGCTGCTGTGATGGAGTCTTGCGTGTTGCCGGTTGGCTTGGTCATCAATAAACCTCCTATGTAGGGTCCGTATTAACATGTATACAGTCTGTATCCAATTCGGATCTGCTAAATAGTTCAATCTGCAATACAGATTGGGTAACTGAATTATAGTTCATCATTATAGTGTGGTCAAGACTTAACTCCGCACAGTGGCGCCGGAGAGACGAGTGGTTTAACCCTCAGTTGACAGAATTCTCCCATCTTCTTTAAGTGGGGGATGAATGGAAACGGTCTAATCTACATGGATTCTAACCGCCTAAGATGCTATAATTAAAGTATTCAGTCGTATCTTGGAAAGGTCAGTGAAGTTAATGAAATTAGATTCAAATAACCATTCAGTGTTCTCCCTTCACTTTCACCTTATTCTAGTCATCAAGTATCGTAGGAAAGTCATTACAGATCCCATATCCGAACGTCTGAAAGAGATATTTGCATCCATTCAGCCTACTTACAATGTGACTTTGCAGGAATGGAATCATGACAGGGATCACGTTCATATCCTAATGAAAGCTCATCCTAATACCGACATTTCTAAATTTCTCAACGCTTATAAAAGTGCATCATCTAGGTTGATCAAGAAGGAGTTTCCTACCCTCCGAACATCACTTTGGAAAGAGGCCTTTTGGTCACGCTCCTATTGCTTGCTTACCACGGGTGAAGCGCCAATAGACGTCATTCAAAAATACATCGAAACCCAAGGGGTGAAAGGGTGATCGCCATTGCTGAAAGCCTACAAATACCGTATCTATCCAAGCCATGGGCAACAACACTACTTCGCTAAAGTGTTCGGATGCGTTCGCTTCATCTACAACAGAATGCTTGCAGATAAAATTGAACATTACAAGCAAACGGAAACGATGCTGAGGAATACACCCGCACAATACAAAAAGGAATTCGACTGGCTGAAAGAAGTCGATAGCCTTGCCTTAGCGAATGCACAACTGAATTTAGACAAGGCTTATCAGAATTTTTTTCGGGACCAGAAAACGGGATTTCCTAAATTCAAGAGCAAGAAGACGAGTAATCATCGCTTCACAACGAATAACCAAAATGGAACCGTGGCTATAGAGGATGGATATCTTAAGATTCCAAAGCTAAAAACGGGTATTAAAATCAAGCTGCACCGCCCATTCGTGGGACTGATCAAATCATGCACGATTTCAAAAACACCAACGGGAAAGTATTATGCTTCCGTATTGGTTGAAACGGATATCGTCCAGTTGCCCAAAATGCATACGAAGATTGGCGTTGATCTTGGGCTGAAAGACTTTGCTGTGACTTCAAATGGCGAAATCATATCCAATCCTAAATACTTGCGTACGTCTGAAAAGCGATTAGCGAAGCTGCAAAAGGATGTATCGCGGAAGAAGAAGGGAAGCCATAACCGTCATAAGGCTAGGCTGAAAGCTGCCAAGTTACATGAAAAAATAGCGAATCAGCGTAAAGACTTCTTGCATAAAACGTCTGCCAAAATGATAAACGAAAACCAAGTTATCGTGATGGAAGACTTACGTGTAAAGAATATGATGCAGAATCACAAACTTGCAAAAGCGATTAGCGAGGTATCTTGGCGTATGTTCCGTTCGATGCTTGAATATAAGGCTCAATGGTATGGCAGAGAGCTTATTATTGCCCCTAAGCACTATGCAAGCAGTCAGCTTTGCTCCTGTTGCGGTTATAAGAACGCAGAGGTGAAGAACCTCGCCTTGCGGGAGTGGACTTGTCCAGAATGTAACGTGCATCATGATCGCGATGTAAACGCTGCTCAAAACCTACTCAAACTAGCCATGTGATATGGCAATGATTGGGCTAGGGACTAGCCTTTGAGCTTGGGTAAACTTGGAGCAGTAGCTTCATTGACCAAGAAGCCGCCACCTCTTAGGTGGATGGTAGTTCACGATGAGTCCAACAGCAAGCAGAGGATACAGAAGAGAAGCAACTGCGTAACGAAAGGAGCACGGGTATGTTCCGGAGGGATTATATTGTACGGATGATTGAGGATATGACAGCTATGGTCGCCAAAGTAATGACCCTGAAGCAGGATAAAAAAACAACGGAAGCCCTGTGGGAAGTGGATGAGCTGCTGATGCGGAATTTTCGCCTGAATTCGCGTCTGCTTAATTCGTTGTCCGTAGAGGATATTATTGATATGTTTCGTCTTGGAGGGGTGCTTGAGGCTGACAAGCTGCAAGGGGTAGCCCGGCTGCTGAAGGAGGAAGGCGGGATTTACGCGGCCAAAGGAGACCGGGATGCAGCCCTGTTCAGGGCGATGCGTTCCCTGCATTTATTCATCTATGCCGGTCTTCATGGTGCGGACCGTGAGCTGCTGAACATGACGGAAGAGGTCAATGAGCTGCTGGAGGAAGTGGAGCCGTACCGCCTTCCCGCCAAGACCGAACGCCTCTTGATGGCTTACCACGAATCCCGGGGACATTACGCTAAGGCGGAGAACAGTCTCTACCGGCTCTGGGAGCAGGGGGAGAATGTAGCGGAGGAAGGCCGGGAGCTGTACGGACGGCTGCTGCTTTTAAAGCCGGAGCAGTTAGCCCAGGGCAGTCTTCCGCTAGAGGAAGTGCAGCAGGGCATGGAAGAATGGAGCAAGCTTAAGGTTAATGCTATAATGTAACGATATTCGGGAGACAACGTGCTCTATTTTATAAACCGGAAAGTGAGATGTACCCATTTGGAAGCTTTGAAGGAATTGATCGAGCAAGTGATGAGCGGCCGCACTCTGATTACGGCTACACTAAGCCAGCTGCGCAGCAAGGGCGATGCCCCCTACAATAAAGTGCAGGTCAAGCCTGTTGAGTTAAAAGGGAAGCTGCATTATCAGTTTGCCTATTATATCGGCCCTAAGGTGGAGCACCGCAACATTCCCGCAGAGGATGCCGCTGAAGAGATGCTCTCTTTGCTGAGGGACACCTTCCGCCAAGGTCTGCTGTGTACTGCCAGTGCCGACTATCAGGTGCTGATCAGCAAGAAATACAAGGTATCGATTCTGACCAAATCAGCCAGCAAGCAGGAAGTGCCGGATCTGGCCCATAACCGCCGGAAGCAGTATGTACTGGATGAGGGCGAGCCGGTGCCGTTCCTGGTCGAGCTTGGCATTATGAACAGCGAGGGCAAGGTGCTGGCCAAGAAATATGATAAGTTCCGCCAGATCAACCGGTTCCTGGAGATGGTTCAGGATGTGCTGGGCGATCTGCCGGCAGGCCGGCCGCTGACGATTGTGGATTTTGGCTGCGGCAAGTCTTATTTGACCTTCGCCTTGTACCATTATCTCGCCGTCCGCGAGCAGCGGGAGCTGAATATTGTCGGCCTTGACCTTAAGGCGGATGTCATTGCGCACTGCGATGCGCTGGCTGCTAAGCTGGGCTATGACCGGCTGAAGTTCCTGGTGGGCGATATCGCCGACTATAATGAGCTGGATCAGGTGGATATGGTAGTCACGCTGCATGCTTGTGATACCGCCACCGATGCTGCACTGGAGAAGGCCGTGCGCTGGGGCGCATCGGTAATCCTCTCGGTGCCCTGCTGCCAGCATGAGCTGTTCGCACAGGTAGAGAGTGAGGTGCTGAATCCGCTGCTGTCACACGGCATCCTGAAGGAGCGGTTCTCGGCGCTCGCCACCGATGCAATCCGGGCGAAGCTGCTGGACCTGATGGGCTACCGCAGCCAGCTGCTGGAATTCATCGATATGGAGCACACCCCGAAGAACATCCTGATCCGCGCCGTCCGCAGCGACAGCGGTGACCAGGCCGCCAAATGGCGCGAATACACCGCATTCCGCGATTTCCTCGGTGCCAAGCCTTACCTGGAACGCGTCTGCTCCGACCTGCTGCCCGCCGGCAGTACAGAAGTTTAATTCATGTGTTGAATAGTTTAGGGTATGACAGACCGGCCGCTTCCTGATGGGGGCGGCTGTTTTTTGTGGTTTCTGCGTTTGGTGGAATCAGGTGCACAAGTGCTCTTCATTTGTGCATTTGAGCTAACTCGGGTGGATTAGCCGCCTCTTCTGTTTTCCGGTAAATATGGGCAGACTGTTAAGCATCATGAGCAATAGGAGATTTAGGATGCGGGTGAACAGGTATGGACGGCAAAGTGATTGGTTGGTTACTTTGGTTTGCGGGTTGGCGTTATTAGCAGCGGGGACGGCGGCCTGTGTGCTGAGAGGGTTCTTTTTCACCGGAGAGATGTATTTGTTCCTGACGGTGTGGTTTGGCTTGTGCGGAGTCTTGCTGGGATTGGTAGTTATCTATATGGCGACTGGTAGAGGGGCGCAAGTAGAGGAGCAGCCTGAACGTAGAAAGCATATTCGGGAGTTGGCTGGCAGTATAGGTGGAGGGAGGGGGCTGGCTGTCTGGGGGTTACTCAGCGCTTGTGTGCTACTCTGTCTCTTATATGCTATCCAGGCATTAGGCAGACCCGTATCCGCTCAAGGAACTGTGAATGAAATGCTGCGCTCAGGCTTCTACACTAGCTTTATTGCTCTCGCTTTGCTGGCGGCGCGAACCCGCCGGGGAGTAACTCTTCTTGCAGCAGTGTGGCATCTGCTTGGAATCACTATTAGTTTGTCGGCCCTTTTGGCGGTCTGCGGAGGTCTGCCAATTCCTTATGCGGTGGCGTATACCCAATCGCCGGGAGTCAGTGCCACTGGTGCTAGGCTGGCCGGGCTGCTTCAGTATCCGAATGCCTTTGGTGCGGTGATGGCCGTGTATTTACTGGAACGGCTGTTTGCAGCCGCTTATAGCTTCGGGTCTGGAGATTCTGGGAAAGCAGCGGATGGGGAGAAGAACGGTGCGTTTGGAGGCGTGGCTGTAGGCGGAGTAGATAAGGGAGGTGCAGGCAGCAGTGCGGTGCGTGCGAGTGTCAGTGGAGCGGGTGAGGTAGGGGCAGGAGGTGTGGGTGTGGACAATAATGCTGAGCGTATGGGCGTCAGGGGAGCGGGTGAGATAGATGCAGAAGATACGGGTGCGGGCAAAAGTTCGGAGCGAACGGGGGGCAGCAGAGCGGGGGAAGAAGGTACAGGAGATGCCGGCATCAATTGGAAGCGGACCGGAACCAGGTCCGCTTTGCACTGGCTAAGAGCGGCGCGCCTGCTGCCGCTCTTCCCGTACGCCGCCGCGCTGCTGCTCAGCGAGTCGCGCGGCGCATGGCTGGCTGCGGCTGCCGCCGGTGCCGCAGCCCTTCTCCTGAAGCGGCAACTGTTCGTGCCGCTACTAATCACCGGCGCCGCCCCCGTTGCCGCGGCGGCGCTGCTCTACCGCCAGCTGGCCCGCTCCGGGCTGGCGGCAGAGCCCTTGCCCGGCCTGCTGCTGCTGGCCGGGCTCTGGGCCGGCGCGTGGCTGGCCGGCCTATGGCTGCACCGCCGCAGCTGCCATGCGGCGGGCGGGGACCGCGCCGCCCTGCTGGCGCTGGCGGCGGCGGGCTGGACGGCGGCGGCCAGCGCCGTCCTGCTGCTGGTACGCGCGCGGATCACCGGGCCGTCACCGACGGCCGCCGCGCGCGGGCTGTTCTACCGCGACGCCTGGAAGCTCGCGGCAGAAGCGCCCTGGCTGGGGCGCGGGGGCGAGACCTGGCGGCATATGTATCTTGCCGCCCAGTCCCGCCCCTACGTGGGCAGCCAGGTGCACAGCGGTTACCTCGACATCCTGCTGAACCTCGGGATGGCGGGTCTGGCTGCGGTTCTCCTGCTGCTCCTGGCCGCAGGAGGGCTGGTATTCAAGGCGTCACCAAGGCTGCTTCCGCCCTTGCTCGTGATCATGCTGCATAGCGCAGCCGATTTCGACTTGAGCTATGGACTGGTCTGGTTGCTGCTGCTCCTGTTGCCCGCCTGGGCATTTGCCGAAGCAAATAGCCTGACTATTAGGAAGGTTGACTCTCCAGCTCTGCATGACTCCCGTTGGCAGCGCAGCAAGCTGACTGACCAGTGAAGGAAGCGGCCGCGCCGATTATGGGTTTATGCAGGCATAACTGTTGTCTGCGGGCTGACCCTCCTGTGCAGCGTTTTTTCCTTCCAGGCCATGAAAGGGGCTGCCCTATTCAAGCAGGCGGTCAGAGAGAAAGATCCTGCCGTACGAATTACACTGCTGCAGCAATCACTGAGATGGAATCCGAGAGAGCCGCAGACTGCGGTTGCTTTATCGCGACTGCTTTCACAGAAGCAGGGGGTTGATCTGTTGTTGCGAAGCCTGTCATTCTCTCCGGGGGATGTTGCTCTGCATGGGGAGCTTGCGGCAAGTTATCTGCGGGGCGGTAATCCTGGAGAAGCGCTGTACTGGGTCCGCCGCAGTCAACAGACGGATCACTTTAATGCTGCGGGGCGGCTTACTGCCTTAAGAGGAATGCTTGAGATGGGGCAACGCAGCTTGGCAGAGGGAGACAGACGTATAGCGGCGGACAGCGCGGCGGCGGGACTAGAGTTACTGCGGCAGTACAGCCTGCTGACCACCAAGGAGCAGGACAGAGGACCGCAGCATAATGACCGTAACTTCACCCTACTTCCGCAGAGCGAAGGGATCTACTTTCAGTTAATCCATTTACAGTCCCAGGCGGTGCTTAGCTCCAACGACACCAACGACAGATAAGACGCACCTCAGAGTGGAATTCGGGGCTTGGTAGCCGCTGGGGTGAACATATCAGCATAATAACCGCAACTTTACCCTAATACGGTCCATCACTGGAATCTCTCTTATTAGCCTGCCTCCCGACTAATCTCAGGCTTTAACACGCCTCGAGATCAGCCATGAGTACACAATAGGGAGAATAATCATGATTACCAGAGCGGTGATGATCATGCTGATCGACAGCGTAACGGGCATGAAGGCCGCAAGCACAATTAGCAGACCGCCGCTCACCCACATCCTTCCGGAGAAGCGGTGGGTTCTCCGCCATACGGCAGGGTCATGCAGCGTCCAAGGCGTGCGGACTCCCGTGAAATAATTATCCCTGATCTGCGGCAGGAAATTTCCGATTACAGCCAGCAGCAGCCCTATGCTTACAGTAGCCCATTTTCCGGCAGGAAATTGCACATCCAGCCCATAACTGACCGACAGGACAAGGGCGGCATCACAGATGACGGCAACGGTGAGACGGACCATTTTGTAAGCGCCCGGGAACTTATTGTAATTCTCTCCCTTGGGGTCAACATTGCGAATGAACTGCGTAGCGAGCGGAAAAATCAAGCCCATAAAAGAGAACAAGGCAATAACCGAACCCTTGCTCCAGTAAGTATTGACCTTGCCGGTTATACTGAATTGGGCGGGCAGCTGATCCGGCAGCCTGCCGTAATTCACCAGCGCATAGCCCAGTGAGAGAAACCCAAGAATGACAACCAGCGTATCCTGCCATTTCCATGTGAAATTCTTCATCAAGATTCATCCTCCGTATGTTTAATAGTGCCCGGACCACTTTTCCCCTTGGCCCGCAAGCCCTTTGGGTTAGCATCCGCCTGAACCTCCGGTTTGCTGTCCGTACTGCCCTTGCCTTTACCCGTCAATTCGAGGAACCAGCCAAGCACCTCTTCAAGTACCGTGGAGTCCAGAGAATAGACGATGAATTGCCCGTTACGTTCGTCCTGCACCAGCCCCGCGTGCTTCAGCGCATTGAGGTGGTGAGAGATGCTGGGCTTCGTCATATTGAAAAAATCGGCGATTTCCCCGGCCGTCCGGTCCTTTTCACGCAGCAGCCGGAGAATTTGTCTCCGGGTCGGGTCGGCGAGCGCTTTGAACGATTCATTCAACTCTATATCCTCCTTTCGATATTTAAATAATTATCTAAATATATAATATGACTCGATTCCAATCTTTGTCAATACAGAAACTCACATCTGTTTCAGGAGGGGGTTGTTCATATTCCTTAAGTAGAAGTCGTAAGCCTGCATATGCTAGAATAGGCTAGGAGAAGCTGGATACATAGAGCGGTTAAGCAGATGGGTTCTGCCAGCAGAATACCAGGCTATTACGCCATACGGGAGGAGACCTGCAGTGCACTTTATATCTGATGTCATTTCACAATTGTTTGAATGGATTCAGTCTTTGGGCTACTTCGGGATTATGATCGGGCTCATGATTGAAGTCATTCCAAGTGAGATTGTCCTGGCTTTTGGCGGCTATTTGGTCTCACAAGGCGATATTAACTTTTTTGGCGCGGTGCTGTTCGGTACCGTCGGGGGAGTGATCGCCCAGATCTTTGTTTATTGGATTGGCCGTTATGGCGGCAGACCTGTGCTGGAGAAGTACGGCAAGTACATTTTTATCTCCAAAAAGCATATTGACCACTCCGAAGAATGGTTTCAAAAGTATGGGACCGGTGTGATTTTCACAGCCCGCTTTATCCCGGTTGTCCGTCATGCCATCTCGGTTCCGGCTGGTATTTCCCGCATGCCGCTGGGCAAATTCACTTTACTGACAACCCTTGCAGTCATTCCGTGGAGCGCGTTGTTTGTCTATCTGGGATATACGCTTGGGGACAAGTGGAAGACCATTGATGAGGTCGCAGCCAAGTACACTCATGAGATTCTTCTTGGCGCTATTGCGGTAATTATTCTGTATTTCCTGTTCAAGTGGTACAAATCCAAAAAGAAGGGTAGTGCAGTATGAAGCAGAATGTAGCATCCAAATTTGGCCAAGGCCTGACTCCGCGCCAGTTCGTGGAAGCCATGACGAAGAATCAGCAGGCTTTTGAATCCTGGTATGAGAAGTTCGCCTGGGAAGACGAGAGTGACCGCGAATATTTCGAGAGCCTGAATCACCGTGATGATCTGCGTGTGCTGATTCTGGCTGCGGACTGGTGCGGAGATGTGGTCCGCAATGTCCCGGTGGTCTTCCGGATTCTGGAGACTGCGGGCATCAAGACGGAAGTGCTGATTCTCGAAGAGAACCAGGAGCTGATGGACAACTTCCTGACCATGGGCGGCCGTTCCGTTCCCATCGTGATTTTTGCGGATACCGGAGGTTATGTACTGGGGCAGTGGGGACCGCGTCCGGAGCATGTCCAGACCCTGATGAGAGAATTCAAACGGGAGAACCCGGACCGCGAAGCAGCGGACTATGACAGCAAAATTACCGAAGTGCGCAAAGCAATGGGGCAAGCCTACGGAGAAGGAACGGAATCACACGCAGTTATCGCCAAAGAGCTGCGCAGTCTGATCTCCGGATTCTAATGCCGATGCTTAATATTCGTTCTTATAATCTGGGGGCACTCCAGACCAATGCCTATCTTCTGACGGGGGCAGACCCTAAGCGCGGTGTCATCATTGATCCGGGTGCTAATCCAGCGGGTCTTCTCCGGGCTGCTGAGGGTATGGAGATTGAAGCGATTCTGCTGACGCATGCCCATTTCGACCATATTGCCGGGCTGCACGAGGTCCGCAAAGCCAAGAAGTGCCCGGTCTATATCCATCCGCTGGAGAGCGAATGGCTGGGCAGCCCGAAGCTGAACGGCTCCTTAATGTGGCCTGATACTACGCCTCCCATCAGCACAGATCCGGCAGAATACGATTTGGCGGAAGGCCAGATTCTCAAGCTGCTCGGCCTTTCTTTCCGTGTGCTGCATACGCCGGGACATTCGCCGGGCAGCGTCAGCTTTTTATGCGGGAATGATTTGTTCGCCGGCGATGTCTTGTTCAAAATGGGAGTAGGACGTACCGATCTTCCGGGCGGCAGAGAAGGGGATCTGATTGACTCGATCCGCGGTAAGCTTTACCGGCTGGATGAGGAAGTGAGAGTGTTCCCCGGACATGGTCCGCGAACCTCAATCGGCTATGAGAAGCTTCACAACCCTTATGTCCCGATGTAAGAGGACGCCAAAGCCGTTCCGTTTGCCGTGTAACGACATCCTCTGGCCGGATTTGACACAAACCGGGAAATTAGAGGTAGACAAGCCCAGGCCAGATTGTTACAATATGGTTAATTAAATGTAACATTTACCTCGCGAAGCACGCAGACTGTGGAATAATCCCGGTTTGCGTTCTTTTTTTTGCCTATAGATATGAATTTTTAGGGGGAAGCAGAATGAAGGATAATATGCGTTGCCAGTTGGATTATGGGGAATTGGAAGCGAAAGATTCATTGATAGCGGAGCGGAATGAAGTGAATGATCTGGACGGGAAGAGTGATACTAAGTATACGCTGTTCTGGAGCTTTCCCGGAGGCAAGGGGGCAATTCAGCCATGGAGACGCAGACTGTGGGAGCTGCAGAATAATTCTGACTCGGAATGAACGATAACTATTACATAGACGTATTACAGGTGTGACAAAAGAGATAAGGGGAGGGGCTATGGGCGACAGGACGCTGGAGATGATCAGCCAGGCACAGCAGGGTGACGCTGCTGCACTGGCCGTGCTGCTGCGGGAGCATTATCCCTTCCTGTACAAGTATCTGATCAAAGCGACGCTTGACCCTTTGCTTGCGGAAGAGATTGCTCAGGATACGATGGTCAGATGCATGGAAAAGATCGGGAGCTATAACGGGACCTCGGCATTCTCTTCATGGCTGATTACCATTGGCAGCCGGTTGTACATTGACCGTAAGCGGCGCTGGAGCCGGGAGGCACAGTGGCGGGAGAGACAGATGCAGGAGCAGGGTAACCGCAGTTTACGCTGGAGCTTTGAGAGCCGGAATATGGAGTGGAGTGAAGTGCTTGATGCCTTGTCGCGTCTATCCTCTGCGCACAGAATGGCTGTACTGCTGAAGCATTATTACGGATACAGCTACGATGAGATCGGGGAGATGCTGGAGATCCCTTCCGGAACGGTCAAATCACGGGTAGCTGCCGGACTGGGTCAACTGCGAAAGGAGCTGAATGAGGATGAGGTTTAAGAGTGACGAGGAGCTGCTGGGTAAGCTGTCCGCAGAGCTGGATCATCTGGATATGCTCTATGCCGATATTACTCCGCCCTCCCTGCCGGAGCTGGAGCAGCTAATTGCCGGGGAAGCTGTGCGCCGGAGGAAGCGGCGCCGTAAGGAACTGCTGCTATTCCTTTTGGTGGCTCTTGTAATGGTTACCATAGTGATTTCTATTCTAAGCACGGCGCCGGTGCTGTACTGGAGTCTGCAGGCGGTGTTCATCCTGAGTGCACTCGGCAGCCTGGGAGCAGCGCGGATCAGACACGGGCGGGAGGAATCATAAGCGTGAAGAAGCTGCAGGAGATACCTATTTGGCTTTGGATGATTCTTGCAGCCGTACTGCTGCTGCAGGGAACCTGGTTGTTCCGTGATGCCAGGGACAGGGGTCAGGGGATGAAGGCCTGGTTCTGGGGAATCTGGGGACTTACAGGGGCACCTTCACCGGCAGTGTGTTACCTGCTGTTTGTAGTTCTTCCAGATAAGCGCAAACGGAAGGCCGGAAGGAGCCGCTGAGACAATTGTCCATTGCCCGGGAGATAAGGAGGATAAGGTTATGAAGGATTTGAATTGGGGATTGATTGCTCCGCTGCTTGCACTGCAGGTAGTGCTGGCAATAATCGGTCTGATTTCACTGAGCAAGACAGAGCAGGTACGCGGACCGAAATGGATGTGGGTTCTGTTCTTGATATGTGGCAACCTGCTGGGCAGCGTGGCTTATTTCACACTGGGAAGGAAAGAATTCTAATGCCGCTGCTTGAGGTCAAGGATCTTCACAAGAGCTTTAAGGGGCATCCCTCGGTGAATGGCATCAGCTTTGGAATTGAAGCAGGACGCTGTGTCGCGCTGCTCGGACCCAATGGAGCCGGGAAGACTACAACGCTGCGTATGCTTGCCGGTCTTCTGCCGCAGACTGCCGGAACGATTACTTTTGACGGGTTTCCGGGGACGGATTACCGCCGGCAACTGGGTTATCTGCCGCAAGCCCCGGCTTTTTACAACTGGATGAGCGGGCACGAATATATCCTATTTTCCGCCAGGATGAGCGGCATGAGTGCACGGGAAGCGGCGGTGGCATCGGGCGTTGTGCTGGAGCGTGTGGGACTAGGCTCTGCTGCACGGCGGCGGATTGGCGGATATTCCGGGGGGATGAAGCAGCGCCTCGGGCTGGGCCAGGCCCTGGTACACCGACCGCGCCTGCTTCTGCTGGATGAGCCTGTCTCCGCGCTTGATCCTATCGGACGCCGGGAAGTCATGGAGCTGCTTAGGGACATCCGGGAGGAGACAACCGTTATTTTCTCCACGCATGTGCTGCATGATGCGGAAGAGATATGCGATGATGTCGTATTAATGAACCAGGGGACTATAGCCGTTCAAGGAACCTTGTCCAGTCTCCGCGCAGAATACAGTCTGCCGGTAATCCGACTCACTACAGGGAAGGAAGATTCGGCTATCCGCTGGTTAGAAGGGCTTAGACACAGGGATTTTATCGAAGAAGCGCTAATTTCGGATGGCAAGGCCGTGTTCAATGTCACAGATGTAGCACTCGCCCGCCGGATGCTTTTGCAGGAAGCTGTGGAGCTGGATATTCCGCTGCTGCAATTTGAAGCAGGCTCATCGACGCTGGAGGACCTGTTTATGAAGGTGGTGGGAACATGAGGAAGCTTTGGGCTCTATATTTGAAGGAGATGCTGGAGAATGTGCGCAGCTATAAGCTGATATGGGTTCCCGTGGTATTTATTGTTCTGGGAATTATGCAGCCGCTGGTCAGCTTTTATATGGCGGATATCCTGGCGTTCTCTTCCAATGTTCCGGCTGGATTGATGGAGAATATGGAGAGACCGGCCGCGTCCTCTGTAATGGCTCAGGCCTTGGGCCAGTATGGAACAATTGGAATGCTGATTCTGGTGCTGGGAACGATGAACAGCCTGGCAGGAGAGCGCAGCAGCGGCACCTCCGAGCTGTTAATGGCGAAGCCGGTCTCCTCTATATCCGTTGTTGCGGCCAAATGGACCGCGAACTTCACGGTGCTGGTTATTGCCACTGGGCTGGGGGCAGCGGGAGCGGCTTATTATACAGTACAGCTTATGGGAGCTTTATCCTGGCAGGATGTGATTGTAGCGTCCGGACTGTATGCGCTGTGGCTGCTTTGTGCGGTGTCGCTTACGCTGCTTTTCAGTGCCTGGCTGCGCGGTCCTGCTGCTGCCGGCCTAACTCTCCTGCTGGCAGCGGTCATGAGTCTCGTCCATGGCCTGTTGCCAGTTAAGCTGAACTGGATGCCTGCTGCTTTGCCCGGAATGTCTGCCGGTGTACTTGCAGATGGAGGCACCGGAGTGAGCTTGGCACCGATTGTCTCCGCCGTGCTCCTGATTATGATTTGTATTGTCGGTGCCTCACTACTGGCTGGAAGGAATAAATTGCCAGTCTAGCAAGCTTTGCAATAAGAAAGCGATCTTTCATGAATTTTCAGAGTGTTTTCTGCGGAAATTCATCGTACAATCATCCTGCTGCTGGACAGCTCTATCTTTTTTTAGTAGACTGTTGAAACAAGCAGAACCATGATAGATTTTGGTCAGGAGGTAGGATGATGCTGCGTTTAGGAGAGAAGATTGTCATTGTCGCAGACGCTTTTGAGCAGAGTCTTCCTATCGGAGACTATGGCTACCTGATTGCTTACGACCGCAATCCTGATAATGCGTTTGATTATGTCATTCGTGTTCCCGAAGCTAATCGCAATTTCTATGTTACGGCAGAGGATATTGAGGCCGAAGAGCAATTGCTGGTAGCAGAAGCCGAGAGGGCCACGCACGAAGCACTGATAGATTATGCACTGTCAACGTACAACGAGAAGCTGTTCCATCACCTGATGAACGGCGAAGAAGTTGAAGTGGAAGAGATAGAGACAACCTCCCAAGAAAGTTTGTCCCAGGCGGATTTCATCAAGCAGGTGAATCTTCGCGCTTGGATTTAAGTAAGAGCCGGCGAATGCCGGCTTTTTTGTTTAGGAAATTATGATTTTCTTATGTTGTGGACAAGGGTGTGTCTAAATCCTGCCCAACGTACAACAATCTAGAGTGCCGCCCCGCCAACACAGGAATTCTACATACTTACTCTCCATATATCCCCCTCAATCGACAAGCGCATTGAATTGTAAGGCCGTCTACCCTATAATTAAAAACGTTATCCGGGCGCTTTAGCCCTTTAAACAGGAGGGATATCCATTATGAGCATCACCGTCAAAGATGTGCAGCATGTGGCCAAGCTGGCCCGCCTGCAATTAAGCCCGGAAGAAGAGGCTACCTTCACCGAACAAATGAATGCTATTTTACAATATGCCGAGAAGTTGAATGAGCTGGATACTGAGAATGTTCCGCCGACCACCCATGTGCTGCAGGTCAGCAATGTGATGCGTGACGATGTGGTGAAGGAGAGCTTGACCCAGGAGGCGGCTCTGCTTAACGCACCGGAAGACGAAGAAGGACATTTCAAGGTTCCCGCTGTTCTGGAATAACCCCTATACCTGAGAGGAGGAAGCAAGTTGAGCCTGTTTCAATACCGATTACCTGAAGTACATAACATGCTGAACACCAAAGCGGTCTCGGTCAGTGAGTTGACCGAAGATTCGTTGTCCGTCATTGCGGAGCGTGACAGTAAGGTTCATGCTTTTTTGACACTAAATGAAGAGGGAGCCCGTGCCAAGGCGCGCGAGCTTGATGACAAGCTGGCATCCGGGACTGCCCGCGGTCTGCTCTTCGGACTGCCCGCCGGTATTAAGGATAATATCGTGACCCAAGGTCTGCGCACCACCTGTGCCAGCCAATTTCTCACCAATTTCCAGCCTGTCTATGATGCGACCGTAGTCTCCAAGCTGCGTCAGGCCGATGCCGTCACTATAGGCAAGCTGAACATGGACGAGTTCGCCATGGGCGGGTCCAATGAGAATTCCAGCTTCGGCGCTGTACGCAATCCATGGGATCTGGAGCGTGTTCCAGGCGGTTCGAGCGGCGGTTCGGCAGCAGCGGTTGCAGCCGGGGAAGTCTTCTTCACCCTCGGCTCAGACACAGGCGGCTCCATCCGCCAGCCAGCCTCCTATTGCGGAGTAGTCGGCCTCAAGCCTACGTATGGCCTGGTCTCCCGTTACGGCCTGGTCGCTTTTGCTTCCTCCCTGGATCAGATCGGTCCGATTACCCGTACCGTGGAGGATTCCGCATATGTCCTGCAGGCAATTGCCGGTTACGATGCCCAGGATTCCACTTCAGCTAAGGTTAACATACCTGATTATCTGAACTCGCTGACCGGCGACATCTCGGGTCTGCGGATTGCCGTACCTAAGGAATATCTGGGTGAAGGTGTGGATGCCCAGGTCCGTGAATCGGTGCTCTCAGCGCTCAAAGTGCTGGAAGGCCTTGGCGCAGTGTGGGAAGAGGTTTCACTTCCGCATACAGAATATGCTGTAGCCGCGTATTATCTGCTCTCCTCCTCGGAGGCTTCCTCCAATCTGGCCCGTTTTGACGGTGTCCGTTACGGAGTGCGAGTGGATGATGGGGGCGGATTACTGGATCTGTACCATAACTCCCGCAGCCAGGGCTTCGGCCCTGAAGTCAAACGCCGGATCATGCTTGGCACCTACGCGCTCAGCTCCGGATATTATGATGCCTATTATTTGAAGGCACAGAAGGTCCGCACCTTGATTAAGCAGGATTTCGACGAAGTATTCCGCAAGTACGATGTTGTCATCGGGCCGACTGCGCCAACCACAGCCTTCAAGCTGGGCTCGCAGACCGAAGATCCGCTGACCATGTATCTGAATGATATCCTTACCATTCCTGTCAGCCTGGCCGGTATTCCTGCCATCAGCATTCCTTGCGGCTTCGCGGAAGGCCTGCCTGTCGGCCTGCAGATTATCGGCAAGGAGTTTGATGAGAGTACGGTGCTGCGCGTTGCGCATGCCTTTGAACAACATACAGAGCATCACAAGGCCCGCCCGCAACTGTAGCTTGAAGTAGTTGACCATAAACTTTTAAGGGATGAGATTATCTATGTCTAAATATGAAACGGTCATCGGGCTGGAAGTTCATGTGGAGCTTCATACCAAGTCCAAAATCTTCTGCGGCTGCTCGACTGAATTCGGCGCGCCGCCTAATACGCACACCTGTCCGGTCTGTCTTGGTCACCCCGGTGTACTGCCGGTGCTGAACCGCCAAGCGGTGGAGTATGCCATGAAAGCGGCAATGGCCCTGAACTGTACGATCGGCGATGTCAGCAAGTTCGACCGCAAAAACTATTTTTACCCAGATTCCCCGAAGGCCTACCAGATCTCGCAATATGATCAGCCTATCGGCCTCGGCGGCTGGATTGATATTGAAGTGAACGGCGAGACCAAGCGGATCGGGATCACCCGTCTTCATCTGGAAGAGGATGCCGGTAAGCTGACTCATGTGGATGGAGGCTTCGCTTCGCTCGTTGACTTCAACCGTGTGGGGACGCCGCTGATTGAGATTGTCTCTGAGCCTGATCTGCGTTCACCGGAGGAAGCGCGTGCTTACCTGGAGAAGATCCGCGCCATTATGCAGTACTGCGATGTGTCCGATGTGAAGATGGAGGAAGGCTCCATGCGTTGTGATGCTAACATCAGTCTGCGGCCAGTAGGCCAGGAAGAATTCGGTATCCGTGCGGAGCTGAAGAACATGAACTCCTTCCGCGGGGTGCTGCGCGGGCTGGAGTACGAGCAGTTCCGCCAGGGAGAGATCCTGGATGACGGAGGAGTCGTTGTACAAGAGACCCGCCGCTGGGATGAAGCCGGAGGCAAGACCTTGTCCATGCGCGGCAAGGAGGAAGCCCATGATTACCGTTATTTCCCGGACCCGGATCTGATTGTGCTGCACATTGGAGAAGACTGGAAGGAAGCGATCCGCTCTACGATCCCTGAGTTGCCGGATGCCCGGCAGGCCCGGTACAGCGAGGAGTTTGGTCTGACTGCCTATGATGCCGGAGTGCTCACCTCCTCCAAGCCGCTTGCGGACTTCTTCGAAGGCAGTCTTGCCTTCACGCAGGATGCCAAGGCTGTCGCCAACTGGATGATGGGCGATCTGCTGGGGTATTTGAACAGCAATAATCTGGAGTTATCCCAGCTGAAGATTACGCCGCAGGGACTGGGCGAGATGATCGGCCTGATCGCAGGCGGAACCATCAGCAGCAAAATCGCCAAAACAGTATTCAAAGAAATGCTGGAGAGCGGGAAGCTGCCGGCGGTAATTGTGGAAGAGCAAGGCCTCGTTCAGATCAGTGATGAAGGGGCAATCAAGCGAATCGTTGAGGAAGTGGTCGCGGCCAATCCGCAATCGGTCGAGGACTACAAGGCAGGTAAGCAAAAAGCCATCGGCTTCCTTGTAGGACAGGTCATGAAGGCGAGCAAAGGGAAGGCTAACCCGGGTCTTGCGAACACTCTGCTCGCAGAAGTGCTGAACAGATAGACTGCTTTTGGGTAATAGATCATAGAATCTTGGGCACAGGGCTTGTCGGCAACGGCAGGCTCTGTGCAGTATATAAGGGGAATGTACGGATGGATACAATCGTTAAGCTGAATCTGCAGGATGAGTTCCTACTTGATGAGCTGTGGAGCCTTCAGCATAAGGCGTACCGCCTGGAGGCAGAGATCATAGGGTTTCGGGACATACCGCCGCTGCTGGAGACGAGGGACATGCTCAGCCGGGTTACAGAGGAGTTCTACGGCTGCTTTAATGAGACGGAGGAGCTGCTCGGCGCTGTTGCAGTCATAGAGGAGTCTCCCGGCAAGCTAACGGTTACCCGGATGATGGTCAGCCCGGACCATTTCCGCCAAGGCGTGGCCGGAAGACTGTTGGAATTTATCTTTGCCCGTTATGCGGAGATGGAGCAGTTTATCGTATCTACGGGGAAGCTGAATCTTCCGGCAGTGACGCTCTATACCAAGCACGGGTTCATTCCTGCCGGGTCCGAAGAGGTGGTTCCGGGAGTTGAGCTGCTGGAGCTCCACCGGACAGGCAGGCTGAAATGACAAGTGCATACCACTTTAGAAAGGAGGAGTACCGAGAATGAATTCCGGTCATCAGAATCATGAGGAGCTTCCCGTGCGGGAGGAAGAGAACGAGGCAGGCATGCCGCTGTCTGAAGCAGACGGAGAAATGAAAACCCCCTACATCCCTCCCCGTCCCAAGCGCCGTCCGCGTAAACGTAAATTTATAGCCGGCCTGCTTGCTGCAGTGCTTCCCGGCACGGGACATCTCTACCTCGGGCTGCTCCGCAAAGGGATTTCAGTCATTTTCCTTATTGTGTTGGATATAGTGGCACTGCTGTATTTCTCATCTATCGGGATGCAAATTAATGTACCGCTGCTGATTTTGCTGGGGCTGCTGATCCCGGTACTATACTTCTATAATGTGTTTGACGCGCTACAGACCGCAGACCGGATTCTGCGTTTTCCTGAAGAGCAGGATCCTGAAGAGCTGGAGACCATGAGTGCCGGTACAACCTCAAGACGCCGGCTAAGGATCAGCGAGCCGGGGATTTCCTTTGGCCTGCTGCTGCTTATCGGCGGGGCGCTGCTCTTTCTTTTCCAGCAAAAGCCGCCTTGGCTTCGCGTATTCATTGAGACCTCTGCCGGTGCTGCCGCCTCCGTGGTGCTGATAGGTCTTGGCCTGCTTATGGGAATCAGAGAGATGGCCAGGGACTCCATAGCGCGTCAGGACAAGGATCGGAAGAAGCGGCGGATCGGCAGATATACGGCCTCAGTAACACTGGCTGCTGTCGGAATCCTGCTTCTCCTGGACTGGCGCGATGGAACAGATTATATGATGCTGCTGCTCAAATGGTGGCCCATCATTCCGGTATTATGGGGAGTAGAGTATCTGCTGATCTATATTCTTTTCCGCCGTCTGAAGCAGAACGGTACTGCCGGAAGGGCGCGGATGGATCTGCGGGGATTGTTCTCTGCGGTAATACTGGCTGCATGTGTGTTTATCGTAACCGAGCAGGAGCACTATCTGCATTTGTGGAATAAGGTGAGTCTTAACCTGACCGTGGCGGCGGTCGATTACGGGGAAGCGGAAGGAAGCTCTTATCAGAAGGCTCCGCTGATGGTTCCGGTCGAACTGAACACCTCCAAGGTCAATATTGACGCTATTAATGGAGACATTCTCATTCACCGGGCTGCTGTGGAGGATATCGAGATTACGGCAACCGTATGGGTAGACCAGTTGGACGGGGTACTGGCTGAATCCATAGCCGATCAGTCTTTTGTCGAGGTGACAGAGGGCACAACGATCAAGATTACACCCCAGAGTAAGGCGTACGGTGAATCCGGCAAACGCCAGCCGCGGATCAACCTCGATATCTCCCTGCCGGAAGACCGGCGGTTTGACTTGAGTGTCCGTACAATGAATGGCGGAATTACCCTGCAGAATGTGGAAGCCATTGCCGACATCTCGCTGGAGACCGGGAACGGGGAGTTGATCCTGCACCGCATTTATGGAAATGTAAAAGGTAAAACCTTGAACGGAGCGGTGCGTGCCAGAGATGTCCTGGGCAACGTGGAGCTGGGGACAAGCGGAGGAGATATGGGGGCATGGGACGTCAGAGGAGCCCTGAAGCTGTCAACGGCGGTCGGCAACATCACGGCATACGACAGCGGGGATGCGCTGGATCTGTCCACAAAGAACGGCAATGTGGAGGTCTCCGGAGCGAGAGCCAAGCTGCATGCCGAATCGCTGAACGGCCGGATCAGCATCCGCTCCGGGGATTTCGGGGGAGACTGGGATATTTACAGTGCAGTGGGGGATATTGAATTGTTTCTGCCGCTAACGGGTAATTATACGGTGGAGGGCTCCAGCGGCTATGGAGATATCGTAACAGACATGCCAGGACTCGTGATTGATAAAAAAGTGCTTTCCGGCCAGATCGGAACCGGCGAATTCAAGCTGCGAGTAGACGGAAACAGCAATTTAAATGTGAGCAAATATTGAAATAACGAATTTTTATTATATAATAATCAATATAATGTAATGACTTCATTGACAACGCTGAAAGCACAGTCATACAATTAGATTAGAATTATTATTAAGTTGTATAATCAAAGGCGGTGGCATGGATGGGTAGTGGCGTACAGCATGCATTGGAGCAACTCAAGACAACCGGTGTCCGTATTACGCCTCAGCGTCATGCGATTCTAACGTATCTGATGGAAGCGATGAATCATCCTACGGCAGACGATATTTACCGGGCACTTGAGCCTCAGTTTCCGAGTATGAGTGTGGCAACTGTGTATAACAATCTTAAGATGTTCATGGAAGCAGGTATGGTCCGTGAGCTGACCTACGGTGATAATTCCAGCCGTTTCGACGCCAATGTATCTGATCATTATCATGTTATCTGCCAGGAATGCGGCAAGATTGAGGATTTCAGCTATTCTACTCTTCATGAGGTAGAGCTGCAGGCCGAACAGGCCACAGGCTTCAAGATTCATGGATTGCGAATGGAGCTGTACGGTGTGTGCAAAGGCTGCGGCGAGAAGCAGCACTGAATGGAATAATACTTATAAGCGTGTATGGTCCGAAGCGGATTCTGCACGCTTTTTTGTATAGATAGAGAATCGAGCTGTTACAAAAATACAAACCTTCCAAGAGATTCGCGCAACCAAGCTCGCCTGCATGGCGTATACTTAACAGAAGTGTTGCCTGCTTTTAAAATTCAACGAATGGTTTGGAGGACCTATTTTGGACAGAAGACAGAGACAAAGACGCGTCACGAAGCGTGGAAGTCTTACTCGCCGCTTATTGGGACTTGTCATCATAGCCGCCGCAGCCTTTTGGGTTGTTTATTATGTACTGCCGAACCGCCAGCATCTGGACCCGGACTGGAAGGGGCTGGACAAGCCGATTTTTGTGAAGGGACAGCTTACCGGCTATTCAGCATCGGGTACGGGGGACGGACTGCTTTTACCGCTGCCTTTTTTGCAGGAATATGTAGATCCTTCTATCCGTTATGAAAAAGAGAGCAAATCAGTTATCCTCTCAACGGACAGCAGTCTGTTGTACATGCAGGAGGAATCCAAGGCCGCAGCTCTGAACAATGAACCTCTGCAGCTTCGCCTTGCTCCCGAGGTTAAAGATAAAGTGACCTATCTTCCGGCTGATACACTGGAGAATCTGTACGGCTTCGAGATCGAAGAGGATACAGCTAGTGGTGCGGTGCTGCTTATGACTGCGGGAGAATCGGTGCCGCTTGGCAAGGTAAAGGGCAAAGAAGGCGGGAAAACGAAAGCCCTGCGCAGTGAACCTTCAGTGCATGCACCGATTTTTGCCGATATGAATCCTGGCGATGTTGTACGGATCTGGAAAACGGACACCAAGGACTGGGTATACGCTCAGCTTGATAATGGTTATTCGGGCTACGTCCAGGCAGATGATATTACCGAAGATGGTACCCGAACTGTAGAGAAAAAGCCCGAAACGCCTACACGTGCGCAGCGCAGCTGGAAGGACAAGCCGGTTAATATGTTCTGGGAAGCTGTGTACGAACGTAAGCCGAATCCGGCCAAATTTGCAGCCTTGCCTGGAATTAATGTGGTTAGCCCCACCTGGTTCAGCATTATTGATGTGAAGGGGAATGTGCGCAGCCAGGCGGACCGCTCTTATGTGGATTGGGCGCATAATCGGGGGATAGAGGTATGGGGGCTGCTTAGCAACAGCTTTGAACCCGACTTGACTACTGGAGCCTTATCTACGTATGACAATCGGATGAATGCCATTGTGCAGATGCTTAAGTATGCAGACCTCTATAACTTAGATGGGATTAATATCGATTTCGAGAATGTGTACACCAAGGATGGACCGAACGTAACGCAGTTCATGCGGGAACTGAAGCCGATGGCCCAGAGCCGGAATCTGATTGTCTCTATTGACGTAACACCGAAGTCCAAAAGCGAGATGTGGTCCCTGTTCCTCGACCGCCCGGCGCTTGCCGCCGTATCCGACTTCCTGGTTGTAATGGCCTATGACGAGCACTGGGCAGCCAGTCCGGTTGCAGGATCAGTAGCCTCTCTACCATGGGTTAAGACCTCTATGAACCGGATTATCGAGGAGGATAAGGTGCCGTCAGAGAAGCTGATTCTGGGAGTGCCGCTCTATACGCGGATCTGGACGGAAGCCACCGAGAAGGGCAAGACCAAAGTAAGCTCCAAGGCCGTCAGCATGAATGCGGTTAAGGAGATCATTGCCGAGAAGAAGCTGACACCGGTATTCGATAAGGAAGCCGGACAGAACTACGTGGAGTATAAGGAAGATGATGTTCTCCGCAAAATCTGGATCGAGGACAGCACCTCGCTCACAGCCAGGGTAGAGCTGGCCCAGTCCTTGAAGCTGGGCGGAGTAGCCGCCTGGAACCGGAGCTTCGCCAGTCCGGAGGCATGGGAAGCATTGAAGGGAATTGCGGAATAGCGATATTTGGTACTTCTGAATAATTATAAAAAGGTGTTGTCCTATTAGGACAACACCTTTTTATGTACAGAAGGCAAGAGTGCTTGTATCTTTACATGTGTTTCATGCTGCTGCATATTAATCGAAGTTAGATGATTGCAGTAAACGCTACTAAGATAGGGTTATTGCTTAAGCTGATGGGCTTCAAGCTCTTCGGCAGAAATGGTAGCTTGTGCAGGGTCCATGGTGAGGATGGTGTGGCAGAACATGCAGCGGTCAGTTTTGCCCAGCATTTTGGTCAGCTTATGGCACTCCGGACATTCCACCTGAACCGCACTGGTTGAGAGCATGCCCGCCCAGAAATAAATAGCCAGACTGGCCATCATGGAGACGAGTCCAATGACAAGACCGACAGCAGCAACGACTTTGCCGGCAGATCCCCAGAATACAATACCTGCAGTTCCCATAATCATGAGACCCATACCAAGCATGGTCAGAAGCAGTCCCCAGGTGCGAAAAGCATTGATTTTGGCCGATTTAAATTTCATGAGTATGATCTCCTAACTGAAATATAGTTCGGTTGTTCAGGAGGAACTGGCATGAATATGTAGAATAAGCTTATGTATAGAGATTATAACTGAAGGATGCAAAATCGCCAAATTTGATGGAGGGAAGTATGGAACTGTCCAATTTGACCCTATTAAGCGGGGAGACATTTGAGGAGAATGTTCTGGGAGCCGTTGCTTGGCGGCAAAGAGGGGATGCCACGTTTCAAAGTGCGCTGTTGCATGATTTTGATATGGTGGTCCTTCTGCTGCACGAGGAACAGGAGACGGAACGAATCATAACCCATAGCATTGCCGGTGATAAGCGGACACAATCGGTGCATGTAGGTCTGTCTGCACTGGAACGTGCTGTCATGGCCGGGGATAACAACGAGCTTCTGAGCAGCCTGATATCTGGAGAGGTACTCTGGGACCCGAAGGGGATCTTGGCGGAGATGCGCAAGCAGCTCATTCAGTTTGAGGGCCCGCTCAAAGAACGGGTGCTGTTTATGGAATTCGCCCGTTTTTTACATATGTATATTAAGTCCAAGCGGTATATTGAAGCAGGCTGTACCATGGATGCCTATAATTGCGTACTCATTGCCTTGTATCATTGGGCGCGCATTGAAGTGAGTGAAGCGGGGTATTTCCCGGAACCGGCAGTATGGGGGCAGGTGAAAAATCTGAACTCACCGGTCCATAAGCTATATGAAGAATTGACTATCAGCACAGAGACGCTGGACCAGAGGATCGAGCTTATCCTGCTTGCCTGTGAATTTGCCCTCATGTCAAAAATGGAGGATTGCTGTACCATGCTGCTTCATATCCTGGGCAGCCGTAAGGAGGCGTGGAGTATTAAAGAGCTTCTGCAGCATTCGGGGCTCAGCCCGCTCCAGGCAGAATTGCCGCTTGTGCTTCGCAAGCTGGTGTCCCGTTCATTAATTCGGGAGATCGCCTCGTGGGCAGTTGAAGCCGGGGATGGTCATGCCATTCGTTATACCCTTTAAAGGGCCCCCGCAAAGTACCTGAGTCATCACCTACGCTAAAGCCTCACTTTGTGGGGTTATTTTATTTGTCCAGGTTTGCAGAAGAGCTGAAAGGGAACTGAATATTTAGGGTTGACTAGGGTGCAGTTCTTATGATAAATTATAACTCGTCCCTCTGACATAACGATGCGCAGCAATGCAGTCGTAAATCAGCCGAAAAAAGAAATTAAAAAAAAGGTTGACTAAAACGAGGGCGCTGTGATATATTATAAAGGTCGCTGCTGAGACAAAAAACGGCGACGAAAGATGAACTTGATCTTTGAAAACTGAACAACGAGTGAGTACCTGGAAATCACTTCGGTGAGATCCAAATTAGAGAATGTAACAATTCTCGTCAGATGTTTCAAAATGAGCAATCGCTCTTTCTAAATACCAATTTGGAGAGTTTGATCCTGGCTCAGGACGAACGCTGGCGGCATGCCTAATACATGCAAGTCGAGCGGAGTCTGAGAGGAAGCTTGCTTCCTTTCAGATTTAGCGGCGGACGGGTGAGTAACACGTAGGCAACCTGCCCTCAAGCCTGGGATAACTACCGGAAACGGTAGCTAATACCGGATAATTTCTTTTTTCTCCTGAGGAGAGAATGAAAGGCGGAGCAATCTGCTGCTTGGGGATGGGCCTGCGGCGCATTAGCTAGTTGGTGGGGTAACGGCCCACCAAGGCGACGATGCGTAGCCGACCTGAGAGGGTGAACGGCCACACTGGGACTGAGACACGGCCCAGACTCCTACGGGAGGCAGCAGTAGGGAATCTTCCGCAATGGGCGCAAGCCTGACGGAGCAATGCCGCGTGAGTGATGAAGGTTTTCGGATCGTAAAGCTCTGTTGCCAGGGAAGAACGTCCGGTAGAGTAACTGCTGCCGGAGTGACGGTACCTGAGAAGAAAGCCCCGGCTAACTACGTGCCAGCAGCCGCGGTAATACGTAGGGGGCAAGCGTTGTCCGGAATTATTGGGCGTAAAGCGCGCGCAGGCGGTTATTTAAGTCTGGTGTTTAAACCTTGGGCTCAACCTGAGGTCGCACTGGAAACTGGGTGACTTGAGTACAGAAGAGGAAAGTGGAATTCCACGTGTAGCGGTGAAATGCGTAGATATGTGGAGGAACACCAGTGGCGAAGGCGACTTTCTGGGCTGTAACTGACGCTGAGGCGCGAAAGCGTGGGGAGCAAACAGGATTAGATACCCTGGTAGTCCACGCCGTAAACGATGAGTGCTAGGTGTTAGGGGTTTCGATACCCTTGGTGCCGAAGTTAACACAGTAAGCACTCCGCCTGGGGAGTACGGTCGCAAGACTGAAACTCAAAGGAATTGACGGGGACCCGCACAAGCAGTGGAGTATGTGGTTTAATTCGAAGCAACGCGAAGAACCTTACCAGGTCTTGACATCCAACTAACGAAGCAGAGATGCATCAGGTGCCCTTCGGGGAAAGTTGAGACAGGTGGTGCATGGTTGTCGTCAGCTCGTGTCGTGAGATGTTGGGTTAAGTCCCGCAACGAGCGCAACCCTTGACTTTAGTTGCCAGCAGGTTGAGCTGGGCACTCTAGAGTGACTGCCGGTGACAAACCGGAGGAAGGTGGGGATGACGTCAAATCATCATGCCCCTTATGACCTGGGCTACACACGTACTACAATGGCCGGTACAACGGGAAGCGAAGCCGCGAGGTGGAGCCAATCCCAGCAAAGCCGGTCTCAGTTCGGATTGCAGGCTGCAACTCGCCTGCATGAAGTCGGAATTGCTAGTAATCGCGGATCAGCATGCCGCGGTGAATACGTTCCCGGGTCTTGTACACACCGCCCGTCACACCACGAGAGTTTACAACACCCGAAGTCGGTGGGGTAACCCGCAAGGGAGCCAGCCGCCGAAGGTGGGGTAGATGATTGGGGTGAAGTCGTAACAAGGTAGCCGTATCGGAAGGTGCGGCTGGATCACCTCCTTTCTATGGAGAATCGTCTTCTGCAATGAAGACATTCAAATCTTAAATCTAGCCTGTCGGCTAGTTACTCACTCGTTGGTCAGTTTTGAGAGCTCAAACTCTCAACCGGCTGTAACTTCGATCGTCACTGTTGTGATCGACCCGAACTTACAGCAACTTGATCCTTGAAAACTGGATACCGAAACGAATTTGCGTTTTAGAACATTCCTTTAAGCTGAACTTGTGTAAACAAGTTTCAATATTTTAGTGATGCTAAGTGAAGGTTTTTGATTGTGCAAACAAGCAAAACACCGGAACGTTGGTTAAGCTATTAAGAGCACACGGAGGATGCCTAGGCGCCAGGAGCCGACGAAGGACGTGGCGAACAACGAAACTGCCTCGGGGAGCTGTAAGCAAGCTTTGATCCGGGGGTGTCCGAATGGGGAAACCCAGCTGTGGTAATTCGCAGTTACTCGTATCTGAATACATAGGATACGCAGAGGCAGACCAGGGGAACTGAAACATCTAAGTACCCTGAGGAAGAGAAAACAATAGTGATTCCGTCAGTAGCGGCGAGCGAACGCGGAACAGCCTAAACCAAGGGGCTTGCCTCTTGGGGTTGTGGGACGTCTCACATGGAGTTACAAAGGAATATGGTAGGCGAAGAGGTCTGGAAAGGCCCGCGATAGAGGTAAAAGCCCTGTAGCCTAAACTGTGTTCTCTCCGAGACGGATCCCGAGTAGTGCGGGGCACGTGAAACCCCGTATGAATCCAGCAGGACCATCTGCTAAGGCTAAATACTACCTGGCGACCGATAGTGAAACAGTACCGTGAGGGAAAGGTGAAAAGCACCCCGGAAGGGGAGTGAAATAGAACCTGAAACCGTGTGCTTACAAAAAGTCAGAGCCCTCTTTATGGGTGATGGCGTGCCTTTTGTAGAATGAACCGGCGAGTTACGTTTAACATGCAAGGTTAAGGTGAGAAGCCGGAGCCGCAGCGAAAGCGAGTCTGAATAGGGCGACTAAGTATGTGGACGTAGACCCGAAACCGTGTGATCTACCCCTGTCCAGGGTGAAGGTGCGGTAACACGCACTGGAGGCCCGAACCCACGCATGTTGAAAAATGCGGGGATGAGGTGGGGGTAGCGGAGAAATTCCAATCGAACTCGGAGATAGCTGGTTCTCCCCGAAATAGCTTTAGGGCTAGCCTCGGTGAATGGAGTGGTGGAGGTAGAGCACTGATTGGGTGCGGGGCCCGCAAGGGTTACCAAGCTCAGTCAAACTCCGAATGCCATTAACTTCTTGCCGGGAGTCAGACAGTGAGTGCTAAGATCCATTGTCAAAAGGGAAACAGCCCAGACCATCAGCTAAGGTCCCCAAGTGTGTGTTAAGTGGGAAAGGATGTGGAGTTGCACAGACAACCAGGATGTTGGCTTAGAAGCAGCCACCATTGAAAGAGTGCGTAATAGCTCACTGGTCGAGTGACTCTGCGCCGAAAATGTAACGGGGCTAAACACACCACCGAAGCTATGGCTAGATGCGTTGCATCTGGGGTAGGGGAGCGTTGTGTAGGGGTTGAAGGTGTACCGTAAGGAGCGCTGGACACTACACAAGTGAGAATGCCGGTATGAGTAACGAAAAGATCAGTGAGAATCTGATCCGCCGAAAGCCCAAGGTTTCCTGAGGAAGGCTCGTCCGCTCAGGGTAAGTCGGGACCTAAGGCGAGGCCGAAAGGCGTAGTCGAAGGACAACAGTTTGAAATTACTGTACCACCGTAATCCGCTATGAGCGATGGGGTGACGCAGGAGGGTAGTGACGCGGACTGATGGATGTCCGTCTAAGCAGTGAGGCTGGTGTGTAGGCAAATCCGCACATCATAAGGCTGGGCTGTGATGGGGAGCGAAAATTACAGTAGCGAAGGTCATGATCTCACACTGCCAAGAAAAGCCTCTAGTCAGGAGAAGGTGCCCGTACCGCAAACCGACACAGGTAGGCGAGAAGAGAATTCTAAGGCGCGCGGAAGAACTCTCGTTAAGGAACTCGGCAAAATGACCCCGTAACTTCGGGAGAAGGGGTGCCTCGGTAGGGTGAATAGCCCGAGGGGGCCGCAGTGAAAAGGCCCAAGCGACTGTTTAGCAAAAACACAGGTCTGTGCGAAGCCGCAAGGCGAAGTATACGGGCTGACGCCTGCCCGGTGCTGGAAGGTTAAGGGGAGCGGTTAGGAGCAATCCGAAGCTGTGAACCGAAGCCCCAGTAAACGGCGGCCGTAACTATAACGGTCCTAAGGTAGCGAAATTCCTTGTCAGGTAAATTCTGACCCGCACGAATGGCGTAACGACTTGGGCGCTGTCTCAACGAGAGATCCGGTGAAATTTTAATACCTGTGAAGATGCAGGTTACCCGCGACAAGACGGAAAGACCCCATGGAGCTTTACTGCAGCTTGATATTGAATTTGGGTACGATCTGTACAGGATAGGTGGGAGCCGTGGAGGCAGGAGCGCAAGCTTCTGCGGAGGCGCCGTTGGGATACCACCCTGATCGTATCTAGGTTCTAACCTAGTGCCCTCATCGGGTACGGGGACCGTGTCAGGCGGGCAGTTTGACTGGGGCGGTCGCCTCCTAAAGAGTAACGGAGGCGTTCAAAGGTTCCCTCAGAATGGTTGGAAATCATTCGCAGAGTGCAAAGGCATAAGGGAGCTTGACTGCGAGACCTACAAGTCGAGCAGGGACGAAAGTCGGACTTAGTGATCCGGTGGTACCGCATGGAAGGGCCATCGCTCAACGGATAAAAGCTACCCTGGGGATAACAGGCTTATCTCCCCCAAGAGTCCACATCGACGGGGAGGTTTGGCACCTCGATGTCGGCTCATCGCATCCTGGGGCTGAAGTAGGTCCCAAGGGTTGGGCTGTTCGCCCATTAAAGCGGTACGCGAGCTGGGTTCAGAACGTCGTGAGACAGTTCGGTCCCTATCTGTCGTGGGCGCAGGAAATTTGAGAGGAGCTGTCCTTAGTACGAGAGGACCGGGATGGACGTACCGCTGGTGCATCAGTTGTTCCGCCAGGAGCATGGCTGAGTAGCTACGTACGGACGGGATAAGCGCTGAAAGCATCTAAGCGTGAAGCCCCCCTCAAGATGAGATTTCCCAATTAGTAAGACCCCTTGAAGACGACGAGGTAGATAGGTTGGAGGTGGAAGTGCAGCAATGCATGGAGCTGACCAATACTAATCGGTCGAGGGCTTATCCAAACTCTACAACGCAGATTCGTTTCGGATTCAGTTTTCAGGCGATCAAGCCTGGCATGTATATTCCCTGATAGCTCAGTTGGTAGAGCACTCGACTGTTAATCGAGTTGTCACAGGTTCGAGTCCTGTTCGGGGAGCCATATGGAGAGGTGTCCGAGTTTGGCCGAAGGAGCACGATTGGAAATCGTGTAGGCGCCACAAGCGTCTCGAGGGTTCGAATCCCTCTCTCTCCGTAGCATTACTTCTCTGCAAAGGGATGAGAACCCTCAGTGGTTCGTTGGAGCATAGGCTTCGTTAGCACTGCTTCGCAATCTCGTAACGAAGTGAAGAGTATCCCTCTCTCTCCGTAGCATTACTTCTCACTGAAGTTTTTACACAGCATGGCTCGTTGGTCAAGGGGTTAAGACACCTCCCTTTCACGGAGGTAACATGGGTTCGAATCCCATACGAGTCATATATGGAGGCTTAGCTCAGCTGGGAGAGCATCTGCCTTACAAGCAGAGGGTCGGGGGTTCGAACCCCTCAGCCTCCACCATCTATCTTAACCGAATAGATTTTGTACAATGACGCGGGGTGGAGCAGCCCGGTAGCTCGTCGGGCTCATAACCCGAAGGCCGCAGGTTCAAATCCTGCCCCCGCAATTTATCCCCACAAAGTGAAGAGATGCTCTGTAGCATATTCCGAATACTTTCCGGGGACCCCAAAGTGCCAAACATGGAACCGTGGTGTAGTTGGCCTAACATGCCTGCCTGTCACGCAGGAGATCGCGGGTTCGAATCCCGTCGGTTCCGCCATTTTTACCAAAACATTTATATGGCTCGGTAGCTCAGTCGGTAGAGCAAAGGACTGAAAATCCTTGTGTCGGGGGTTCGATTCCCTCCCGCGCCACCATATACAACTTAATATGCCGGTGTAGCTCAATTGGTAGAGCAACTGACTTGTAATCAGTAGGTTGGGGGTTCAAGTCCTCTCGCCGGCACCATCCGTGGAGGCTTAGCGAAGTGGCCAAACGCATCAGACTGTAAATCTGCTCACGTACGTGTTCGGTGGTTCGAATCCATCAGCCTCCACCATTTTTTAGGGGCATAGTTTAAAGGTAGAACAACGGTCTCCAAAACCGTTGGTGTGGGTTCAATTCCTGCTGCCCCTGCCAAGTAATTTCATATAAAAGAATCATATGGCGACCGTGGCGAAGGGGTTAACGCACCGGATTGTGGTTCCGGCATTCGTGGGTTCGAGACCCATCGGTCGCCCCATTTTCTTTTATAAGAATTACATAGGAATACAACTTAAAAGCTTCACATGGCGACCGTGGCGAAGGGGTTAACGCACCGGATTGTGGTTCCGGCATTCGTGGGTTCGAGACCCATCGGTCGCCCCATTTTCTTTTAAAAAATATATTGGGGATTAGCCAAGCGGTAAGGCAACGGACTTTGACTCCGTCATTCATAGGTTCGATTCCTATATCCCCAGCCATTATATGCGGACGTGGCTCAGCGGTAGAGCATCGCCTTGCCAAGGCGAGGGTCGCGGGTTCGATTCCCGTCGTCCGCTCCATTTCATGTGGTGCCATAGCCAAGTGGTAAGGCAAAGCTCTGCAAAAGCTTTATCCCCAGTTCAAATCTGGGTGGCACCTCCATTATTTTTCTGGAAATTATATATGTATACGCCGGCGTGGCGGAATGGCAGACGCGCTCGACTCAAAATCGAGTGGGAAACCGTGGAGGTTCGAGTCCTCTCGCCGGTATAATTTTAGTAAGAACAGCCCATTAGATGAAAAGTCTAATGGGCTGTTCTTATTTTTCCGAATCATTTCCGCTACCGCAAAAATTCCTCCAGTCGCCAGTTCCGCCGGCCGGTCAAGGATAACGAGCGCCACCGGGAGTTCCTTGGCTTCGACCCTAGCAAGACAACACTGCGTGATTTTAGTTTATCCAGACGCCCCCAAATACAAGTTCACCCAATGGGAAGGCAGTTACACACCCCAAACGAATTACTACACGGTAATGTCTCCACACCAGCGAATGATTCCTTCTTTTATGATTTGAATTGGATTGGGATCGGATAGAGAAATCGCCCAGGCAATATGTCCATCCGGCCGAATAAGCGCCGTGTGGACGTCGTTCCAATCCGCATCAGCCTCAGCTAAAGAGGCATGTACAACTTGAAGGTTGCTATACGTTTCCCATTGACCGCTATTCTGTTCATTAGAATGGAAATGCAACAGAAGAAAAGTACCTTTGTGCAGGAGTGGATAGGAGTTAATTAATTGCCCGTCTTTCAGCTTTAAGCTTAGATCTTTGAAACGTTTCCCGTTTAAAGGATGGGAACGCGCTTCAGCGCCGGGTGCATAATGTACGTCCAGGGCGGAAATTTGTGCAGCGATTTGATAATTAGCCTCCGGTATTTGAATCAGATTAGCCAGCATGCTTCGCAGTTCCGTGATGAGAGGCGTCACGTCCAGAAGCAGGGTTTGGACCTCGGTATTCCGGAGCAAGGCCGTATTCCATGGAAAACGTTCGGCATGATAACTGTCTAATAGCCAGTCTGGAGCCCAGCCTTTGATTGCTCCTGCAAGCTTCCAGCCTAGGTTCATCGCTTCTTGTAAGCCGACGTTCATTCCCTGTCCACCAGCGGGAAAATGAATATGCGCCGAATCTCCCGCCAAGAACAATCGACCATTCCGATAGCGTCCCGCTTGCCGTGTAGCATTTCCAAATCGGGACATCCATTTCACATCGTTCAATCCCAGGTCGCTTCCAGTCGTACGGATGAGCGATGAACGAAACTCTTCCAATGTAACGCTCTCATCCTTGGAGACGTTTCGTCTCTCCATATCGATCATCAAGACTCGATAGATATGATCATCTATTGGAATGATGCTGACCAATCCTTGTTCTGTAATTCGGGATATGACACTCATAGGAGCCAAATCAGATAGAACGGCATCCCCCAGAATAGCCGTGAAGGTGGCATCTGTACCTTCAAAGGATATATTTGCGTGTTTGCGAACCAAGCTTCTGGCTCCATCCGTACCTACCACATAAGCTGATCTTAACGTTGTTTCTCCGTGCGGTCCCGCGATCTTAACGTTGACCCCATTCTCATCCTGATGCACAGACAGAGCCTCAACCTCTCTCAAGACCTCCGCGCCAAGACTAAGAGTCCAGTCCTCCAGCACCTTCTCAGTCTCACTCTGCGGTAAAAAGACGGTATGATTGGAAGAAGAATCCAACACCGAGAAATTCAAAGGAGTTTCTAATCCTGCGAAATGTCCTCTCGAAAGTAAGCGGCCTTGCTTGATTAATTTTGATTTCACTCCACGCATATCTAATATTTCAAGCGTGCGTGGATGTACGGTAAGCGCACGTGAATATGGGGTTGTCTCCTTTAGTCGCTCAATGACGCATACCTTTACACCGGCTAAGGCCAATTCTCCAGCCAACATCATGCCGACAGGACCGCCACCGATCAGGATGACTTCATATTTCATATTTATAACCTCTTTTCTTATACATTATGGGAAGATCACGATAGCGTCTATTTCGATAAGCCATTCAGGATCGGCTAGTGCTTGAACGCCTATATAGGTACTTGCTGTCTTCGGCCAGTTAGGGCCAAACACATGAAATCCGGCGTCAAAAATAATCGAAATCAAATCCGGGCAGTGGTTAACGACAAAAATATTCATTTTTGCAATGCACAAGGGATCCGCTTGCACGGCTTCCAATGCATACTTAAGATTGGTGAACACTTGAATCGCTTGCGCGTAATAGTCCCCTGAACCGATCAATGCTCCTGATTCATCTACAGAAACCTGACCTGAGATGAAAGCCAGTTTGGAGGCAGTAGTTACCACGACATGAGAAATTACAGATGTAACCTTGTCCGTCAATATCTTCGGATTCACAATTTCCATAGGCAGGTAGGCTCCATTCCCATATTTATAAATCTTCTCTTGAAAAGTGGTCAAGTATTTCCAGTAAACCTCCTTCATCAATTATTGTTTCGTTGGAACCTTTTTTACTGCCTGTTAAAACAAGTGTGATGAAAATTATATTCTACTTTTGTTTCATATGAAACAATATAAGTTTACTTTGTTGCTATTTGTCCTGTCAACCCTAATATCAATAAGTGTATGAATATTGTTTCACAGAGAACAATCTATGATATAATAAAAAAAACAAATTGAGGAGCCAGTATAATCATGGATACTGCCAGTAAGAACAAAACCGCCATTCATGAATTTTTCGTTCAGTTTCTTGAGCAAAAAGAGCAATATGAAGCCCGAATAACTGCCACATACCTGGAGGATATCCGGAAACATATTGAATCGGAATTCAGCTTGAATATGACGGAACTGCACATCATTGCGTGCATCGGTGAGCAGGAGCCGATCAATCTCACTTCCATCGCGGAGAGAATAAATTTAAGCAAAGGAAATACCTCCAAGATCGCAAATAAATTACTAAAGGCAGGTTGGGTTCGAAAAGCCCAGCTCAACGACAACAAAAAGGAAGTGTATTTTCGGCTAACGTCTGTCGGCAAAAAGCTATTTGCTGCTCATGATGAGCTTCATGCGAAGGAAAAGCAAAGAATGTACGAATTTTTGGGGAAATATAACGAAAGCGAGCTTGAATTTATTAAACGCTTGTTTGGAGATATGGTTGACTTCTATCGCTAACGTACTTCTCATCTGAGCATAAAGGGGTTAACTTTCCGGGTACAAGAGCTCAATAATCATAAAGCAGCTTAGTATTCATTCGATTTGAAAAAAAACGAGTCTATGCTACTATCAGAAAGCGAGATTGCAGTAAACCTGGGTGGTACCGCGAAACAATCCCCTTTCGTCCCTGTATGAGCTGACCGCTGTCAGTTCGATGTCTACAGCCATGAATGCCCCTCCAGCCTAATAGATGGGGGAATGGTACGACAATCTTTTAATTTTTTGCGCGCTGGTCATTCGCCAAACCCACAAATTGATTTCTGGCCGCACCTAGACCAATGATACCGAGTAGGGCAGAAGCGCCAAGCAAAATCAGGAGTGGAGTACTCCAACTATGAGTGGCGTCATGCAAGTATCCAATCAGCGCTGGGCCAATGGCTGCCAGCAGATATCCTATGGATTGGGCCATGCCCGATAATTCTGCCGCTTGATGAGCACTTTGGGTGCGCAAGCCGAAGAACATCATAGACAAGCCAAAGGCAAAGCCCGCTCCAATTCCCAGAATAATCACCCACAACAGAAGCAGTTGGATACTGCTATAGAGCAGCCCAAGTGTTCCGATCAAAAGCAGGATTGTTGTAATGATCACTAATGAACGTTGGTTAGACATACGCCCTGCCATAACAGGAACGATAAATGCAAAGGGGAGGGAAGCCATAATCAGAACCGAGAGAAACCAGCCGGATTGACTCGAACTGATGCCTTGTTCTTTTAGGATTTCAGGGAGCCAGGCTACCAGCACATAGAAAATAGCTGATTGTATTCCCATAAACAGAGTCACCTGCCAAGCTAATGGGGAACGCCATATTTTAACCTGATGGTTCTTACCTGTGCTGTTACCACTAATGGCGGGTTTCGTTGGAGTCTTGAGCAGCGGTATCCAAAATAGAATGGAGATGAAGCTAAGTATTCCCCATAC
Organism: Paenibacillus sp. FSL R7-0204; assembly: GCF_038002225.1. Taxonomy (NCBI): domain Bacteria; kingdom Bacillati; phylum Bacillota; class Bacilli; order Caryophanales; family Paenibacillaceae; genus Paenibacillus; species Paenibacillus sp. FSL R7-0204. Next base: position 1,306,073 of record NZ_JBBOCA010000001.1, read on the forward strand.
TCCCAGGGCACCTTGCCAGTTCATACCTGCTCCCACAGCTAAGGGAATACTAATACCGGAAGCAATTGCCCCGCATAGATTCATGGAAACCGAATAGACCCCTGTCATAGTCCCCATTTGCTGTGGAAATTCGCGTTTAATCAGGCTGGGAAGTAATACATTACATATAGTAATAGCAAATCCTAGAATTGCGGTTCCAACATATAAAGTTGCTGCACCGGATAAGGACCGAACAGCAATACCGATGACTAAAAAAATAAGAGAAATCAGGATAATTCGTTCTACACCATATTTCCGTCCTAATTTGGGTACAAAAGGTGATAATGAGGCAAATGCAATTAGTGGAACTGTTGTAATCAGGCCTGCTAAAGTATTAGAAATGTGCACGTTGTCCCGAATAAGACTGACCAATGGTCCCACCGATGTGAGGGGGGCGCGCAAATTCGCTGCGATGAAAATAATTCCTACGACCATGAACCAGAGTGTCGCTTGCTTCCGAATACCGGTATTGGATATTCCATCTTGCTTGTTTAACAATTGTTCCGGTGAACTCATAGATGTTCCTCCTGTGTACGGGCTTTGTCAATGTATAAACGAACAGCCTCCTCCGCTTGATGACCATTCTGATCAGCAATGGCTTGATAGAGCAGGGCGTGAGAGTCGAGATAAAAATCCACGTTTTTGAGATCCTTCATTTCCAAAATCATGTTTTGCAGCGCCTCGGAAATGTGATTGTACAAATTCGCCATTAGTTGGTTATGTGAAGCGGCTATCACCATTTTGTGAAACTCCACATCCCAGTGGGCGTAAGCTTCAAAATCTTGCTGAACGGCTGCTTGTCTGCACTGGTCAAGGCATGTGCGAAGTGCCGCCAGATCTTCTTCGTCTCTCCTGAGCGCAGCCAGGGCAGCCGCCTCTCTTTCTAATGCATACCGGACCTCCAGGCTCTCGAACTTATCGGTATGCTCAATTACTTTTCTAATCACTGACCCCAAAACACTGGAGGAGCAGACATAAGTCCCATCCCCTTGTCTGGTCTTGAGCAGACCCGCATAGGTTAGAGCCCGAATCGCTTCCCTTAGGGAGATGTGATTTGGAGTTTCAAAATCATTCTAAAGGTCACCTTTACGAGCAATATATCCGAATGCTGCATTTGAACGAATTATATACAGAACATGAAATTAACGTGTTTCGGGAGCAAGCCCAAAAGCTTCAGATTGATATACTCTCCAATAATATTACCAGTGTACACGTCATTGATTGCATTGGTGATCATGAGCCAATCAATCATACCGGAATTACCAAAAGAATGAATTTGTCCAAAGCAAGTATTACAAATATTAGTTCAAAGTTATTGGAGATGGGTTTCATTGTGAGAAGTCAAATGAACAACAACCGGAAGGAAAGTTATTTCAGTCTAACAGATAAGGGAAGACAGGTTTATCAACTGCACCAAAAGATGCATCAAGAGAAAGAAGAGGGCTTCTACCAATTCATTGATTCTTATTCAGAGGCTGAGTTACAGACGATCGGAAAATTCATGAGTGATTTGTTAGCACGTGCTGAAAAACACTATGGAAAGGGAGCTAGCGAGAATGACGACACGACAGATTGAGATGGAAGGAAGCATAGGCCGATGAAGAAGAAAAATCCGGACCTATCAGAGTTAGATCAGATTGCCAGGGAAAAAAGGAAGGTTCAATTTTACCTCAGATTGATGTTGGGATTGGGCTCAAGCTGTGGTGTGATGGTACCTATTGAACCTTTTTTTACGACTTTAAATGAGCTTTCCGCTAAAGAGGCCGCACTTTTACAAGCAGCAAAAGATCAACCGGATCATTCAGAATGAAAATGAATGTTGGCAAAAGAGCAGAGAAGCGGCCCGCAAAAAAGAGGGACCGCTTCATTTTTTATGATTTATAATTCCTCGGAGTAAAATGCTTTGGATACTGCCTCTGTGGCTTTATCAATAAAAGCTGCAACTTTACTGGGGCTTTCCTTCAGGCCACTGCTCACCCACTTTTTAATAATGGCTATAGTGCCATGAGCGGTAAACGTATACCAGGACTCAAATAATTGTGGATCAAAATATTTTAATTCCTGCTTCCATCGCTCAATCGTTAAATCGTGACTGATATACAGGATCCTTTCTAATAATTCTTTATCACCATGCTCGGAGAACAGAACCTCACATATCGTTTTATTCGCTTTTATATACTTACATAATTCATAAGATAGCTTTTGAGGGTTGGAAGAATTAATCCCAAGCTGCTTAATTTCTTCGTAAAGATCATTTTCGATCGTTGCAAGAAGCTCAAACTGATTCGCATAGTGTGAATAAAAGGTGTTGCGGTTAATCCCTGCTTCTCTGCAAATGTCGGTCACTGTAACTTTATTGATAGACCGTTCTGTCAACAGCTTCAACAGGCTTTCTTTGATCACCATTTTTGTATATCTCACTCTGTGATCTGTTTTTTTGTCTTCCATATTATCCTCCCAATTTAAAATAATAAAATAGTAAATGAACAAATCTAATGTGATTTGTATGATAACTAACATATCTCAATCGAACAGCCTGTTGTTTAAGTAACACAGTGAAATTATAATTTACTTGAACGTTCAATTCAAATTCAACTTAAATGGAGGTAAAATATGGGTGATATAACTGTCGTACCTGTATGGATAATTCAAGATATTAGCGTCTTGATTGCTGCTGTTCTAATGGTTTTTTATATCCTTGATAAGGAAACGCATCCCAAAACAGTTCTGCTGCAATTTCTTGGTTTTGTATTTTTTTACGCCGCTGTTTTTGAAATTACTGCTTCATCGCTTGGGGAAGGGTTCTACGCCTACGGGCGGAGTATTTTGATGTTATTTAATATACCGATTACTGTTCCTATTATTGAGTTTCTGATTATTTATTCCACTTTACGTGTTCTGAAGTCTGTAAATATACCTTCCTGGACGAAACCGTTTATTACGGGATTGAGCGCTATGGTGTTTGACTTTTCACTCGACCCGGTGGCCGTTAAACAGATTTATGAGACCTTGGATGGAACCATTGCCAGATGGACGTATTATCCGCTGGCCGGTGAACCTCAAATCTATGGGGAACCGGTGATGAATTTTACAGGATGGATTTATATAGCGGGGTATTGGACCGTCTTTATTCTGATAGGGGAATGGTGGCATAAAAAGAAAGGCTACAGTAAAACCGTTGGTTACATCTATCCGTTTCTGGCGGCCCTTGCATCATTGGCTTGTATGTTCTCACCGTTATCTAACTTCTTTAATTATATGGGGCCGTTCTTTGAAAGAACCTCTAATATGCAATGGGTGATGTTGATTGCACTTTCTGTAATTACAGTCGGAGTTTTAGCATTAACGTTTACAAAGTTCTGGGACCGGAAGATTAATTATTCAATCACTCCGAAAAAAGACTTTCCGATCATGTTTACCTTCCTGGGATTCCCCCTGGTTAACACTATATTTTGCCTTATAGGAGGTTTCACGGAAGTCTTGTGGCTGGTCGTTCTGGCTCAGATCATATTAATGGTAGCCTGGATCGGAATTTATAGGATGGGTAAAAAAGCAAGACCAATCGCGAGGTAGTTAAAGAAAACAGAAAACACCGCCAGACTTTAGACCTCTTTTGGTCTGAAGCTGGCGGTGTTTTTTGAAATTCTGTAAATAACGGTCGCAGAGAAGGAAGGACAATAATTTAATAAACAGCAATTACATAATTATTGGGACTAGTCGGGTAGGTTGCGGCGGTTATATCAATGTTACAAGTCGAACCCGGCTGTATTATAATGTCATATACATAGAGTCCGGGTTGCTGTGACATAGGGTGTATTCTCCCTGAACCAGTAAAATTAATGTACGAAGGATAATGATTTGCCCCCGAGCTGTTAACAGTTAGTTGATATCCCCGGGCGTACGGACTACTATTAGTAATTTTGAATGACTCTGTTGCTCCAGGAGCTAATGTACGATAAGAGCTATAGCCCGAATCTATTTGAGTAAAGGACGCGGCGGCAACAATCTCAGCCGATGTATCCGCAGATTCAGTAGCAGCATTAACATTTGACGGGATCAACAGTGAACCAAAAATAATAGAAGCGCTTAATAATGCGATATAACTTTTCTTTAGCTTGTTAATAACCATTATTATGTTCCTCCCAAGTATTTATAGTAGACTGGCCAGTCTCTACTAATACCATACCATAATTTACAAAATTTTGAAACTGGATATCAAATTCAAATTGTGACAAAATAACATGTAATGTAATAAATAAGCACCAAATAAAGATTCTTAGAATTAATGAATACAAAAAACTCGCAAGAACCTTGAATTTACAAGGATTTTTGCGAGTTTTAGCATTTTTCATTTTATAGTGAGTCTAGTTTCCAATCTCTATTACTATTCAGGCCATACCTTAAGGCAGCACATTCCCTGCTGCGCGGTAAATCTCGTACCATTCCTCACGGCTGAGGGTGATGCTTGAGGCCTTGGCGATGTCGAGCAGGCGTGCGGTGTTGGTGGTGCCGACAATCGGCTGCATTTTGGCCGGATGGCGAAGCAGCCAGGCGGTCGCGATGGCGGTATCGGTTACCTCTTTTTCTGCGGCAAGGCGGTTAATCACTTCATTCACCTTAGGGAATTTCTCGTTGCCGAGGAATACGCCCTCGAAGAAGCCATATTGGAATGGCGACCAGGGCTGGATGGTCATATCATGCAGGCGGCTGTATTCCAGGATTCCGCCATCGTGGACTACAGAACCCGCATTGGTCATGTTGACGTTGAAGCCGGCATCTATCATGCCGGTAACCATGATGCTGAGCTGAAGCTGATTGAACAGGAGGGGCTGCTTAACGTTCTTTTTCAATAGTTCAATCTGTAGCGGGTTCTGGTTGCTGACACCGAAATGCTTGACCAGCCCTCTGCGTTCAAGATCATCGAAGGCTTCCGCCACTTCTTCCGGCTCCATCAGGGTGTCGGGGCGGTGGAGGAGAAGGACATCTACATAATCAGTCTGCAACCGCTTCAGGCTGTTCTCTACTGAACTCACAATATGCTCTTTGGAGAAGTCGAAGAAGCCGTTACGGATGCCGCATTTGGCCTGAATCATCAGCCGGTCGCGCATGCCGGGATTTGCTGCCAGTACGTTACCGAATACTTCCTCTGCCTGACCGCCGGCATAAATATCTGCATGGTCGAAAAAGTCTATGCCCACCTCAAGGGCGCTGTGGATATGGACTTCAGCCTCTTTGGGGGACAGATCCGCGATCCGCATACAGCCGAGTGAAATCTCGGATACCTCAAGAGCACCGTTAGCGACATTAATTCTTTTTACCATTAATTATTCACTCCTTAAATGAAGGTATAGTGTAAGCTTAGACCTTAGAGTTAGGTGTAAGTCAATAGAATCATAGAGTGGCTGTTCATAGAAACGGATTGGTGTTACCTTTACATATAGGTGAAGCCAGCCATGGTTGGCAGAAAGGAGCTGCACGATGGGATACAGTATCAAAACCATAGCACAAAAAAGCGGACTGAGCCAATATACGCTGCGTTACTATGAACGGGAAGGGGTATTGCCGGTTGTGGGCAGGGATGCCAATGGCAACCGTTGCTTCAATGACGAGGATCTGGAACTGATCTCGTTAATCTGCTGCCTGAAGGATACCGGCATGGCTATCGCTGATATTAAGCAATTCATCGCGCTCTCTCAGGAAGGCAGAGAAGCCTTGCCTGACCAGCGCAGGCTGCTGCAGGAGCATAAACAGCATATTGATGAGAAGATCAAGTTCTTTCAGAGTTTTGCCCGGAAGATTGACCATAAGATCTCTTATTTTGCATCATTGGAGAATGAAGCGAAAGCCTCCGGAAATCACAAAACCACCTGAAAAGTAAGTTATCTGCACCGAAGTTGTGATCCTGCTCTGGGAGCCCGGGCAAACTTTGGGTAGAATAAGGAACAGATTCACTTCAAGAAGATGAAGGAGGACACTATAATGTCAGGCAATGAACCAAGTCTGGATTGGCTAAGTGATGTATCTGTATTTAAGGTGAACCGGTTGGAAGCGCATTCGGATCACCGCTATTATAAAACGATGGAGGAAGCGGAGAGACAAGCTCCCATGGCGCTGCGCCACTCTCTGAACGGAGACTGGAAATTCAGTTATGCGGTGAATGCGGCAGCCCGTGTGCAGGATTTCTATAAGACGGAATATGATACGAGCGGCTGGGGGGACATCCAGGTGCCCGGTCATATCCAGCTTCAGGGGTACGGCAGGCCGCAATATGCCAATACGATGTACCCATGGGACGGTCTGGATGCTGTAAGGCCGCCGGAGATTCCGGTGAGCAGTAATACAGTGGGCAGCTATGTGAAGGTGTTTGAGGTTCCGGCGGCTATGGAGCAGGGGCCGGTCTTTATTTCTTTTCAGGGGGTAGAGGCGGCTTGTTATGTCTGGTTGAACGGGCACTTCGTCGGCTACAGTGAAGACAGCTTCACCCCTGCGGAATTCGAATTGACACCCTATCTGCAGGAAGGAGCCAATAAGCTGGCGGTTGAGGTGTATCAGCGTTGTACGGGGAGTTGGCTGGAGGATCAGGATTTCTGGCGGTTCTCGGGGATTTTTCGTGAGGTGTATCTGTATACGGTTCCTGAGATGCACGTACAGGATCTGCGGATTCAGGCGGGGCTGGATGCTTCCTATCAGAAAGGCAAGGTAACGGCTGAACTTCGTATGGCAACTGAGGCTGAGGCTGTGATTCGGGTGGAGCTGAAGGATGCAGCAGGCGTTGTAGTTGCGAATACAGAAGGACGGGCTGTGGCGGGTAAGGTGACTCTAAGCTTGGATGCGGGCAAGGTATTCCTGTGGAGCGCGGAGAATCCTTACCTGTACAACGTCTGTATCTCTGTGTGTAATGGCGAAGGGGAGCTGATGGAGGCTATTGTGCAGCGGGCGGGCTTCCGAACCTTCGAGCTGAAGGACAAGCTGATGCTGCTGAACGGCAAACGGATCATGTTCAAAGGCGTCAACCGCCACGAGTTCAACCCCCGTACAGGACGGAACATCTCCAGGGAAGATATGATCCAGGATATCATCATCCTGAAGCAGAATAATATCAACGCGGTACGGACCTCGCATTATCCGAACCAGACGCTCTGGTATGAGCTGTGCGATGAATACGGGGTGTATGTCATTGATGAGATGAACCTGGAGTCCCATGGCTCGTGGCAGAAGATGGGCGCCGTTGAGCCGTCCTGGAACATTCCCGGGGATAAGCCGGAGTGGGAGGGGATTGTCATGGACCGGGCGGTCTCGATGCTGGAGCGCGATAAAAATCATCCGTCGATCCTGATCTGGTCCTGCGGCAATGAATCGTATGCGGGTGAGGTTATCCTGAAGGTGTCCCATTACTTCCGCAAGGCTGATCCGGGACGGCTGGTCCATTATGAAGGAGTCTTCCATAACCGCAAATATAATGACAGCAGTGATATGGAGAGCCGGATGTATGCCAAGCCCGCCGACATTGTAGAATACCTGGAGAATCAGCCTGATAAGCCGTATATCAGCTGTGAATACATGCATGCTATGGGGAATTCAGTAGGGGGACTCCATAAATATATCGAGCTGGAGAGCCGTTATCCCCTGTATCAGGGCGGCTTCATCTGGGATTACATCGATCAGGCGCTGGTAGCCAAGAACCGTTACGGTGAAGAGTATCTGGCGTATGGCGGGGATTTCGATGACCGGCCAACGGACTACAGCTTCTGCGGAAATGGGATTGTGTTCGCTGACCGGACGATCACGCCGAAGATGCAAGAGGTGAAGTTCCTCTACCAGAATATCCGGCTTGTTCCTGAACGGGACGCGGTGACAGTGGTCAACGGGAATCTGTTCGAGGGGACGGAGCGGCTGCTGCTGGAGTTCCGGTTATTGAGAGAGGGACGGGAGATCTTCAAGGGGCAGCAGGAGATCCATGTGGCTGCGCAGGAGGAGGCGCGGATTGCGCTGGAACTGCCGGATGTGTCAGCAGCTCCTGGGGAGTACACTCTGGCTGTAGGTCTTACGCTGAAGGAAGCCGAGCTATGGGCGGAGCCGGGGTTCGAGACGGCTTATGGAGAGCATGTCTTCCGCGTCGAAGCAGCTCGCGTCGAAGCGGGCGGGGCAAAAGCAGGCCGAGAAACGGCGCTGTTGCCTGCGGCAGCGGAGTTCGGCGTCATTGAAGGGGATGTGAACATTGGGGTCACCGGACGCGGCTTCTCCGCCCTGTTCTCTAAACAGGCGGGCTCCCTGGTGTCGCTCTGCCATGGGGGGCGTGAGATGATTGCGACTCCTCCGGTTCCGCTGTTCTGGCGGGCAACGACCGACAATGATAAGGGGACTGCAATGGGGTACCATGCCGGCGGCTGGTTCGCGGCCAGTCTGGCCCGCCAGTGCACGGCGGTCAGCCTGCACACCGAAGCAGACCGGGCTACGGTCAGCTTCGACTATGCCTTCAGCATCAGCAGTGAGCTGAAGGCAAGCATTGAGTACACGGTCCATGCCGATGGCAGCGTCCGTGTCCGCATGGTCTATGCCGGGGCAGACGGCTTGCCGGATGTGCCGATGGTGGCGGTATCCTTCCGTATGTCGGCAGACTACGAGGCCTCCGAGTGGTATGCCTGCGGACCGGAAGAGAACTACAGCGACCGCGCGTATGGAGCGCGGCTCACCCGCTTCCGGCGGAAGGTGGCGGAGCTGCCGTCGCCGTATCTGGTGCCGCAGGAATCCGGCAACCGGACGGGCGTCCGTGAGGTGAGCATCACGGACAGCCGGGGTTATGGGCTGCGGGTTCAGGCGGCTGCAGGCCAGCCGCTGGAATGTACGCTGTCACCGTATACAGCGTTCGAGCTGGAGCAGGCAGCACATGCTTATGAGCTGCCTAAGGTGCACTATACGGTTGTCACCCTCGCGGCACAGCAGATGGGTGTGGGCGGGGATGACAGCTGGGGAGCGCCGGTGCATCCGGAGTACCGGATCGCAGCGGATCAGCCGCTGGAATTCGAATTCACGCTGACGGCGGCATTGCCGGAAGCGTAATAATCACGAAGTAAACAGGCCATCAGCGTATGTTTCGCTGATGGCCTGTTTTATGAGAAGCGTTGCCGGTACTCTCGCGGCGAAAGTCCCTCTAGCTTCATGAAGCTGGAGCTGAAGTAGGAGGATTGGTTGAAGCCGACCTCTTCGGCAATCCGGGCGATCGGGAAGCTGGTCTGCATCAGCAGCAGCTTGCTCTGCCCGATCCGGTAGCGCAGCAGATATTCCATCGGCGAACAGCCATACACCTTGTTCATGCAGCGGGCAATATAGACCGGATGAAAGTTAAGGCTGTCGCCCAGCATGGCGGTTGTAATCTCTTCCCGGTAGTGGGTGCGGAGATAGGCGGCGGCCTGCTCGGCACATAGGGTGGTCTGGGAGCTACGGTGCTCCGGGTTGACAGAAGCGGCCAGTTGCTGCAGAAGATCCTGGAAGAGGAGCTGTTGCCGGAAGCGGACGGCTTCGAGGTGGGCGGTGGCCTGCAATTGCGTGAGCTGCTCCAATACCTCGTAAGCTCTGTCCGGCAGAAGTAAGTTAACAAACTGGGATAATACCAGATTGAAGGAGCTGATATCGAATAGAGAAACGGGAAGCTCTCCTGTAGTCTCGTTCGGGTTGCCGGAAGCGGGCCTTATCACGGATGAAGCAGGCAGGTCATGGAAGGTCTGAAAGTGAAGCCAATGGTAGGCCGTCTCTTCCTTGCAGCCTTCGGTTCCAAAGTGGTGGCAGTCGGGGCGCAGGATCAAGGCATCTCCTGCCTTCACGGTGAACTGCTGCTCCTCCTCGCCGATATACAGGCATCCCTGTTGGACAATGAGCAAATCAAATACCTTGATCTGCTGGCGGCTCCGGTGCTTATAACCGGGCTGGCAGTGATTGAGGCCGCTGGCTATATAATGCGGCAGGGGAGGGATGCGGAACAGAAGCGGGTTCATAGGCTGGCCTCCTGAAGAAAAGTTTGGATATTGAAAGTTTAGGTTGGAGAATTAGTACATTTTCCAGAGTATATCACCTATAATTTATTACAGGCAAGTTTAAATCATAGAGCTATGATAGGTCCTGCGCGACCACCCGAATTCCCCCGGATTCTGCTCCTTAAGGAGTATTCCGGGGGCTTATTTGCGTTGAACTTGCGATTACTGCACAAATGTATGATAAGTGCACAGTGCGGTTAGCCGTAAAGTACAGGAATATCCCGAAGATTCACTGTTCAGCCGCAGGAGGCTTCTTCTATACTCAGGTCATACATTGGATTTCACGAAGCCGCAGGGTCCATCAAGGGCGGAGGCTTCGTACCCAGTGACGCGGCAACTTATCTATAGGCATAGGAGAGTGAAGGCTTTGAGACACCGCAAACGCAAGACCGGAATGCCGCTTGTCACCCACCTTCCCATGAAGGGAACAAGCAGGCTGTCCCCGCAGCTTGAGTCCGGCACCCGGAAGAAAAGGAAGAAGGGCTTCGTGCATGAGCTGGTCCATAACCGGATTTTGTTCCTGATGCTGCTGCCTACGCTGTTGTTCTTTCTAATTAACTCGTATTTTCCGATGGTCGGGGTCTATTATGCATTCACGCAGTTTGATTTCAATTTCGGGCTGTTCGACGCTCCCTTCGTAGGGCTGAAGAACTTTGAATTCCTCTGGAAGTCCGGCACGCTGGTGAAGCTGACGCTCAATACGATCGGCTACAATCTGGCTTTTATTTTACTGGGGAATGTGCTGGCGATTATCTGTGCGATTCTGCTCAGCGAGCTGCGGGTGAAGTGGTTCAAGAAGCTGACCCAGTCGGTCATGTTCCTGCCGTACTTCGTATCGTTCGTTATCTTAAGCGTTATCGTCTACAATGTGTTCAATTATGATAACGGTTTCTTGAATACGCTGCTGACGCAATTCGGGGCGAATCCGGTGGATGTCTATAATAATCCGGTCATCTGGATTTTCCTGATCATTCTCTTTTATCTCTGGAAAAATCTCGGCTACAGCATGGTTATCTACCTGGCCTCCATCACGGGCATCAGCGAGGAATATTATGAAGCGGCCAAAATTGACGGTGCCCACATTTTCCAGCGGATCTGGTATATCACGGTGCCGATGCTGAAATCGACCTTCGTCATGCTGCTGCTGTTCTCGCTGGGGAGTATTATGAAGGGGCAGTTTGACCTCTTTTACCAGCTGATTGGCAATAACGGGGTGCTGTACAATACAACGGATATTCTGGATACGTACGTGTTCCGCTCGCTCAAGGTGACCTTCGATGTCGGGATGGCAACGGCGGCCGGCCTGTATCAATCGCTGTTCGGCTTCATCCTGATTATGACGGTCAACTATATCATCCGTAAAATAAATGACGATTACGCCTTGTTCTAGATTGTGCGGAACCTGCTGCGGAAGGAGAGAAAGAGCATGCAAATCAAAGACGACTCATACACCAGGCTATTGCAGGGAGTAGCTTATACGGTAATTATACTGGGCTCCTTAGCCTGTCTGATTCCGTTCCTGCTGATTATTTCGGCTTCCTTGACGGCTAATGAGTCCATCATCAAGGACGGGTATCATTTCATCCCGGCGCAGTTCTCGCTGGAGGGCTATAAGACGGTATTTACTTTTCCTGATGAGGTGCTGCGGGCGTATGGGGTGACGCTGTTCACTACGGTGACGGGGACGACGCTGGGATTGTTCTTCATGACAATGGCCGGTTATGTGCTGGCCCGCAAGGATTTCAAATACCGCAATACCTTCTCGTTCTATATTTACTTCACGACCCTGTTCGGCGGGGGGCTGGTGCCCTGGTACATTATGATTACTAAGTATCTGCATCTGACCGATTCTTATGGGGCGTTGATTTTTCCCGGATTGATGACGCCGTTCCTGATTATTCTGATGAAGAATTTCATCCGCTCGGCGGTGCCGGAGGAGCTGTTCGAATCGGCCAAGATTGACGGGGCGGGGGATTTTAAAATATACTGGCGCATTGTGCTGCAGCTCTCGATGCCCGGGATCGCTACGGTAGGCCTGTTCCTTGCTCTGGCTTATTGGAACGACTGGTTCTCCTCGTCGCTGTTCATCAATGATCCGCATAAGTATCAGCTGCAGTTCCATTTGTACAATGTCATCAACTCGGCCTCCTTCATCGCCAATATGGGCGCGGGTACCGGGGTCAGCTTAGGCAGTGATCTGCCTACAGAATCCACGAAGATGGCGATGGCGATTGTGGTCACGGGGCCGATTCTGTTCCTGTATCCGTTCATTCAGCGTTATTTCGTGAAGGGGCTGACGATCGGAGCGGTCAAAGGTTAGAACCGTGTGGCAGATTGTACCTTTACCGTACAGCTGCTATATCGGCTAACATAGAGTCACACACAAGGGCGGTATGCTTCCGGGAGAGAACTGCACGAGGAGCATCAGGGAAGCGCGGGCTTACAACAAATTCTAGGAGGGTTCATTCATGAGAAAGAAAGCAGGCAGACGATCTTTGGTTACGCTTACAACGGGGTTGCTCGCTCTATCGCTCCTGGCCGGCTGCGGCGGGGGGAACAGCAATGGCAACACCGGCAGCGCCGGAAAGGACGGCAACGCAGGCACGGCGGCTGTTACAGAGGGGGCCGCAGCTCCCGCAACGGATACCGGGATCGACACCTCGAAGAAGGTGGAGCTGCAATTCTATATGCTCGGCGATGCTCCTAAGGATCTTCCGGCCATCCAGGCGGAGGTCAACAAAATGGCTGAGGCAGACCTGAACGCCACGGTGAAGTTCAACTTCACCAGCTGGACGGACTGGGATCAGAAGTATAAGCTGCTGCTGTCCTCCGGGCAGGCCATTGATCTGATCTTCACGGCAGACTGGACTCAATATCAATCCTATGCGAAGCGCGGTGCCTTCCTGGCACTGGATGATCTGCTGCCGAAGGCGGCTCCCGAGCTGCAGAAGTTCGTTCCTGAGAAGATGTGGGAGGATGTTAAGGTTGACGGTAAAATCTACACGGTTCCGGCGACCTTCAAGGAGTATGTAACTAACGGGTTCGTCTACCGCGAGGATCTGCGCAAGAAATACAATCTCCCCGAGCCCAAGGACTTGGCCAGCTATGAGGCGTACATGGACGGCATTGTCAAAAACGAGCCGGATATGATGCCGATGTCCCTCAACAGCGATGTGGGCAACAATCTCCATTATATCTACACAGAGCTGCATAAAATGGTCGGAGCGCTGCCGTACGGCATGGGTGTGAAGTATGATTCTCCGTCCACGGTCTACTCCTACTGGGGCTCCGATGAGCAAAAAGAAGAGCTGAAGATGATGAAGCGCTGGGCGGACAAGGGCTTCATACCGAAGAACGTGCTAAACATTAAGGATACGATGCAGGACCCGGTCACTTCAGGTAAAGCGGCCAGTATGTTCGGGGACAACCCTAACCGGTTCAACGATATGAAGATGAAGATCAGTACGACTCATCCGGATTGGGAGCTGGCGTATTCTCCTTTCGGCCTGACAACTGGCTATGCCACCCCTGTACATCCGATTCACAACGGGTTCGCTATTCCGAAGAGCAGCAAGAACCCGGAGCGGGCGCTTGCCTTCTATCAGAAGATGGTGCTGGACAAACGGTATAATCAGCTGACGCAATACGGCATTGAAGGTAAGAACTACACGGTAGAAGACGGCTACTATAAGCTTGTTGGCACCAGTACTTCCAATGGCTTCACTCGTGAGGGCATGAACGGCTGGGCGTGGAGAAATCCGGAGTTCATGCTGTTCGACAAGGGTTTTGACGGGGTTAAGGCGATCTTTGATGAGCTGGATAAAATCCAGAAGCCGGACCTGTTCCTCGGCTTCGCTGAGGACTACAGCTCCTATCAGGCGGAGAAGGCTGCGCTTGAGCAGGTAGAGAAGCAGTACCTGTTCCCGCTGGAGGCCGGACTGGTGGATGATGTGGATAAGGGCCTGGAGACCTTCATGCAGAAGGCCAAGCAGGCGGGCCTGGAGAAGATTCAGGCGGAGTGGACGAAGCAGTGGGAGGCTTATGTTGCTGAGAAGGGTCTAAAATAAAGAGGGGAGCCCCGGGAGCCGAATGGCTTTTGGGGCTTTTTGTGTGCCCGAGGGTGCTGGGGTGGGGCTGGAGCCGAAGTTGGTGCTGGAGTGGCGATGGCGCTTGGGTGGACGCTCCGAAAACGGAACGATGTTCCGATCGCTGTTGTGTCCGGATTTATATTTATTCTACCTTAGCGGTGAAAATCCGGACACAAAGGCGAACGCTCCGCTTCTCCACATTCATTCCGTTTTCTCCGCTGTTTAAGCGCTGGGCACACCTGCGCTAACCCCGGCCCTCTTGCCGCGTCAGCCCCCGGCTTCCGGGGCAGGTGGGGAGAGCAGAAGAGCCCGTCTCCACGAATCTGGAGACGGGCTTGAGGTGAAGCGTACCCTAGCTTCTCCGTGCACACGGAGAAGGGCTTGGTGTTCCACCAAAGCGAATAAAAGAAAGCTTGGTGTTCCACCAAAGCGTTACTGTACCATGGATGATGAAGTGTGCTATCTAGTCAATTCTATGAAAAATTGCTGTAAGTCCAGTTCTGATTTTATATTTTCAATTACGTTTTTCAGTCCAGGGACCCACAGCAGAGTGTCTTGCCGAATATAGTTTAATACTATGGCACAACTCCGTTCAAACTTTTCAATATGCGGACTGTGTTCATTTGTCAAAACATTTCTGACCTCTTCTGCTAAATTCATATAATCTGAGTTAATGTGATCCTGCTTACTAATTTCAGCAGGTTTTAATTTGGACCAAACATAAGCTCCTCCTTCAACAACTGCTTCTGATCCCTCTAAATATTCCAGGAATGAATCCTCATTAATAAATTCATCGATCCGCTTCTCCAGACCTTTGAAAGCTTGAACAAAATTAATAACGTCTTCCAAAAAAGACACCTCCCGGATAAATAAGAAGATATGATTTTTGCTTGCTGCACAATTTCCTCAGTTAGCAAACCAATCTTATGTGATTTTAGTATATCGTGTTATTTAACATTGTTTCAATTGTGAAAATTTTAACAAGTTGAATCTAAACTGGGGCCACGGCCCCAGATCGAAAACTTACAAATGCGATTTATATAGTCCGCAAGCTCTTCAAACGCCGGTAGTCGGTAGGCGTTGTACCGAAGCTGCGCTTGAACATCCGGTGCAGGTAGGAGCTGCTGGTGAAGCCGCAGCGCTCGGCGATGGCGGTGACGGGCAGGTCGGTGTTCTCCAGCAGGGCGCACACTTCGCGCATCCGCACCTCCAGAATGACATCGACGATGCTGTTCATGGTCTGCTGCTTGTAGAGGCGGCTGATATAGATGGGTGACATGTCCAGTTCATCGGCGATCTGGTTCAGGCTCAGATGAGGCTTCATGTAATCCTCATTAATCTTGGCGTTGATCTGGCAGATGAGGTCGTGCTGCTTAGTGTTCTTTTTGCCGGCCAGCTGCTCCTGCAGGGTATGGAAGAGAGCGGCGAAGGCCTCCTCCAGCTCCTCTATCGTCTCGATGGCATCCAGGCTGGGCAGCTCGGCCAACCCATCAATTTGTAAGCGGTTACGTTTTTGGATCGTATTTACGATCTCTCTGACAGTGACACTGAGCCTGGACACGGTTAACTGTGCGGTCTGATAAGGGAAGGCTCCGGTCTCGCGGATCATCGCGCTGAACTGTTCAGCAGCATCGTCGAGCTTGCCGCTTAGCAGCGCATCCGCCAGTTTTTTCTCCTTGTCCGCCGGATAATGATAAGTACTTGAATCTAGCGCACAGATGTCCCGGGCATTCAGGATGCAGCCATGCCCATAGAACAGGCGGTGATTCGACGCCTCGCGGACCTGCTGATAGAGCTGATGCAGCTGGCTGGCATTACGGTCAATATGGCTGTAGGTCAGGGTGAGGCTGATCTTCAGATAGTCGGAGCAGGCTTGCTGAATCTGCCGGAGCAGGGCTTCGATTAGGCCGGTATCCGTATATTCCACGGGATCGATAATGTTCAGCAGCACCAGGATTCCGTCATCGTTCATATCTACGGTCTCCACGCGGTAGGTCTGGCCGCAGATCTCGGAGGCGATGTTCATGATGGCGAACTTGGAGGCCAGCAGATACGAGGAGCGGGCTTCCCGGAATTCCCGGTAACGGTCAATCCGCAGCAGGATCAGCCGGTAATCATCATTGAAGGTGAAATGAATGCCGAGCTGGCGCAGCTTCTCGACCTGCTGCATGGACTGCAGCGGCTTCAGGCCGAGGATCAGGTCCCGCAGTGTATTTTGCCGGATCATGAACATGCTGTCGCGCTTCTCGGTCTCCAGGATATGCATCTCGCTGACAATCCGGTTCATCGGCAGGTAGAGGCTTCTGGACATGATCCAGGAGAGACCTATGCCGGCCACCAGTACAAGACCTGCAATCAGCAGGGTGGTGTTGCGGATGTTGTTGGTCTGCTTCGTAATGATCTCATATGGCGTAATTCGTACATACTGCCAGCTTAGATCGTCCGGTGCTGTATATGAGATCAGTGAGTTCACGCCCCCGAAGGGAGCGATGAAATATCCGGCCTCCCGGCCCTTGATCCGCTGCTCGATGAATCCCGCTTCCTCCGGGGTAAGCTCCTGCTGCTTCAGGCTGTTGCTGGAGCGGAAGGCACCCTGATCATCCAGAATATAGGTCGCGCTGGTGGAATCCGCCGGGCTGGCGATCTCTTTGTTAATCCACGGAGCCGAAATGTTGACAATCACCGCTGAATTAATCGCCCGGTCCCAGCCGATGGCATCCAGACACAGGAAGGTATAGGCACGGACCTGATCGTTCTCCTGGGCGCCGTTGGAATAGACCCTGGGAATTGGGGTGAACGCCTTATAGTTCTGATAGTGGCTCAGGATATCCAGAATGGAGGTATCGACCAGCTCCTTTTCGGTGTACACGCCGTTCTGGCCATGGGAGGAGGCAACATACAGCTGCCCGCCCTTGGGATTATATACATAGATGGATTCGATATAAGGCATGGAGCTTAGATAGTTGCCCAACTCTGACATGGCGGCGGTGACATCATAGATGTCCGGCTTATCGTAGAACACGATTTTGGAGATGGTACTGTTGCGGTAGATTTGAAAAGAAAGCGATTGCGCAGCATCCGTCATGTTCACGACCTCCCGGCTGGTCTGTGTGAGGTTGCCGAGGTCGGACTGGAAGGTCTGTTTCTTTTCTACGCCGATATAGTAATTGTAATAAATGATGGTGGAGACCAGAAAGGTTAAGGATACGCAAAGCGTTATGCTCACTAGCAGTCTGCTGTACAGTGCCCGTTGATTGCCGATCTTGTTCAGTCTCATCCAAGTAGCCCCCCTGACTCACTGTGTATTTTTGCGGGTACCGTCCTTTGTCTTAAATGTTCATAGTACGATTATAAGCTCCAGCCTATGAACAGGACAGTGGAACAAGCTTACAACAGTGAACAGGCCGGACCCCTGCACAGTGAACAAATACAAGATTCGTGTACAAAAGCTACTTGTTAGTCGGGATGGGACTATTCCCTATATCACTCTGCTCTGTATGCGGAAGGTGCGCGGGGAGAGGCCAATCTCCCTTTTGAACATATTGCAGAACTGGGCGTCGTTGACGAATCCGGCTGCAGCCGAGACCTCGGAAATATGCATTTGGCTGTGCAGGAGGAGCGACTTGGCATAATCCAGGCGTTTTAGTAAAAGATAACGGTGGGGAGAGTGCATGAACCGCTCCTTGAACAGATGCCGGAAGCGGTCGTAGCTGTAGCCGGACATCTCTGCCAGCGAAGCCACCGAGAGCTTGTGGCGGTAATGCTCGTCCATATAATTGAGCACATACTGCATCTGATCCTCTGCCGGGGAATGGAAACCGGAGGCGCTGAGCAGTCGCTGGAGATAGACGGTAATTTCACTCATCTGCAGATTCAGCAGCTCGCTGAACCCGTCGCGCTTGCGCTTGAACTCGGCGCTCATCCGCTGCAGGGTCTGTAGTACTGTGTGCTCTTTATCGTCGTCAAACACACCGGACAGCGAATTAATCACCGGATTGCCGCAGTGAAAGCCGACGAACAGCACCTCCGGGCTGGGCTGATGATTCTCGTCATGCTTGAAGCCTGCCGGAATGAGGGCGAAGGTAGAGGGCCGGAAGTGATAGCTGCGCTGGCCGATGCTGCAAGTACCCTGGCCATGGATATAATAGACAAGCTCGAAGCACTCATGCTGGTGCGGAGGGATGTAGGTACCCGCTTCATGTTCTGCATTTACAATATATAGGACACGATCCATGATGAGCCTCCTTTGAACGTCATTTAGCCGAATCGTACAAAAACATGACCGAAAATATATAAATATTTATGTTTTCATTTGATATGATCTTATCAATAAAACCGAAGATTCTCAACTGGACTGGCCATCTTGTTCGGATATTTTACGGTTTTTTAGCGAAATGTAACATGAAATGTTTGGTTTTCAGAGTAAATCGCTTATTTTCAGAATTTCAACAGTCGCTTATTCATGCTGCCCGATTCGAAGGGACCAACAAAACGTGTAATTGGGATTTTATGCTATTCAGCAGGGTGGATCTATTACAAATAGGGGTGTGAACTTAGAAAATGAAAAAGAAAATGCTCACTTTAATGTTACTGGCAGTTATGGTACTGGTCGCTGCATGCGGGAACAACAAGTCCGGGAACGGGAATGGTGCGACAGCAACTCCGGGAACGGATGCGGAAGGCGGCGGCGCGGCTGCGGGGGACAAGCTCAAGGTAGTGCTGCTAATTCCGGGGACGCTGGGGGACAAGTCGTTTTTTGATGCGGCGAACAATGGTCTGCAGAAGGTGAAAAGCGAGCTTGGCGCAGAAACGAAGGTTGTGGAAATGGGCGCTGACAAGACGAAATGGGAGCCGACTTTTAATGATATCGCTGCTGAGGATTGGGATGTTGTCATCTCCGGCGGCTCGGAAATTACAGAAATGTTCAATGCAACGGCTGAAGCGAATCCTGATAAAAAATTCATCAACTATGATACTGACATCGAGGAAGCGCCTGCCAATATGTACAATATGTCTTACTCGACCAATGAGGTCTCCTTCCTGGCCGGAGCGGCTGCGGCGCTTGCTACCCAGTCCGATATGCCTAATGCCAATAAGGACAATGTGATCGGATTCCTGGGCGGAATGGACATTCCCGGCATCAATGCCTTCCTGGTTGGTTACATTCAGGGAGCGCAGTATGTGGATCCGGAAGTGAAGGTAGCTGTCTCTTATGCCGGAGATTTCGTAAACCCTGCCAAGGGCAAGGAATTGTCGCTGATCCAGTATAACTCGGGCGTGGATATTATCTTCAACGTGGCGGGCGGTACGGGCCTTGGTATCTTCGATGCAGCGAAGGAAAAGAACAAATATGCAATCGGCGTCGATTCTGACCAGGCGATGCTGTTGAAGGATACGGATAGTGCGAAGGCCAACCTGATCGTTACTTCCGCGATTAAAAAGATCGATTCCGCCATCCTTGGTGCAGTGAAGAAACTGCAGGACGGCACGCTTGAAATGGGTAAACGCGATGTGCTTGGCTTTGTCGAAGACGGCGTAGGCATTGCCGAGAACGAGATCTACAAGGCGGCATTCCCGGCGGAATTGCAGACCAAGATTGAAGAAGTGAAGCAGAAGCTGATCAATAAGGAAATTAAGGTGGATAACGCAATGGGTATGGAGACTTCTGAAGTGGAAGCCATCCGTAATGCCGTTAAACCTTAAGGACATGAATAAAACTTTGGTTGAAAGGCGTTGATGACCCATGGCAAATGCTCTGCTGGAAATGCGGGGAATCACCAAAGTGTATCCGAACGGTGTGGTTGCCAACAAGGATGTTGAGTTCTCTCTGCGCGAAGGCGAGATCCATGCGATTGCGGGGGAGAACGGAGCCGGTAAATCGACTCTGATGAAAATTATGTTCGGAATGGAGAGCCCGAGCGAAGGCGGGCTCTATATCCGGGGAGAGCAAGTGAAGCTGCAGTCCCCGCAGGACGCAATTGACCGCGGCATTGGTATGGTGCATCAGCATTTCATGCTGGTGCCTTCTTTTACGGTGGCGGAGAATATGGTGCTGGGAATGGAGCCGAAGAAGGGCGTGGGCTTCAATTATGCAGAGGCTGTACGTCTGACGGAAGCAACTGCACGTAAATATAATCTCTCGGTGAATGCCAAGGCGAAGGTGGAGGACCTGAGCGTCGGCATGAAGCAGAAGGTGGAAATTCTGAAGGCACTGGTGCGCGGGGCCAAGATACTCATCCTCGATGAGCCGACAGCGGTGCTGACTCCGCAGGAGACGGAGGAACTGTTCCATGAACTGCAGCAGCTCAAGGAGCAGGGACACACAATTGTGTTCATCTCGCACAAGCTGAAGGAGGTCAAGGCCATCTGTGACCGGATTACCATCATGCGCGGCGGCCGGAGTGAAGGCGTCTTCGAGACCAAGGAAGTAACGGAGCAGGAGATTTCGCGGCTGATGGTGGGCCGGGATGTGGTGCTGAAGTATGACAAAAGCGATCTTCCCTACGGCAAGCCGGTGCTTGCGGTGGAAGGGCTGAGCGTCTCAGACAGCCAGGGCAAAGCGCTGCTCTCCGAGATCAGCTTCTCGGTCCGTGAAGGCCAGATTGTCGGCATCGCCGGCGTTGAAGGGAACGGACAGACGCAGCTGATCGAGGCGCTGACCGGCGGCCTGCGCGGGGTTGGCGGCAGCGGGTCGGTACAGGTGAAGGGGAAGGATATCCGTGAGCTGGATATTCTGGACATCCGCAACCTGGGAGTATCCTATATCCCTGAGGACCGGATGCGCCAGGGCTCTGCCGGAGAAGCCAGCATTGCCGACAACCTGATCTCCACGCGCTACCGCCAGAAGGATATGAATAAAGGGCCATTTCTGCACGGGTCCAGAATTGCTGCGCTGGCCTCTGCGCTGGTGGAGGAATTCAAGGTGCGGTGCTCCGGTCCGCAGCAGCCAATCGGCATGCTGTCCGGCGGTAACATGCAGAAGGTGGTCGTAGCCAGGGAGTGCTCCACGAATCCGCAGCTGCTGATCGCTGAGCAGCCGACCCGGGGTGTTGATATCGGGGCTGCCCAGTTCATTCACCAGAAGCTGCTGGAGCTGCGTTCGGCGAACTGTGCGACGCTGCTGGTATCGGCAGATCTGAATGAAATTCTGGAGCTGAGCGACAGTCTTCTCGTGATGTATGAGGGCCAGATTGTTGCCTATTTCGAACATCCGTCAGCAGTCGGTGAGGAAGAGCTGGGGCTCTACATGCTGGGAATTAACCGGCAGGACAAAGAGCAGACCGGGAGGGCCGCAAATCATGTTTAAAGTCAAATATTTCGAGGCGATCCGCACAGCGGCGGTCATCGTCATTGCACTTATTATCGCGTTCCTGATCATCTCGCTGGTCAGTGACCACCCGGTGAAGACGATCGGAATCTTCCTCTGGGAGCCGTTGTCCACGAAGGGCCATATCGGCAACGTCATTGAAATGGCGATCCCGCTGATGTTCACCGGTCTTGCGGTCTCTCTGCTGTTCCGGGCCAATATGTTCAACCTGGGGGCAGAAGGAATCTTTTATTTCTCCGGAGTGGTGACTACTGCACTGGCGATTCATCTCAGCCTGAACAGCTGGTTCCATCCGGTAGTGGCGATTCTTGCAGGCTCCATCGTGGGGGCGCTGCTCTCGGCCATCCCCGGTATTCTCAAGGCCAAGTGGAATGCGAATGAGCTGGTGACCTCTCTGATGTTCAATAACATCCTGTTCGGGGTGGGGCTGTACCTGCTGAACTATCATCTGCGGGATGCTAAGGCGTTTGCCAACGTTTCTTTTAAATTTGAGAAAACGGCCCAGCTCAGCAAGCTGTTTGCAGGGACGCGGATTCACACCGGACTTATTATTGTGCTGGTGCTTATCGTACTGGCCCATCTGTTCCTCTACAAGACCAAATGGGGCTACGAGCTGCGGATGACCGGGGTTAACCGGGATTTCGCCCGTTATTCGGGGATGAAGACGGCCAAGGTGATCATTCTGGTCCATCTGATCGCCGGGTTCATTGCCGGTATGGGCGGCTCGGTGGAGGTGCTCGGGATGTACAGCCGGTTTCAGTGGACCTCCTTGCCGGGCTACGGTATGGATGGTGCTCTGGTGGCCATGCTGGCCAAGAATAATCCGTTCTCCGTCATTGTCTCGGCGCTCTTCCTGGCCTATATCCGCATTGGCGCCGATATGATGTCACGCCTTTCCGATGTGCCGTCCGAGATGATCTCAATTATCCAGGCTGTCATTATTCTGCTGATATCCGCTGAGCAGTTCCTCAAGTTCTGGAAGAACCGCATGCTGCTGAAGGAGGCGAAGGAAGCATGAACAGTCTGCTGAATGTCATACTGACCACGGATTTTGCCTTCTCTGTCCTGCGTGTAACCACGCCTATACTGTTCGCTGCACTGGGGGCGCTGATCTCGAACCGTGCCGGAATTATCAACATCGGAATGGAAGGGATCATGCTGGTCTCGGCGCTGGCCGGGGTTATCGTGAGTGCCTACACGCAGAGTGCCTGGGTGGGGCTGCTTGGGGCGGTGCTGTCGGGAACGCTGATTGCGGGGATTCTGGCTTTTTTCACCTTAAAATTCAAGACCCATATTATTCTCGGCGGGGTGGCGATCAATATGTTCGCTTCCGGCGGTACGGTCTTTATTCTGTATCTGCTGAGCGGGGACAAAGGATCTTCCACCTCCTTAGCGAGTAAAGTGCTGCCGAGTATAGATATTCCGCTCCTGCAGGATATTCCGGTACTGGGCCCGATTCTGTCGGGGCACCACATTCTGACGTATTTCTCTATACTGTCAGTGCTCGTAGTCTACTATCTGCTCAACCGTACACCGCTGGGACTGCGAATCCGCTCTGTGGGCGAGAATCCGCATGCTGCCCAGTCAGTAGGTGTCAGTGTGGTCCGCATTCAGTACAGCGCGCTGCTGCTCAGCGGCTTCTTCGCCAGTCTGGGCGGAGCCTATATGTCGATGGGCTACCTGTCGCTGTTCACCCGTGATATGATCGCCGGCCGGGGGTGGATTGCCATTGCCGCTGAATCCATGGGCCGCAGCACCACCGTGGGCACAGCGCTAACCTCACTGCTCTTCGGCGCAGCTGACGCGCTCTCCAATGCTCTGCAGGTGCTGAAGATTCCGGCGGAGCTGATCGCTACGCTGCCTTATGTGGCAACGGTGATCGGTCTGATTATCTACGCCATCTCGGAGACACGGAAGAAGAATAAGAAGCTGAAGGCTACTATTACGAAATAAACCAGGTAGATAAGACGCACGAAAGAAATTAACGAAAAGCAAAAAGAAGCGGTCTGGTGACAACAGCGGCCGGAAGTCCAAATGTTCACCGCAGTGACGACCAAGCTTGGAGTTCAACTCTTAAGTGCGTCTTATCTAGCCACTCACAACTAATACAAGGGAGCGACAACGATGCCAACACCTATCATTATTGATTGCGATCCGGGGCATGACGACGCGATTGCCATTCTGCTTGCGCTGGCACATCCGGGAGAGCTGGATATCCGGGGGATTACGACCGTTGGCGGTAACCAGGTTCTGGATAAAATTACCGACAACGCACTCAAGATTCTCAGCTTTGTAAATGCAGATATTCCAGTAGCCAAGGGCGCGGCGGCGCCGCTGCTGGGCAAGCTTGTGACCGGGGAAGAAGCCCACGGGGAGTCCGGCATGGACGGCCCGGCGCTGCCGGCGAGCAAGTTCAAGCCCGTAGAGCAAGGGGCAGTGGAATTCATGCTGGAGATTATCCGCGCTTCGGAAGAGAAGATCACCCTGGTGCCTACCGCTCCGCTGACGAATATCGCCCTGCTGATTACCGCTTACCCGGAAGTGAAGGAGCGGATCGAGAAGATCTCTCTTATGGGCGGCGGACTGGCTTACGGCAACGTGACCCGTACAGCGGAGTTCAATATTTATGTGGACCCGGAGGCGGCGCGGATCGTTTTTGAATCCGGTATTCCAATTGTTATGAGCGGACTGGATGTGACGGATAAGGCAGCGATCTTCGAAGAGGAAATTCAGGAGCTTAAGACGCGTGGCCCCGTGTCCGTTATGGTCGGCGAGCTGCTGGATTTCTATTCGATCTACGGGAAGAAAATGGGCTTTGTCGGCAATGCACTGCATGACCCTTGCGCCATTGTCTGGTTGCTGCACCCGGAGCTGTTCGAATCCGAGCACCTGTATGTAACGGTAGAGACCGAAGGCAAGCTTACCCGCGGCATGACCGTGGCCGACCGCCGCAAGAAGCCGGACCAGCCTGCGAATACGGAGGTGCTGCTTGGGGTGGACCGCGAAGCCTTCATCAAGCTGCTATTTGATTCGTTGGACCGGTTAGACCGGCAGCTGGAGTCACCGGCTGGAGAATCTTAGCAGATGGCCGGCTGGGAACGTCTGCAGGAGACGGTAAGGTTCGAGCTGCAGCAGCGGATCGAGGAAGGCTGCCAGCCGGGCAGCCTGGCGGAGAAGCTGGATGCAGCCGGGAGCGATGAAGACAAGCTGATGGAGATATACCGGGAGCTGATGGCACTTCCCGTGGACGGGGGCTTCCCTTACCAGGAGCCGTCGGATCTGGAAGCGATCAGACGGCTTCGCCCGGAGGGTCCGCGCAAGCTTGCGGTGGACTGGACGCCGGACCAGTGGCGGGACCGGTTCTACGGCGCGTGGCTCGGCCGCAGTGTCGGCTGTGCGCTGGGCAAGCCGCTGGAATACTGGGATTACCTGTATGGGAAGGATGGCCGGACCGGCTGGGAGAATATCGAGCTATGGTTCCGCGGTGCGGATGCTTGGCCGATTACAGGCTATACTCCTGAGTATTCCACGGCACGCGAGGAATATGGCCTCGGCTTAAGCGATTGGTCATTCACCAGCACGCGTGAGAAAATCAGCTACATGGAGAGCGATGATGATATCCGTTATACCGTGCTTGGCCTGATCCTGCTGGAGCAAAAAGGACTGAACTGGGATTCCTGGGATATCGGCAAGCTGTGGCACGGGCACCTGACCTACAGTCAGGTCTGCACGGCGGAAACGCAGAGCTATATGAACTTTGCTCAGGAGACCTCCCATCTGCACGGGGAGAAGCCGGCGGATTGGCCGGTGCGGCAAGAACGGGTACGGATGCATCTGAATCCGTACCGGGAATGGATCGGTGCCGCAATCCGCGCGGATGCCCTCGCTTATGGAGCGGCCGGACATCCCGAGCTGGCTGCAGAGCTGGGCTGGCGGGATGCTTCCTTCTCGCATGTGAAGAATGGAATCTACGGCGAGATGTTCAATGCCGCGATGATTTCAGCGGCGTTCGCAGGCCTCAGCAATCAAGAGATTGTGCAGATCGGCCTGAGTGAGATTCCGCAGACGAGCAGATTGGCTAAGGATGTGCTGCGGGGCGTAGAAATTGCACAGCAGGCAGGCAGTGAGCGTGAACTGGTCAGCACCCTCTGGAACGAGTTCAGCCATTACGACCCGGTGCATACGAACAACAACGCTGCCATTGTGGCCGCCTCGCTGATCTACGGCGGTGACGACTTCGAGAAAACGGTGGTGACCTCCGTATCAGCCGGAATGGATACCGACTGCAACGGGGCCACCGTCGGCTCCATCATGGGAGCGAAGCTGGGTGCTGCCAAGCTGCCGGTCCAATGGACCGCACCGCTGAACGATTTGCTGTATGCGGATCTGCCGGGCTTCCACCCGATCGCCATTTCTGAGGTCGCGGAGCGGAGCTATCAGGTGTTTTTGAAGCTGCGGGCGGAGCTTGGGGAAGAGAAACAGGGATAATACAGCTACTAATTATATTTGAGCGCTTTTTATGAAGTCGCCTCGCACCGGATGTTTCCAAGGGGAAACATCCGGTGTGATTGGGCGGCTTTTTTGTTGTTTTTTAGTATTCAAAGGCTGCAATCTTGCCATCCTATCAGTAGTTTTTTCTTAATAGATTCTGCCTAAATATATTTATTTCCAAATGTTGATTTTTGTTGTATCATGCGAAAATAAAGACTTTTATTAAAATAATATTAAATTAAGATTAAAATTTACTTAAAAAAGGGGGCCTGTTAAATGCGAAATAAGTTGAGGATGTACATATTTACTTTATTAACAATTCTGTTGAGTATGGGTACTGCAAATTCTATTGCAGAGGCTGTGAGTTTTAGCTCATCAGGTACATATGTTTATGATGTCAACGGAAGAATTGTTACTTTTATGTCGAAAGATGACACAACTATTTCTTATCAATATGATCGAAACGGCAATTTGCTCAAAAAGGTTCCTGTACAGATTCTCGGCTATATGGATTCTCCATCTACCATCTACCATCGAAATAAGCTCCCCTTATGTGCATGTGAAAGGATGGTACCTTAGTGACAATGGAGTGGAGAGTATCAAAGTGTTCGTTAACAATGAATACAAAGGGATGGCAACTTACGGAGATAGCAGAGAAGATGTTTACAATGCATATCCGAAATTTAATAATCACAATTCAGGCTATCATTTCGATACCGTGCTTTCTAACATAACACAGTCATTTAATATTAAGGTTGTTATTAGGGACACACGTGGAGTCGAGACCTATTATGAAAAAACGGTTAATTACAAAAAATTGTCCCCAATAGGGTACTTAGATTCACCGACAGAAGGACAGAATTTGGTCTTTTATGGCGCTGAACCCAGCACAAGTCCTGATAATCAAATTACAATTTCGGGATGGTATTTGGATATGGCATCTGTTAAGAGCCTTTCTGTTTATATAGATAACTCGTTAAAATACTCAGGAACAATAAATCGTAATTCCAGATTGGATGTGTACAATGTCTATCCTCAGTATGGCGATAAGAACTCTGGCTTTCAGGTCACTGTGCCTAAACCAACGGTCACTTCAAAGTACTATGGAAAGACAGTAAATTACACGCTCAAAGTGGTCATTGAGAACAGTATGGGAGAGCAAATGGTCTGGGTTCGAAATATCAAAATATTCTATGAAAATCCTAACGATCCGAGTACTTGGACTTAAATGATCATCTCGTTGAGGTGAAAGAGAAAGGCGACAGCTTTTATATATGTATCGAATGTATGTTGGCTTTGATCTTATATGAACAGGGGAGTTTTAGAGTGAGGTCTAATCAAAAAGCAAAATCATTATTCATTTATGTCCTATCCTTGGCTATACTATTTAGCGGTTTTCCTAACCTCATGGGGAGAGCGTCAGCTAACCCTGCTATGACAACTGCATCCAGAAGCACAGCAGAATTAGCCAAAAGCAGTCCTTCTCCTTCACCAGTACCCTCAGGACCCTCCGATCTATTACTGCCCCAAAATCCTGAGCCGACCATAACACCAGGAGCCCAAAGGAATGCACCCTCCCAGCCCTTGATTGCAGACGAGGTTGTTTCTGTAACTCAAGATGCTTATGATATCAACCTGCTGCCTGTAACTCAATTGAAGAAGAAGATTCTTCAGAAGAAAGAACGGTTGCAACCGGCCCTGACAGGTATGAAGGCTAAGGGGATCTTGTCGAGTGTACCTGATAATGAGGATCTAGAATTGAAACAAGCAGATATTGAACAACTTGTTCAAGCGGGAGCCTCCAAGATTGATGTGTACTGGCTGAACCTGCTGGTGATGGGGCAGACGAAGTGGACGGCCATCGAACTGTTGAGATGGAAGCAGGATAAACAAGCATCCTGGGAAGACATTCAAGCCACACTGGATCACGAAATGCAGACGCTCCATGTTCCTACAGTTGGAGAAGATGTATACGACCCGAATTCACTGCAGCAGGAAGCGATTGGAAGATTCACAGTGCGTTCCTCGGTCTATGAGCCAGCAAAGACGGAGATGAATTTCAGTGCAGATCCGTTATCGGTGATGTCGATTACCGCATTTGATGCGGCAGTCTCGGGTGTGATTGATAGAGGAGCCATAGAGGCGCAAATCAATCAGGTCCAAAAACCACAATTCAGTGACCGGAATAACTCCAGTGAAACTATTGATCCTGTGGCGGGAAGTGTGACGAGGAAAGAAAGTCTGCTTCATTTGCCAGGCGTGGATGGACTGGATTTGAATGTGGGACTGATGTACAACTCTAATCAGGGGACTCCTTTTATCTATAGAACCTATTATAGCGAATACTGGCAGATGAATGAGTCTGTATATGAATACGCGACCCCTGAGTTAGCGAATGGGTGGTCCTTCCAGTTTCCATACGTTCAAATGGGAGAGAATCAAAGCTTCTATCATGACGGAAATGGCAGTGTCTATGCCATCGGGCAACAGGGCGATGAACTCTCCAATTACAGCTACTTAATTAACTACAAAGGAAAAGATAGACGGATTATCTTTGAATCCAGGTACTCCGGCCAGTTCAATAACGGACAAGACGAATCAAGTTATTACATGGAATATTCGGATATGAAACGGGAGTATTTCTCTTCTAGAGGCAAGTTGCTTGGCATTAAAGACAGGTTCGGCAACACGATCACTTTTAGGTATTCGAATGCTGATAATGGTCGCTTGTCTTCGATTACCGATACGCTGGGTCGTATGGTTCTCTTCAGCTATGAGTATAATCTTCACGAAGAACCCTTTAACGGTGAACGGGTTACTCTCCGGGTGATGAACGGGACGAATGAAATTCAGAAGGTCATTCTCACCAAAGGCAGAGTAGCTGTGGATGTCCCGAAAAATTTTGCGCCAGCGATTAAAGTGTATCAGCCGGTTCTCTCTAGCATTACAAATTCAATAGGAGAAAGCACGTACTTTAACTATGAGAATCAACTGACGCTAATCCCGAATAACGGATTTAACTTTGAGGCACTGTTAAGTGAAGTCAACTATCCGCATTCCAGCACGAAGTATAATTATGAATATGTGAGCCGGCATATGAGTAACTCCGATTCGTTTGGAGAATACCGGGCGACGTCTAGAAGTGACTATATGGGAGGAAAGGCCTATCAGCAACTCCGGTATACTTACACGGGAGATTATACGGGGAATACCCCAGAGCAGTATCCAGGTCATTTGCCGGATGATTTCCGTTACAGTACCACATCCGCGGTGATGAGTAGTACACCAAGTAACGGGCTAAGTACGACCCATACATTTGACAAAGAAGGCAGAGTCCTTCGTTCAGAGACGGTTGCCGGTAACGGAGAGAGGAAAATAACCGAAAATACAGCGTTCCACGGGTTGTTTACCCAGTCTCCCACACGGACAACGATTTCGGAATATGCCGCGCAGGACAGTGACGCCACGGCGAAACATCTGTATACCGAGACAACCTATACAAATTGGGGCCAGGTTCAGAGCCAAACGGAGCCGCTAACGGCCGAGCAATGGAATAATCCGAATCTGAAGCAGCACTATACCACTAGCTATCAGTATGAACCTACCTATCGGTTTCCGGCTTCTGTATCCAAATACCAGAATGAAACAGATAGCGCGCCTTATACAGAGTCGTATACTTACACTGCGGAAGGCCGTCCGGCAACGATTACGAATGCCAAGGGTGAACAAACTAAGTATGACTACACCTATGTGAATGGGGATGGACAAAATAAGCTGGAACAGGCCGTTATCCAGACGTGGGCAAATAATCAGCGGGTGGCAAAATCGGTAGTGCGGTATGGCAGTGAGAACAACTATGCTTACCCTACGGAGCAACAGCAGTGGTTCAATATCGGGACTGCTGACGAAAAAGTTGTCACCACCAAAATGCTCTACAATAAAGACAATGGCCAGGTCATTCAGAAAACTGAGGCCAACAACCAGATCGTTACCTATGAATACGATGCTATAGGGCGATTAAAAAAAGAAACCTATCCTGAAATAAACAACGCCAAGAGTGAACGTGTTCAGAAAGTCGTAGATTACAACTACTATAACCAGAGCTCTCCTAATTTCGATGCGACAAATGCAGACACACAGGTCTTAAAGGTCGATTCCATTACCACGGTCAACAACATCACCCGTGGTACGAGCATGAAAACCTATGCGAATGTACTGTATAACGGATTAGGTCTCGCCTTACTGGAAGAGCATTATGATGAGAACGTGAGCAATTGGGTGTTTACCCAATATCATTATGACGACCAGGGACGTCCGGTCTATTCCATCGATCCCGCAGGAAATACACTGACTGCCAGCTACGATGTCTGGGGCCGGCAGAATCGGGCCACAACGCCGAGTGGGGATGTGATGGTCAGCGACTATGATTCGGGGTCTCGCACGGCGACCAGCTATATTCAGGATCAGGCCACTGGCCAGTCCCTGAACTATATCCAGGAGAGCTATGACCCTTGGGGGAATAAGCTATCTGCTTCTACCTATAAAGACTGGCCGACGAAGCAGCAGCCCATCAGCGAATCCTATCGCTACAACATTGCCGGACAGGTGACGGGATACACCGATCCTAACCGTAATCTGAATGAGGATGGGGTGACCACCAGTTATCAGTACGATGCCTTAGGCCGGTTAATTGCCTTGAAGGATGCGTTAAATCAGACGACCCGCTATAGCTATGATGGTCATGGGCAATTGTCACTGGTGACAATCCAAGCTAAAAATGGGACTCCCCAGGTGCTGAACAGCAAAACGTATAACGAACTGGGTCTACTCAGCGTGAAGCAGGATGCAGCCTCCCAAAACGAAAGCTACACGTATAACAGCTCAGGGCAGTTAGCCGCTAAAACCGACCGCAATGGCAGCAGCTTCGCGTATCTTTACGATGAAGCGGGTCAACTGAAGAAGAGCACGATACAAGGGAAGATCAACAACGTAGCCCAAACGTTGGAGACCGTCATGATTACGGGGGATGGAAGTCCGAAGAAGCAGACGATCCAAACTCTGCTCAATCAAGGGGAGACGGCCTACCACTCGTTAACGAGGGATAGCTTGGGTCAAAAGCGTTCGATCTATGGGCGCTCCGGAAGCCACTACGTGTCGATAAACAACCAATTGGATGCGCTGGGACGGATGAAGCAGATTAGTGATTATTACATGGGATTTTACACCAACTATTCGTACCAAAAGCAGCGATTGACCCAGGTACAAACAAATGGGAACACATCTGTGACTGGGGCTGCAGCGGCTAACGTGCAGTATACTTATTTCGGCAATGACCAGGTGAAGTCGATCACCTACCCTACCCTGACAAATGGCGGTACGCTGAAGACGGACTATACGTATAATAAGGCGCTGGGTTGGACAGAAAATATGACCAACAAGAACGGGGATTTCGTGTTCTCCAGTTATACCTACAGCTATGACAATAACGGAAACCGAATCACGGTTAGCGAATCACGTAACGGCGGCACTGCCCAAACGACGAGTTACAGCTACGACGCGCTGAATCGGCTGGTATCCACCACCCGAGCGGATGGCCGTCAATCCACATATACGTACGATGTGCGGGGTAACCGTCTGACGCTGTCAAGTACCGGTGTGGTTAACCTGGATTCCACGGATACCAGCTACACCTATGATCTGCAGAATACCCTAACGAGTATCGCTAAAGGTGGGAGTAGCACTACCTTCCAGTACTATGCCGACGGAATGCGGTCGATGAAGACCAAGGGCAATACCCAGACCCAGGTGAACTACAACTTCCAGGGCCAAGTGATCTCGGAAGAGAAAATTGTGGATGGTCAGTTTGTCGAGCAAGCGAATTTTGTTCGCGGTGACCGGGTGTTAGTGAAGAAGGATAAAAAAGCGGCTAAGGATTATTACTACTTGTACAACGGCCATGGTGACGTGGTGCAGATTGTCGATACTAGCGGAACAGTAGTGAACAACTACGCCTATGATGAGTGGGGCAACATCACCAGCCAGGACGAGAAAATTTCTAACTCCTTCAAGTATACGGGAGAGGTGTATGACGAGGAGACTGGACTGTATTACCTGCGGGCACGATACTATGACCCGAGCATGGGACGGTTTTTAAATGAGGATACGTATGAGGGGCAGATTGATAATCCGCTGAGTTTGAATCTGTATACGTATGTTAGCAATAATCCTTTAATTTATACAGATCCATCAGGTCATGCAGCTAAAGCATATGATTTTGGGGGAGGTGGAGGCGGATTAATGGATGGTGCTGCCCCAAAAGCCACTTGGGTAAAAGCAGGTGAAGGGGTTTATAGTGCTGTTGATTGGTATACAGGAGGGGCGCTAACCAATTATATTAATTCTAACGACCAGCCATGGAGTGCAGAACATCTCTTAAATGCAGCGAATTTAGCAATTAACTTTATTCCAATATCAGCAGCTGAAGCGAAAGCTTTACAAATTGGTAAGGCTGCTGAAAAAGCCGGTGTAAGCCTGATTCAAAAAGCAGGGCAATGGATAAAGGTTGTATTTAAAGGCGAGGCGAATATTGTTAAAGCTATTCCTAAACTGGAGGACCTGACGAGTAAGGCACTTAGTAGTAATAGACCAATAATCGGTATTTTAAGAGAAAATGGTAAAATTGATGCTTTTGTTCAACCAGAGAATTATGGTGCATTCTTAAGTCACGAACAGTTAGGATTAACGAAATCAGATCTGGGCTTTACATTGTTTTACACTGATGGAGAATGGGGGGTTAGAGGCTCGGGCTATGCGGCAGGAAAGAACTGGGCACAGCCTTCACTTGAACAGCAAATCATGATAAAAAAATTATTTGGTGTAGGTGATTGATATGAAATTAAAAGACTTGATTAGAAAGCATTACGGTGTGTTTTGTCCGAACTGTGGCTATGAACTTTCAATTTATACTACATTCTCAATAAAAAAATTTGCTTTGAAGTGTAATAAATGTGATAAAGGCTATATGTATGAAAGAGAATTTAATAGATTAACACCTTCATCAGTCCCAGATGACATTGAGAAGGCATTCGACTGGGATGAATACAACAAATATTACAAAGGCATTCCAACGAGTGTTTCATTTATGCCTAAAATTCTAAGAAAACATTTCAAAAATTAGAATTCTGCTATGATTTAAGAAAACGTCAAAATACTTGTTATCTGTCTAACTTTACGGCAAGCAGTATTATAGAATGGTTGGTAATTGGGATTGTTTATTAAAAATAAATTAGCCACATGTGATGATATACTGCATGTGGTTTCTTTGTACTTAAAATGTTTGGTATAGGAGGATAGAATGAACATAAAACAATTAATTTCCAAACATTATGCAGTAAATTGTCCTAATTGCAAACATGAACTATCTGTTTATGCAATATATTCAATTAATGAATTTGCTGTAAAGTGTAACAACTGTAAGAAGGGATACATTTTACAACGAAGCAAAGGTATAAAACTAACTCCTTCGGATACTGTAGATAAGATTAATACGGATTTACAGCAATATGATGAATATCATAAGTATTATTTAGGCACTCCCAGCAGCCAAATGCTAATGCCTCAATGGATTAGGAGATTTATTAAGTAAAAGTAATATCAAACCAAGCTGCCACATGCGAGCGTGATAACTGCATGTGGTTTTTCTTTTTTGAAAAAGCATTTGACATTCCGAGTATGGCGATATACAATGAATCTCGTAAGGCATACTAAGTATGGCGGTGATTGAGATAATCGGTTTACAATTTATAGCTGACACGTTCCACATGGAGTACAAATCGGTAGCAGAAGCCATCGGGGTTTCCAAACAAACATTTCAGGACTGGATCAAAGAAAGAAGGAAGATACCTGAACCACGTATTGAGCAATTGTCTGAGTTATTTGGGATTGAGGATCGAACCTTGTTCCAAAAGGAGTTGCTTCCATCCGAAAAGTCGGAAATTCTTATGGTTTACTTAACCAAAACAGATGAACATGAGGAAATCGAAATTACCAACTTTGATGATGACGGAAACGAGTACACTACAACACAGCACTATTCACAGCATTTTAACCTTCTTGAGTATGTTCAAGCAGGACAAAAAAGAGAAAGATTGATCGAACAGGTAAGTTCCTTGCTGAATGCTGATCCAATCAACGAAGGCGCAAATTTCAACCTTTTAGAAGATGCAGTTGCGGTAATTCAAGAACAGAATCGTAATAAAAAGACAGCGTTGGAACTGGTCTTATATTATCTCGTCCATAGAGATAACGAATGGGGAGTACATCCAGATTACGCAAAATACGAACAGAAACAGTTCTTTGAGAAGCTAGACAAGCTGTTTGAGGAAACTGGAATTAAGCCTTAAT
The DNA here is from genome assembly GCF_038002225.1 of Paenibacillus sp. FSL R7-0204. Lineage (NCBI taxonomy): Bacteria > Bacillati > Bacillota > Bacilli > Caryophanales > Paenibacillaceae > Paenibacillus > Paenibacillus sp. FSL R7-0204. Next base: position 1,340,452 of record NZ_JBBOCA010000001.1, read on the forward strand.
AGGTGGTGAGCACGATGAAAAAGATAGACACGAGTTGAACAATAGCCCGACTCCAGCCGTGGGTTCTCATTCTTATAACATCTCCAATCCCATCCAATATATTAGACTACTAGAAATGAAAGAAGGTTTCATATGTTTGACACTATAATACTGAAAGCAAGACCTATTCCTATTGATCCAGCTATATTGAATCAATACAACGAACAATCAACTACATTCTTAAGCAAAGAAACAGGTACATTGAACACAAGATATACGTTAAAAGATGAAAAGTTGCCATACATGAAGTATATCGAGAATAGCCAAACACTCACAGTACAAGTATCCATGCCGAAGTTTCTATATGGAGACAACGTTACGATGCTCACAGAAGCAGATATCCCCTTGTTCTTTGAACAATTGCAAGACAGGCTGCTCCAACTCTTTGATGTGTATGTTCCACACTCTGAATGGATAATAAGCCGATGTGATGTCTGTTGCAATTTTCAAGTAGGTAAAAAGGTCAGTGAATATGTGCGGATGCTAAGTGGGCAGCAGCTTGCTTATAAGAATACAATAGCATACAACCAAGAACAGACCGTTGAATACCGGAACAAGAGCAGCAGAATTATGTTTTATGATAAGCATAAGCAGACTCGAAAGGAAGAAGAATCAAACGAGATTATTGAACGTTCTAAAGGTATCCTTCGATTAGAAGTCAGACCTAGCGACAATGATCTGAGAAGGTTCTCGCCAACGAGGAAGGCAGTAGAATTACTCCAAAAACCATTCTTTGACTATACGATGGAGAGGATACTTGCGCAGATTGAGTATCCAGAGGAAGTTAGCGATATGGATTTGTCTTGGCTAATGGAGAACAGAGAAAACATATCCAAGATCGAAACTGTTCTTGGTTTCCGACTGCTGCAAAGCATGTTTGATGAATCCGTATTAAGGCAGCTTTATACATCATCTACTTATGCCAATCGCAAAAACTTGCCAAAAAAAATAGCAATCCCCCAAGGGAACTGCTTAGATCGTCTTGCAATAAATAGCTAGAAGACACATCCTCACCGACGGACACGTTATTTTGCCGATAACGATAAAAAGTCCAACATGTTGGATGAAAGAAAAATAACATAGTCTCTATTGTACTTGAAAATAAAGAGATTTCAACCCCTACCTTCCGGGAAATGTTCGCCATTACGATAGGAAAACACCCGGGGGTGGTTTACATCAAAAAGCATGATTCTTGTTGAGGAATAGGGCGTAGCACATCCAGCGCCCGACCCGACTTACATTTAGACACCTTAAGCTTCCGAATCTTCAACAATCAGTTCATGGATGGAGATGTCTAGAGCTTCACAAATCGCTTCCAGCGTTCGGATATAGACTCTGTCTACTGAATCGGAACAGAGATGATTAATGGTACTTGGACGTAAGTTCATTTGTCGGGCAAGCTGTCTTTGTGACATTCCACGCTGATCTAATATATCTTTTAATCGAATCTTTATCTTCATGTCTTCCTCCATCATTCCAGCAGCTAAATATAGAAAGATTATATCATGAACTTGTCTGGAAAATCATTGAATGTAACTCTTAAAGGTTATATAATTATAAAGTGGAACTGTTAAGAGTTACACTAATTACAATTTCCGTAACGATGGAGGATTATACATGAATGTCATAGGCTATGTACGGGTCAGTACGCAAGGTCAGGTGAAGGATGGCTACAGCTTGTCCTACCAGCAAGACGAGATTCGGTCGTACTGTGAGCAGCAGGGATGGCATCTAGTTCAGGTTTTTACAGACGAGGGCATTAGTGGGGCGAAAGTGGACGAGGAAGCCTTAGAAGTCGAACGAGAGGGCTTCCAAGACATGCTGACCTATGTATCGAGTCACAAGGTGGATTACGTTGTTGTCCTGAACACAAGCAGATTATGGAGAAGTGATATTGTCAAAGTCCTAGTCCATCGGGAGCTGAAAAAGCGCAATATCGACATTCGGAGTATTGAACAACCGACCTATAGCATTTTTAAGAAAGACCCGTCTGACTTCCTGATTAACGGTTTGATGGAATTGCTGGATGCTTATCAGCGGCTGGAGATTGCTATGAAGCTGGGACGTGGACGAAACAAAAAGGCTTCCGAAGGCAAGTTTGCTGGTGGAGGCATTCCTTTTGGTTACAAAGGAAAACGGGGATCAAAGCAAATGTTCATTGACGAACAGAAGGCATCCACGGTTCAGCGGCTCTTTCAATTGAAAAAGCAATACCCTATATGGTCATTGGCGGCTTTAGCTGAGAAGTTAAATGAAGAAGGATTTACAACAGAACAAGGGAAGAGGTTTACCAAAGTACAGGTGAAACGAATCCTAGACCGTAAAGCATTTTACCAAGGAACGTATCGTTATGGACAGATCGAAGTAGACGGTAAACATCAAGCAATCCTACAGTCTGGAGGAATGTGCTTGTGACGATATTACAAGAGAAGTATGAATCGCTGGTTGAGCAAGAAGATCAGCTTCTAACAAGTCTCCGAACCACTGCCGCTTATGAAAATGCCATGTTTCAAATTACACATGAACAAGCTGCGGAGATTCACTTGCCGACAGCGGAGAAAATCATAGATAAGATTCACGAGTACACAGAAGAACTGCGGCTAGACCTGCTTTATGTACGTCTGGAGAAGTCACACGTTGCTGGGATGTTGAAACTTACAGCTATCTAAGCATTATCGAAAACAAGAGATTGCTAACGTATCTTTGCGGCATCGACCGCTCGAACTGAGGATGCAAACTTGTTTATCCCTAATGTTTTCGCCACTCGTTTGAGTGGTTACTAATGGGCTGGATACATACAGATCAAGCGATAGAGACAGCAAAGATTCTTGAATGAAACGAATCGAATCCATTAGTAACAATTCAAATACAGAGGGAGCAAAAGAGCATGATTGAACAGCAGAATCTAATCTATGTAGGAGTTGACCTGCATAAACAACATCATACAGCCGTCATTATTGACTGCTGGAGCAAGAAGCTAGGGGAACTAAAATTCGATAACAAGCCGTCTGCCTTTCCCTTGCTGCTCAAGGAACTGAACAAGTACACCAAGAAGGGCTTGTCAGTAGTCTATGGACTGGAAGATGTCGGAGGCTACGGCAGAGGACTCGCCGTCTATCTGAAGGACAATCGTTGCTGGGTGAAGGAAGTGAACGCAAAGCTCGCTAACGCCAGACGAAAAAGCCATGTGACCGTTCAGAAGTCGGATAGCTGGGATGCGGAATGCGTTGCCAAGGTGCTCAGGGACGAGTTAGAGCGTCTGCCAGATGCTCAACCCGTTGACCTGTTCTGGGCGATTAGCCAACTTGTGACACAGCGCAAATGGTTGGCTAAGATTTTAACAGAAGCGGTAAAAAAGATGCATCAGCAGATTAGCTATTCCTATCCCAGTTACAAAAAGTTCTTCTCTGAAGTAGAGGGGAAAACGGCGCTTGCCTTCTGGGAAACCTACCCCTCACCGTACACCTTGAAGGACATGTCTGAGGAAGCCCTTGCTGCTTTCTTGCGAAAGCACAGCAACAATGGATTGTCTCATAAGAAGGCAAATCAAATTCTTACTCTGATCGACGCAGATGGAGAAACGTATCGGGATTTTCAGGATTCAAGAGATTCAGTTGTAGTGAGTCAGGTGGAATCCGCTCGGTTTTTTCAAGAACAATTGGTCAGTATCGAGGGTAAGATTGAGCATTTGATGCAGCAGCTTGGCTTTCAGCTTGAATCCATGACAGGGATCAATGTGGTGACAGCAGCGCAGCTTGTGGCAGAGATTGGTGATATTCACCGATTCGCTTCCTCTGATAAGCTTGCCCGATTTGCTGGAATAGCACCTGTAGCGGTTGGTTCAGGAAATAAGTCACGAAATTTTAAGAGTAAGCAAGGCAATCGGGAATTGCATGATATTATCAAGAGTCTTGCAATTCGTCAGATTGGTGTCACCCGTACCAAGAGGGAGCCAAAGAATGCCTATTTTCATGCTTATTATGAGCGAAAGATAGCAGAGGGGAAGACGAAACAGCAAGCGATTGTGTGCTTAATGAGGAAGCTGGTAAACATCATCTACGTCATGATGAAGAAAAAGTCAGCCTACGTGATGCCGAATACACCAGTACAGCAGGCAGGATGATAGAATGGGTGGTAGCTGAGAGTGATTTCTCAGTTGCCACCTTCTTTATTCAAAGCTCCGCTTTATAAACTAGGATACGTATGAGGGGCAGATTGATAATCCGCTGAGTTTGAATCTGTATACGTATGTTAGCAATAATCCTTTAATTTATACAGATCCATCAGGTCATGCAGCTAAAGCATATGATTTTGGGGGAGGTGGAGGCGGATTAATGGATGGTGCTGCCCCAAAAGCCACTTGGGTAAAAGCAGGTGAAGGGGTTTATAGTGCTGTTGATTGGTATACAGGAGGGGCGCTAACCAATTATATTAATTCTAACGACCAGCCATGGAGTGCAGAACATCTCTTAAATGCAGCGAATTTAGCAATTAACTTTATTCCAATATCAGCAGCTGAAGCGAAAGCTTTACAAATTGGTAAGGCTGCTGAAAAAGCCGGTGTAAGCCTTATTCAAAAAGCAGGGCAATGGATTAAGGTTGTTTTTAAGGGTGAAGCTAGAGTTGTCCAGATAAATAACCCAGTACTTGAAAGTGTCCGTACGGGCAGTGCTCTGAAGTTAGATGCTCAACATGCATTTAATGATATTATTGATAATTATGCTACTTGGGCTCAAGAGTTTGATTTAGTAGGTAATGATAAAGTCGTAAGACAACTATACCAAGTGAAAGGTTCTCTTAATGGAAAAGAAGGTATTTTTGAGTGGATCATTGACCCCGATCCCTTAAAAGGAGTAACTCATAGAAGATTTATTGAAGGTGTAGAAATAACGGGCAAGCCAAATGCATTTCCTAAGAGGTGAAATACTTTGTACAATATTGATTTTTTTGAACAATTTTCAATTCCATTTAGTTGGTCTACTCTATTGGCTGGATTAAGACTCAAATTTTTGGCTATTGAGCAGGTTGATGATTATGCAGTGAAGTATATTTCTGAGAATCCAGAAATGGAAAGTGAATTCTTGTTAGAACTTGCATGGGAAAAGAAGAATTATGAAGAAGTTTTTCGTCTTATAGAAAATTTTCTAATTGAAAATGGTATTACCAATGATCCTAATATTGAGGAGCAAAAGTGGAGGTTCTGTATCCTACAAAACATCCGCAATGAAACAAGGGATCATAATCTGCTTTTTGAGAAAATCGCAGAAGTGTATAGTACTTTTAATTATCCTGAGGATATGGAGGAACTTATATACTACAATGAGCCCAAAGATGGTTATAATGTTTTATTACACACGAAAGAGGAAAATATCAACCGATTGCTTTTTAAAATTGATACATTTTTAACGTCAGAAAAGAAAAAATTATCTTTCTGTTAATCGTGAACCACATGTGAGTCACTTCACTCCATGTGGTTTTTCTTTTGGAAAAGCAGTTGACATTCTGAGTATGTCAATATATAATCGACTTTGCAAGGCATACTAAGTATGGCGGTGATTGAGATGATCGGATTACAATTTATAGCTGACACGTTTCACATGGAGTACAAATCGGTAGCAGAAGCCATAGGCGTTTCCAAACAAACTTTTCAGGACTGGATCAAAGAAAGACGGAAGATACCCGAACCACGTCTGGAGCAGTTGTCTGAGTTATTCGGGATCAAGGATCAGGCATTATTCCAAAAGGAGTTACTTCCATCCGAAAAGTCGGAGATTCATATGGTTTACTTAACCAAAACGGATGAACATGAGGAAATCGAAATTACCAACTTTGATGATGACGGAAACGAGTACACTACAACACAGCACTATTCGCAGAATTTTAACCTTCTTGAGTATGTTCAAGCAGGACAAAAAAGAGAAAGATTGATCGAACAGGTAAGTTCCTTGCTGAATGCTGATCCAATCAACGAAGGCTCAAATTTCAATCTTTTAGAAGATGCAGTTGAGGTAATCCAAGAACAGAATCGTAATAAAAAGACAGCGTTGGAATTGGTCTTATATTATCTCGTTCACCGAGATAACGAATGGGGAGTACATCCAGATTATGCAAAATACGAACAGAAACAGTTCTTTGAGAAGCTTGACAAGCTGTTTGAGGAAACTGGAATTAAGCCTTAATAGGTGGTGAACACGATGAACAAGTATGACACGAGTTGAACAATAGCCCGACTCGAGCCGTTGGTTCCCGTTCTTATAACATCTCCAATCACATCCAATATATTAGACTACTAGAAATGAAAGAAGGTTCCTTGTGTTTGACACTATCATACTGAAAGCAAGACCTATTCCTATTGATCCAGATATATTGAATCAACATAGCTCTAATTTAACTACATTCTATAGCGAAGAAACAGGTGCATTGAACACAAGCTATACGTTAAAAGGTGAAAAGTTGCCATACATGAAGTATATCGAGGGTAGCCAAACACTCACAGTACAAGTATCCATGCCAAAGTTTCTATATGGAGACAACGTTACGATGCTCACAGAAGCAGATATTCCCTTGTTTTTTGAACAGTTGCAAGAGAGGCTGCTCCAGTTCTTTGATGTGTATATTCCACACTCTGAATGGATAATAAGCCGATGTGATGTCTGTTGCAATTTTCAAGTAGGTAAGAAGGTCAGTGAATATGTGCGGATGCTAAGTAGGCAGCAGTTTGCTTACAAGAATACAATAGCATACAACCAAGAACAGACCGTTGAATACCGGAACAAGAGCAGCAGAATTATGTTTTATGATAAGTATAAGCAAACTCGAAAGGAAGAAGAATCAAACGAGATTATTGAACGTTCTAAAGGTATCCTTCGACTAGAAGTCCGACCTAGTGACAATGATCTGGTAAGATTCTCGCCAACGAAAAAGGCAGTAGAATTACTCCAAAAACTATTCTTTGACTATACGATGGAGAGGACACTTGCGCAGATTGAGTATCCAGAGGAAGTCAGCGATATGGATTTGTCTTGGCTAATGGAGAACAGAGAAAACATATCCAAGATCGAAACTGTTCTTGGTTTCCGACTGCTGCAAAGCATGTTTGATGAATCCGTATTAAGGCAACTTTATACATCATCTACGTATGCCAATCGCAAAAACTTGCCAAAAAAAATAGCAATCCCCCAAGGGAACTGCTTAGATCGTCTTGCTATAAATAGCTAGAAGACACATCCTCACCGACGGACACGTTATTTTGCCGATAACGATAAAAAGTCCAACATGCTGGATGAAATAAAAATAACATAGTTTCTATTGTACTTGAAAATAATGAGATTACAACCCCTACCTTCTGGGAAATGTTCACCATTACGATAGGAAAACACCCGGGGGTGGTTTACATCAAAAAGCATAATTCTTGTTGAGGAATAGGGCGTAGCACATCCAGCGCTCGACCCAACTTACATTTAAGCACCTTAAGCTTCCGAATCTTCAACAATCAGTTCATGGATGGAGATGTCTAGGGCTTCACATATCGCTTCCAGCGTTCGGATATAGACTCTGTCTACTGAATCGGAACAGAGATGATTGATCGTACTTGGACGTAGGTTCATTTGTCGGGCAAGTTGTCTTTGTGACATTCTTCGCTGATCTAATATATCTTTCAATCGAATCTTTAACTTCATGTTTTCCTCCATCATTCCAATAGCTAAATATAGATAAGGTTCTTGGGGCGCTTTTGTTGTGATTTGTCAGAGGATTAAAAAGCTAGAAATATGATATTTTACTTAATTAGACATATATTAATGAAATTAGACAAAATACCACCATTTTAAAAAGTTTGATTTTGTCTTATGATGCAAATTAGAGACTTAGCACATAGTTACTTAAAACTAGCACCAGATTAAGAAAGTAAAGGAGTTACAGCAATGAAAAGAGAAAAACAGAATTGGAAAATCTGCGGTGTTATGACAATTCAGTCGAAATGAAGCCGAATTAAGCCGAATAGGAGAGAACTCTTAGGACATAAGATGTACTTTTATCGGACATAAAAATCCATTGAAAAGGGGAGTTTGCGTGAAGAGACTTTTTTCATTAGTCGTATGTTTATTCATTTTTAGTTCTTTAATAATTCAAAATTATTCGTTTGCAGAAAAGAACTCAAGTGTAATAACGGAGTTTAAAGAAGAGAGAACCCAAAATAAGAAATTGTTTATTAATCCGAAAACTAAAACATATACCGAAAAGATTTTCAATCATTCGGTACATTATAAGGGCAAAAATGGTGAGTGGGAGGATATTGATAATACGATTTTACCAAGTCTTGAAAAGAATGACCAATACACAAATGATGTTGTGAAAAATAACTATAAACTCCATTTGAATAAACGAAGTGATAAAGCTCTGAAAATAAGTTATAAAGATATGTCAGTTAAATATTTAGCATTAAAGACAAATAAAAAAGAAGCTATTATCCAAAAAAATGAAGTTATTTATTTAGATGCTTGGAAAGCCTCTGATTTGCAATATATTGTTCAGAATGACGGTATAAAAATGAACATCATTCTTAAAAATCAATCAGCCCCTAAAAGATTTGAATTTGAAATTTCATCAAAGAATTTGAAAATGGTCAAAGACTCACAGGGCATCAGCTTTAAAGATGAGAAAACTGATGAATTTGTTTTTCAAATTCCTAAAATGTGGGTTTCGGATAGTTCTGATCCAGATAGACTAAGGTATGAAAATATAAAAGAGGAAGTATACTCGAAAAATGGAAAAACTATTTTATCTATCTCTGTTGATGATACAAATCTAAAATATCCTTTACTTATTGATCCTACGACTAATCTATCCTCCTATGGAAAAGTATCAGATGATGCTCCTGGTTCTCTGGTGGCTGAGAATTTAATTAATCCTATAAAAGTAGCTAATATCAGTAATATCAGCGTGTATGCAGATTACGTTGATCCCATACACGGACCTCAGGATGTGAATTTCGAATTATATGCAAATAAAAATACAATCCCGCAAACTTTTGTATGTTACAATTCCTGCTCATCACCCGCACAAAATCCGAATTTGGGCGCTGTAAAGATCAGCAATACAAATCAAACCAATATTAGCTATAGTCAATTGGTTAGTACACTAGGGTCTGATTTTATTGTTAGGGGCTTAACGATGTACGGTTATCCATTGGCAATGTATAACATCTCTATAACTTATACCGTTTCAGAATTGCCTCCTGAAAAACCGGCGATTCCTAAAAACGTAAAAATAGAGAAAGTTAATGACTATCAACTTAAGATTTCCTGGGATATCGTACAATCCAACAAAAGTTATCGAATTTGGGATATGTCAAAAAGCATTGTAATAAAAACTACAAGCCAAAATTTTATTGTAATAGATAAAACGCCCCAGGATAAGTATGCATTAACAGCCTATGACCCCACAACTCTAGCTGAATCGGATAAGGTTAGTTTTACCTTTGATCCATCCAATAACATTATATACTACTATATAAATAACAGATTGGAAAAAGTAACTGATCAAAAGAAAAATGAAACTATCAGATATGAATATGATGCGAATGGTAATTTGACAAAAAAGTATAAAGTAGCTTCTTAGTTTGAACTTATAGCTGAATGGTCAGACCCCCATGACTTTAACTAATAATTCATAATTAGTCCCAGCATCTCGGGGGAAGTCCGCAGCAATGCCACATAAGCTGCAGACTTCCCTTTTTCTGCTGCACAGACTACTAGAGTGGTCTATGGTCCGCTTAAGTTAACATTCACAGGATTAAACTTGTATGTTAGCATTACTTGTAATTCTATTACTTACCAAATTTAGATGGTTGAGAGGGGAGCGGAGCTCATGCTGAAAGTCATGATTGTGGACGATGAACCTTGGGTTCTGGAAGGACTCAGGACGATGGTGGACTGGGAGAAATCCGGATTCGAGGTATGTGCCGAAGCGCTTAGCGCCGGGGATGCGCTGCGGCTGATCCGGGAGCATAGGCCGGATCTGCTGCTGACAGATATCAATCTTCCGGTGATGAGCGGCCTGGAGCTGATTGCGGCGGTGAAGGAGACGGTGGACCCGCCGCCCCGGTTCGTGATCCTGAGCGGGTATGACGATTTCAACTATGCCCGGATCGCGCTGCGTCATAAGGTGGACGGCTATCTGCTGAAGCCGGTGGATGATGAGGAGATTGAGGAACTGCTGGGGAAGATCCGAGCTATTATCCAACATGAAACCGCTTCCATATTAGAGAGGCAGAAGAAGCACAATATCCTGGTACATAATCTGATCAGCCGTTGTGTCCAGGGGGATTGGAGTGAGGAGCTGGAACATGCCGCCTGCGGTCTGCTGGAGCTTCAGCCTGATACAGAGCTGCAATGCATTCTTGCTGCTGCTATTTCAGGTTCAAATACGGTGAGCCTGAATGAAGGGGATACCGGAGGCTTCCCGGATCACCTGGGCTATGTGTTCCAGGACCCGGCCGGAAGGGCCGGGCTTCTGATTCGCTCAGCCGGACTATCCACGGAAGCGCTGGAGGCGGCGGCCACCCAGGTGCAGAAGGTGCAGTCAGCGAAGCTTGGGGTGCCGGTGGCTGTAATGATCAGCGGCCGGGGGAACGGCCTGCGCTCCATCCAGGAGCTGTACACCCAGACGCTTGAGGTCTGGGGGCTCAAGTACCGGAAGGAGCGGGGCGGGATTTTCTATTACAACGATCTGCGTACGGCCAGCTTGTCTCCTGAATTCATTGACGGGCACTTTACACGTGTGCTGAATGAGGTGAAGGAAGGCATGCCGGAGAGAATCCGGGCTGCTGCCAGGGAAGCCTTCGAAGCTATGACTGCCAAGAGGGTGAGCATTGAAGCTGCACAGGCCGAGGTAGCCCATCTGGAGATGACCTTATGCCGGAGCATTACCGAGATGCAGGGAGATCCCGACCAGATCATGTGTGCGATGCACAATGAATATGGCAACCTGGGCGGACTCACGGATTACTACAAGCTCAGTCTGTATGTGGACCGGCTCTGTCTGGAGACAGCGGCGTACCTCACCGAGCTACGGGCTAACAACGAGGGGAACACCATCTATAATGTGATCCAATACGTGGATCTGGAATTCCGCAGCAAGCTGCAGCTCCAGGACCTCGCCCGGCAGTTTCATATGAATTCGGCTTATCTGGGCCAGCTGTTCCGCAAGGAGACGGGGCGCAGCTTCAGCGATTATCTGAATGAGAAGCGGATCGAAGCAGCCAAGAGCTTGCTCAAGCGCACACAGCTCAAGATATCGGATATCGCGGTACAGGTAGGCTTTTCCAATACTGATTATTTCATCGACAAGTTCAAGAATAAGGTGGGTTCATCACCTTCGGTGTATAAGAATGCCCACAAGAATAAACAGCTCTAAAATACCCCCACAAAGTGGGGCTGTGGCTTCGAAGGTTACTCAGATACTTTGCGGGGACCCCGAAAACTAATAAATTCTATAATGATAGGAAAGCCGGGTGTGTGTGTGGGATGGCGACAAAACGGTTTAAATTCGGCACCATCGTCAATGATATTCCGCTAAGCTACAAGTTCTATCTCATCTACATTGTAGGTGTGCTCCTGCCGATCATGGTGCTGAATCTGGTATTCCTGGAGCGGATTACAGATCTCATTAAATCGAGGGAGCAGCAGAATCTGGAGATTTCCATGGAACGGGCGCGGAAGGACATTCATGATTTTATTGAAGGGGGGGTCTCTGTCGGCTACACGCTGGCTGCGGATAAGAACCTGTACGAGATGCTGGACCGGACCTATACGGACTCTATCGAATTCTACAGCATGTTCAACGAACAGCTCAGAGACCGGATGAACAGTTATATGCCTGTTAATAATCAGCTGGAACGAATCAGTATATACACGAACAACCAGACGGTTGTATCCGGGGGCAATTACCAGGTAATGAACGATAAAGTATGGTTAAGTGACTGGTACCAGCAGGCGAAGAAAGCCACCACCCAGATATATGTTGCGGCTTACCGGACGACGGAGAACAAGAATCTGGCCTCATCCACCCCTACGCTCAGCATTATCGAGACCATGGACAATTACCGTAATCTGAACAACTATGAGAAGGTACTGCGGATTGATCTGGATATCAGTGAGATCTATGACATTATCGTCCGGGAACGGGATTACCTGAGCCTGTATCTGATCAATGGGGAGAACAAGATTGTGATGTCAGCGGACAGCGGGTATCAGCACGTTACGGATAATCCCTATCCGGTATTCGATCAGTGGGGCGAGAGCCAGGACGAGAGCGAGGGGGTGCGGGTGATGGCTGTAGGGACGGCGAATTATCTCAAAGGCTGGCGGATTGTCGGAATTACACAGGGGGAGCGGATCTCCCAGGCGGTTCTCGATATCCGGCTGTACGCAGCGGGCCTGGCGACAACGCTTACTGTGTTGACCAGCATATTCATATACATCATGCTGCGCTCCTATAATTACCGGGTGAAACGTCTGGCCCGGCACATGCAGAAGGTGACGAACGAGAAGTTCGAGCTGATTGCCATCGATGAGGGCCGGGATGAGATCGGCGGGCTAATCCACAATTTTAACCGGATGACTTCCAGAATCCACTCCCTGATCAATGACGTGTACAAGCTGGAGATCCAGAGCAAGAACCTGGAGATGGAGCGCGTCAGGGCGGAGCTGAATTTCCTGCAGAGCCAGATGAACCCCCACTTCCTGTTCAACACGCTGAATGCGATTCTGGTGGTCTGCACCAAGAACAAATATAACGATGTCACTGATATTATAAAAAGCTTGTCGAAGCTGCTGCGCAGACTGCTCAGCTGGAAGGAGGATCTGGTGTCGGTGCGCGAGGAGATCGCATTTATCGACATGTATCTGAGGATTGAGAAATTCAGGTTCAGGGATAAATTCGATTATACCTTTGAGATCGATGAGCAGTCCCTGGATTATAAAATACCGAAGCTGAGTATGCAGCCGCTGGTCGAGAATTCCTGCAAGCACGGCCTGCAGACGATTGAGGGGCTGGGGGTAATCAAGGTGGCTGCGGCCGTGCTGGATAACAGGCTGCAGATTACAGTATCCGACAATGGTAAGGGCATGGAGCCGGAGAAGCTGAAGGAGCTGATGTTCGCGGTCCGCAAGGAGGATTACTCGGGCACCCACATCGGGATTCGCAATGTATACCGCAGGCTGGAGCTGAATTACGCAGATCAGGTGCGCTTCGAGATATCCAGTACGCCGGATCAGGGAACCGTAGTGACCTTTGGCATTCCCCTGAAGCTGCTTGAACAGAATTATTCCCTGGAAAGAGAGGTATAGACGATGAAATACAAAGTGCTATTAATCGACGACGAGCCGAGTGCTCTGGAAGGTATGGAGATGTGGATTGATTGGCAGGAGCTGGGCTTCGAGCTGTGCGGAACCTGCGGCAACGGCCGGGAGGGTCTGCAGATGATGAAGCAGCTTGAGCCGGATCTGGTCATTACCGATATCCATATGCCGCTGATGAATGGTCTGGAGATGATCGGGGAGTGGCGGCAGGAGGGGAAGGATTCGACGAAGTTCGTCATTCTGAGCGGCTATAGTGAGTTCGAATATGCCCGCACGGCCATCAGCTACGGAATCAATCACTATCTGCTGAAGCCGGTCTTCCCGGAGGAGGCTACCGAGGAGCTGCGGGAGATCCGCCTGGAGCTGGAGCAGGAGGCGAACCGCAGAAGAATCCATGAGACAGCTTCCGGGGAAGAGGCGGCAACCTTAATCAAGGGGCTATTATATGGCAAAAAGGGAGAACCCGAGCTTAGGGAATGGCTGGAGACTCTGCCCGGCTTCAAGGAGAGCCCTTCCTGGAATGTTTGCCTGATCCGGACGGTCCCGGAGCTGTATACAGAGGTGAGGAGCCGCACACTCTCCCTGCTGGCCGGATATAAATCATTGGTAACGATTGATCTGGAGGCGGGAATGCTCGGGATCGTGTACGGGATGACGGCAGGCGGCGGGGACGCTGGCGGAATAGCTGAAGTGCTGGATACCCTGCTGGGCGAGTACGGAGGAGGGAATGTCCATATCGCGCTGGGAACCCCGGAGGACTCCTTGTTGTCCATAGAGGGCAGTTATGGCCGGGCCAAAGAGACATTACTGCATTTCTTTTACGAGCCGGAGCAGGCAGGAGTGCTGGCTTACAGCGGGGTGCAGGACAAGCCCTTCAGTTATCACTATGACCATATCGGGCTGATGGATGCCTTGCTGAATTGCGTGAATCTTCTGGACGCGGACGGCTACCGCGAGGCACTGGAGGCGGCAGCCCGCAGCTTCCGGGAGCAGCAGGTGGCGCCGGAGGTAGTACGCAAATTCGTAATCCACCTCATGTACCGGATATTCGCACTCTCACCCGGGGCAGAAGCCGCAGGCGAAGAGGGCGGAGTGGCCTCGGGCGTTGGGGTATCAGAGATTCAGCAGGCGATGACTCCGCTGAGCGGGCTGCTCAGCCGCCTATTGTCCTACGGCGGGAAGGCCATAGATCTGCTGGTGCGTGAGCAGAACTATAAGTCGCACGGGATTGTCCGGGAGATCAACCAGTACATCGGGGAGCATTATCAGGAGAGCCTGAGCATTCAGAAGCTGGCCGAGATCTTCTTCCTGCATCCGGTATACCTGGGACAGCTATTGATTAAGAAGAACGGGATGACCTTCAATGAGCAGCTGCATCATCTGCGTATTCAGGCTGCAGCTGAGCTCCTGCGCGGGAGCAGGCTGAAGCTATCAGAGATTGCTGAACGTGTCGGTTATGCCAATTACGGACAGTTTCTGAAACGGTTCGAGAAAGAGCTGCACATGGGCCCGAATGAGTACCGGCATGCCAAGTTCTAAAATTTTCGGGGGTACACCTTTAGTTCGGTCGTATTTTAGCGGTCAGTTCACCTCTATAATTTATTTATGTAAGTGCTTACAAAATAAAGACAATACACTATGGAGGTGCTTTATGGGGGGCAAGTCGAAAGTGACGTTCAAGTATTCCCTGGTTGCTTTATTAACCCTTAGCTTCGCGTTGTCAGGCTGCGGCGGAGGCAACAACAACAAGAATGCTGCTACAACTGACAAAGCTAAGGAGACAACTGCAACGGATTCTGCTTCAGCTAACAATGGAGGAAAGATTGAACCGTTCAAGGTTAGCGCATTTATCGGTGTAGCCGGGCAACAGCCGACACCGGACAACAAGATCTATAAGAAAATCAAAGAGGAGACCGGTGCCAGCTTCGATATGGAGTTCTTAGCAGGCGACATTAACCAGAAGCTGGGCGTTATGATTGCCGGTCAGGATTATCCGGACCTTATGACCGGAAGCACCAAGCTTACAGCAGCAGGGGCTTATATCCCGCTTGAAGACCTGATCGAAGAGCATGCGCCGAATTTGAAAGCGCATTATGCAGACTATTGGAACATGATGAAGGACCCGAATGACGGACATATTTATATCCTGCCTAACTTCGGTGTATATAACGGGAAGGTCAACAGCTCATGGTATTCGGGACCGGCCTTCTGGATTCAAAAAGCAGTGCTTAAGGAATTCAACTATCCGAAGGTTAAGACACTGGATCAGTATTTTGACCTGATTGAGCAATATAAAGCAAAGTATCCCAAAATTGACGGTACCCCGACCGTCGGGTTCGAAATTCTGAACTATGACTGGAAAAACTGGGGTCTGTTCAACGCTCCGCAGCATCTGATCGGACATCCGAATGATGGCGGCGTAGTCGTGAAGGACGGCGTAGCCGAGGTGTTTGCCAACAAGGATTATGCCAAGAAGTACTATCAGAAGCTGAATGAGATGAACGAGAAGGGCATTATCGACAAAGAAACCTTCGTGCAGAACTACGACCAGTATATGGCAAAGCTGTCCAGCGGAACCGTTCTGGGGATGTTCGACCAGCACTGGAACTTCAACGCTGCTGAGGATTCACTGACGACTCAGAATAAAATTGAACGCACTTATGTAGGTCTTCCGCTGGTATACGACGAGTCAACCAAAGACCACTACCGCGATCTTGCGGTACTCAACCTTAACAACGGCTTCGGCATCAGCATTAATGCCAAAGATCCGGTGAAGATTATCAAGCTGCTCGACACCCTGATGGATGAGAAGTGGCAGAAGCTGTTCACCTGGGGTGTGGAAGGTGAGGATTATATCGTTGAGAACGGCAGATTCATGAGAACCCAGAAGCAGCGTGATGATGCAGCCGATGCCAGCTGGCAGCTGGCCAACAAGGCCAAAGCATTGTTCGAATATCTGCCTAAGACCGAAGGAAGCTACAGCGACGGTAACTCCACGGATGCTGCTGCGCAGCCGGAAGAATATAAAGCAGGCCTGAAGCCGTACGATAAGGAAATTCTGGATGCTTATGGATTCAACTCCTACGTGGACTTCTTCAGCGATCCGCCGCCAAACCCTGTCTATTATCCTGCCTGGTCCATCGACCTGATTGAAGGCTCGGATGCCAAAATTGCCAATACCAAGCTAAATGAGCTGCAGACTAAGTTCCTGCCGAAAGCTATTCTTGCCAAGCCGGCTGAGTTCGATTCCGTATGGAACGATTATACGGAACAGATCGAGAAAGCCAATGTGAAGGCTTACGAAGACAAGATCAATGAGCAGATTAAGTGGAGAATCGAGAACTGGAGTAAATAACGTAAGGTCTGGTACCGGGTTTTAGAAGGTGGAAGGCCGGGTGACGGCCTTCCACCTTACATTAATTTGATGGAGTAGGAGACAACGAATATGGATGAGACCTTAGAAATAGATACTGGCGTCCGGCGTCCGAAGAAGAACAAGAGGAAAAAGCAGCCGATTACCTGGCGCCTAATTAAGAATCAGAATCAGCTGATCTGGATGTCTGTGCCTTTAATGCTCTACATTATCCTTTTTGCCTACGTTCCTGTATGGGGCTGGACCATGGCGTTCCAGAACTATAGACCGGCCAAGTCCTTCGGCGAGCAGGAATGGGTGGGACTGAAGCAGTTCAAGTTTTTGTTCACCGATGATAACTTCATTCGCGTCCTGCGTAATACGCTGGCCATGGGGGTTATCAATCTGATCCTCGGCTTCGTTACAGCCATCGTGCTGGCGTTGCTGCTTAACGAGATTAAAAAAGTATTCTGGAAAAGAACCGTGCAGACGATTTCCTATCTGCCCCATTTCCTATCGTGGATTATCGTTACCGGTATTGTGGCTACCTCGCTGTCCATCAATGACGGGATTGTAAATATCGTTCTAATGAAGCTGCATCTGATTAAAGAGCCGATTCTGTGGCTCAGCGAAGGCAAGTATTTCTGGGGAATCGTAGGGGCTTCGCATGTGTGGAAGGAAGTGGGCTGGAATACTATTATCTATCTGGCTGCCATCGCTTCCATTGACCCTGCCCTGTATGAGGCTGCGGAGATTGACGGTGCGAACCGTTACAAGAAAATGATGCACGTAACCCTGCCTGGGATCAAGGCAACCATTGTTATTCTGATGATTATGTCCATAGGACATGTGCTGGAAGCAGGCTTTGAAGTACAGTACCTGCTCGGCAACGGACTGGTAGTAGACTGGGCTGAAACGATAGATATTTTCGTGCTTAAATACGGACTTGCACAAGGGAATTATTCACTCGCAACCGCTGGCGGGATTTTCAAAACGGTGGTCAGCGTGACATTGCTGCTTATGGCTAACGGGATTTCCAAGCGGCTTGGGGAAGAGAGGTTGTTATAATGGCGGATAACCGGCAGATTAGCCCTGGGCAACAAGCAGGCTTTACGGCGAAAAGAAACCTGGGCACCGGCAGACTTGAACCGTTTTTGTTCACTTCCTTCAATACGGTCTTCATGGTCTGTCTGGTGGTTGTGACTTTATATCCATTCATCAATACGATTGCTGTTTCATTTAATGAAGGAAATGATACGATCCGCGGCGGCATTTACTTATGGCCACGACAGTGGACCTTTCAGAATTACAAGGCGATTTTTGCCACTGGAACGATTTTTGATGCTTTCCAGATATCAGTAGCACGTACAGTGGTTTCTACATTGCTTAATATTTTTCTGACTACCATGCTGGCATATACCTTAAGCCGCAGGGAGTATGTATTCCGTAAGATTATTACTGTAGTCTTCGTGCTGACGATGTATTTCAGCGCTGGCCTGATCCCGAACTACTTCCTGATTAAGGACCTGGGCCTGCTGAACAGCTTCTGGGTCTACGTTATTCCATCGATGATCAGCGCGTTCAACATGATCGTCATCCGGACTTACATCGGTACGATACCTGAGAGTCTGATGGAATCGGCCAGAATCGACGGCGCTGGTGATTTCAAAATCTTCATGCGGGTCGTCTTCCCGCTTTGTAAGCCGGTTCTCGCGACGATTGCACTGTTTGTGGCGGTCGGAGCCTGGAATGCCTGGTTTGACGCTTTCATCTACACCTCCTCCAAGCAGCATCTCAGTACACTGCAGTACGAGCTGATGAAGCTGCTGTCTTCAACGATGAACTCCAACGGAAACCCTAACGTGTCGAACGGGGTAGGAATGGACCAGAATTCAGCCCGGGCGATGGTCACGCCGATCTCGATCCGGGCAGCTATCACAGTGGTCGCCTCCGTACCCATACTGCTGGTGTATCCGTTCATGCAGAAGTATTTCGTAGTGGGTCTCAATGTCGGCAGTGTGAAAGAATAAGCATTCAGAGCGAATAGACTTGTCCATGCAAAATAGCAAAAGGGGTGCAGTCCTATCAGGAGCCGCACCCCTTTTTGTGCTTCCATTGAATAATCCCATAGAGCCACGAGCATCCTTATAATGCTCTGCTCTTCCGAGGACTTAGCAATCATTTTGAAATAAATGATGACACAGCGGAAGAAATACCTTATTATTTAAAGAGATTTTTAATGAAACAGATTTTAAATAATTATAGTACAATAAGTCCTGAGGTTCAGGGAGCATGTCCAGGCAGTCTGTAGGGGAGGGCTTCATATTCTTTCGCTGAGTCAGGTTAGCAAGAGCTTCACTCTGAAGGACGGCCCTTATACGGCTGTCGATCAGGTATCGCTTGAAGTTCAGGCGGGTGCCATTCACGGTATTATTGGCGCCAGCGGCGCGGGCAAATCCACGCTACTGCGGCTGATCAATCTGCTGGAGCGGCCCGATGAAGGAACAGTTATGGTTGACGGGCAGCGGCTTACGGAGCTGCCGGATAAGGAGCTGCGCCGGCAGCGGCAGAGAATCGGTATGATCTTTCAGCATTTCAATCTGATCGGCAATGCCACTGTCAGCCGGAATGTGGCGGTCTCTCTAGAGCTTGCGGGAGTGCCGCGTGCAGGGCGGATGAAGCGGGTGGAGGAATGTCTGGAATTCGTAGGCCTGGCGGACAAAGCCGGGCAATATCCGGCCCAGCTCAGCGGCGGACAGCGCCAGCGGGTAGCGATTGCCCGCGCACTGGCGAACAGTCCGAAGCTGCTGCTGTGCGATGAGCCGACATCTGCGCTTGATCCGGGCACCACGGCAGATATTCTGGAGGTGCTGCGCCATATCAATGCTTCCTTGGGTGTAACGATTGTGATCGTTACCCATGAACTGGATGTCGTGCGTAGCATCTGTTCCGAGGTATCTGTCATGGAGGGCGGACGGATCGTAGATTCCTTCTCCCGCGGGGAAGGCGGCTTCCTCCCGCCGGGAACGCATTCAGGCTCCTTCCGGGAGCGGATCACGGGCAGAACGGGGGTCTCCCATGTTTGAGAGCATGCTGAAATACCAGGATCAGATGTGGCAGTCTATCGGAGAGACCTTTGTCATGGTCGGCATTGCCATAGGCGCTGCGCTGCTGGTGGGGCTTCCGCTGGGGACACTGCTGTATTTTTGCCGCAAAGGCCAGTTGTATGAGAATAGAGGGCTGTCTCTGGTGCTGAACAGCATCGTCAATGTCATCCGTTCGTTTCCGTTCCTGCTGCTGGTGGTGGCGCTGATTCCGTTCACCCGGCTGGTCGTAGGTACGTCGATTGGCACACTGGCGGCCACGGTGCCGCTATCCATCGTTGCCATTGCTTATTACTCACGGCTGGTAGAGCAATCACTGCTGGAGATTCCGCGGGGAACGATTGAAGCGGCATTGTCGATGGGAGCATCCAAGCTGGGAATCATCTTCAAATTTCTGTATGTGGAGGCCCGTTCAGGACTGGTGCTGGGACTCACGGCGTCTACGATTAGCTTCATTTCTTTTTCAACCGTAATGGGGATTGTCGGGGGCGGCGGGGTTGGCGATTTCGCCATCCGTTACGGCTACCAGCGCTTCGAGACCGAGGTGATGATCTACGCCATTCTCGTGATGATTGTACTGGTGCAGCTCATTCAATTCACGGGAAGCACGATAGCCAGACTGCTCGACAAACGCTAGAATACTATACAATAATGGGGGCTTAAGAGAGATCATGAAAAGAACAGGAAGAAGAATGACCACCACGTTTGCACTGGTACTGCTTGTATTGACGCTTGCACTTGCAGGCT
This sequence comes from Paenibacillus sp. FSL R7-0204, assembly GCF_038002225.1. Lineage (NCBI taxonomy): Bacteria > Bacillati > Bacillota > Bacilli > Caryophanales > Paenibacillaceae > Paenibacillus > Paenibacillus sp. FSL R7-0204. The sequence goes on from NZ_JBBOCA010000001.1 coordinate 1,361,055, forward strand.
GCGGCAACAGCAAAGAAGCGGACAAGACACCGGCGGCAACCAGCACCGGGCCTGTGAAGATCAAGGTAGCCTCGCTGATTCCGCCAATGACGGATATCCTCGATATTGTGAAGCCGATTCTGAAGGAAGAAGGCGTGGATATGGAGGTTGTCGTGCTGTCTGATAATGTGCAGCCGAACGAAGCACTGGCGAATAAAGAGGTGGATGCGAACTTCTTCCAGCATGTACCGTACATGGAACAGTTCAATGCAAGCAAAGGGGCAAAGCTGGTGCCGGTTCAGCCTGTATATGATGCCATCTACGGCGGGTACTCCAAACGCTTCAAGAATATTGCTGATCTGCCCGAGGGAGCAACCCTTGTGATGGCGAATGATCCTTCCAATATTGGACGCTCGCTGCAAATGTTCGCAGATGCCGGGTTGATCACGCTGAAGGATGGGGTAGGAATTCAGGCTACCCAAGCTGACATTACTGCCAATCCGAAGAACTATAAGTTCGAGGAGGTCGACCTGCTGATGCTGGCCCGGATGCTGGATGATGCGGATCTGGTAGCGATGACGCCAGCCTACGCAAGCCCGCTGGGTCTGACTCCGAAGAAGGATGCGCTGATCACCGAGCGTGAAGATTCAGCCTTCACCATTACCCTCGTTGCCCGTGAGGACAACAAGGATTCCGAGTCCATCCAGAAGCTGGCGAAGGCGATCAGCGGCCCGGAAGTGAAGAAGTTCCTGGAGGATAATTACGCGGACATCGCGTTGCCTGCTTTTAAATAGTAGATAAACGGGTTACATCCTATACCGAAGTAAACGAAAAACGGCCTTCTCTTGGGAGAGAGCCGTTTTTTGTTGCGCAGGTAGCACATTGCTCCTGCTTGATACATCAATGATTCCCTAATTTACCGTAGAGTGTTACCGGATACGCCACCTCATATTGCGCCGCTTCAATCCAGGTCCCCGTAGTGAAGTCCCGTCCCCGTACTAGCACTTTATCAGCGTAGACTTCTATATAATAGCCTTGGCTGCCGCTCTTGTGTTCATCTGCATCCGTCCAGAGGTAGGCCACCGAAGCAGCGTTGAACATCGTAGCCGTCTGTCCGTTGCCGGGAACCATCGTGTTACTGACCTCCAGCTCCCAGTGGGTATGCCCGGTGAACAGCAGGGTCTGCGGGTGCCGCGACAGAATAGTACGCAACTCCTGATCCTGAGTGACCCCGTACCATTCCTGAGATTCCAGCGAACCGGCTACCGTATCCTTCAGCGGCTGGTGCAGGAAGAGGAAGGCGGGCTGATCCGGCAGGTAAGTCTGTTCCTGGTCAGGCTGCAGTTGCCCGTTAGACTTCGGTTTGTCCGGTGCGTGTTCACCAAGCTTGCGGTCCAGCCACTGCAGCTGTTCAGCGGATAGACTGCAGAACGTAGGCAGCCCTTCCTCCGTGCCGAGGAAGATGAAATGATACCCGTCAATCCAGTGGTCATGATAGGGGCCCGGCATGCCCATCCGGGAAGTATACATCGCAAGGCGGGATTCCCAGTGGCCCAGGCCGACATCATGGTTACCCAAAGTGTAACGAAGTTGCGGAAGTGATGCCTGATGCAGTCCAAGAATACGCTGAACCTCCTTGTACTCCCCAGGGAAGCCATGGTCTGTTATATCTCCTATATGCATGATCCCGCTGCTGCCTCGGCCATGTTCCCCTATATCCTCAAGCGCCCGTCCGAAGTTCTGATTGTACTCGTGCTCGGGATCGGCCGTGACATGGGTATCGGTGATAACCTGGAACGTCAGCAGCGGTTCAGTAACGCCCGGTGTGGCAGATGTATTCATAGGCAAGTGAAGCCTCCTTGAAATATTTTTTATTCGTTAGGCTAATGCCCCTTGGCACTAATGTTCAAGCCAACAATCCCGGCTACAATCACAGTCACCCACAGTAGGGAGGGGCCCGACAGCCGCTCTTCGAACAACAATGCCCCTGCCAGAGAAATCAAGAGGATACCCGCCCCGGACAGCTCGAAGACAATAGCCAAGGCAAGAAATACCCAGGCCAAAGCCCCTTCGGCCTTCATCGTGCAATCCTTCCTACACCAAGCTCCGCATAAGAAGACACGATACAATCTGCATCCGGCAAAAGAGTCCCGGCAGCCTGCGTGTCTGCCGCCAGCCCACATCGGCCCGCATCAGATGCTCCGTGCGCATCACTTGACCCGCCTGCGGCAGCATCTGCCGCCGCAGTAACCCGGCTTGCCGCCGCCTGCCCGCTCCCGCCCGCATTTGCCTCCGGTCCTTCCGCCGCAGCTGAAGCCGCCAGCCCGGCGGTGATTCCGCCGGCAATCCCAATGGCTACGGCAGCGCCCGCAGCCGCAGCCATCCGCATATCTCCGTTCGTATCGCCGATCACGGCGGCTTCAGCCGGAGATACCCCCAGCCGCCCGCAGGCCAGCAGCGCCATGTCGGGGAAGGGCTTGCCCCGCTCGACCTGATCGGTGCCGATCACGGCGGTGAAATACTGGCGGATGCCCAGCCAGCGCAGATGACTCTCGGCTGCCGAAGTTTCATCGGCAGTCACTACGGCCATAGGTATGCCCTGGGCTGCGCACGCGTCCAGAAAGGGCACCAGTCCGGGGAGCGGGCGGACCGGACGGCTCTGCTCCAGCATCGTATCCGCTGCATTCCGGCAGGAGTCCACCAGTTCGACCGCTTCCGCCCAGGATAGGCCGAGAGAATAACCCTGCCAGGACGCAATGGCATACAGATCGCTCATTGTGCCCATGGCGAGCGGGCCGTTACGGTCGTAATCGGTGATCTTCCCTGCGGCATCATGAACCGTTCCCAGCAGGGAGGCCCGGTGCTGTTCAGGGAAGCTCAGGCCGCGCTGTTCAAGCTTCCGGGCGAACTGGTCCAGGAAGCACTCGCCCCAGCTTCCCCAGAGGGATACGAACTGCAGCAATGTTCCATCCTTGTCGAACAGGATGGCCGCTACGGGATAGTTCCCTTGCGGAGTATTAAGCTCGATCATGCAGCGTCCCCCTTCATCATTAGAAATTTGTTCAGCCGTTCTATTTCAGCTTATCCAGTGCTGCCTGAGCCGTCTGCTGCGCTTCCTTCAGCGCCTCGGCTGCCGGAATATTCTCAATCTGCACCTTATCCGCAGCGATGGTCAGCGCATCGTTGATCTTGCCGCCTGTCGGGTCCTGAAACGGAGGGGAAGCATGAGCCGCCTGCTGCAATGGAATCTTGATCTGCGGATTGCTCTCACTGAAGGCGACGAATGCCGGATCTTCCAGCGCAGACTGGCGGACGCTAATATATCCGGTGTGGATGGACCAGAACGCGGTATTCTCGGAGCTTGTGAAGTAGGTCAGCCATTTCATCGCTGCCTGCTTCTCGGCGTCTCCGGCTTTGGCAGGAATACCGGCCATACTCGCCCCGGCGACAGGTTTGCCTTCGCCGGCTCCGGCCCAGCCCGGTTGCTCCATAGCGGAGACGACGCTGAAATCGAGGTCGCCCTGGTCGCCGCTGGAGCCGGTGTATCCGGCCGCCTGGCCTTTCATCACATCGTCAATCGTCTTGTACCAGTACTCCCAGCCTTGCCCGCCCGAATGAATGCGCATCGTCTTGTCCTCATGAATAGCTTTGCGGAAGAACTCCCAGGCGTCGATCCACTCCTGGGAATCAATCGTGACCTTGGTGCCGTCCTCACTAAGAATACTGCCTCCTTTGCTGAGAGCGGCATCAATCATATTGCCGGAGCCCCACATCGGTTCCCAGCCGTAGAAGGTGGTCTTGCCGCCTTCGGAGACAGTCATCTTTTTCGCGGCCGCAGCGAGGTCTTCCCAGGTCTTAATCTGGCTGGCGTCTATGCCGCTTTTCGCAAAAGCATCCTTACGGTAGTACATCACCTGGGTCGATCCATACATCGGGAGGAAATACTGCTGGCCGTCAACCTGGCCCTGATTTAGGAAGGTCTGAACGAAATCCTCTTTATTGAAGTCCGGCTGCCCGGCAATCAGCTCATCCATCGCGGCGTAATAACCCTTGCGCGCCCAATCGATATTGGAGGAGAGGACCACCGCCGGGACCTGCCCGGCAGCAATCGCTGCCTGAAGCTTCTGTTCGGTCTCTGTATAATCCCCCTGCACGATCCCCTTGACGATGACCTCCTGCTGGGAGGCATTGAATTTTTGAATGAGCGATTCCATATTTTCACCCAGCTTGCCGCCGAGCCCATACCAGAATTCAATCGTGACCGGTGCGCCTCCAGCCGGAGCGGCATTGGCAGCAGGGACTGCGGCGGCTGCGCCGTCCGTAGTGGATGCATTGCCGGGAGCGGCATTTCCGCCGCAAGCGGTGAGCACGGAGAGTCCGGCGATCAGGGATAATGCAGACACTTTTTTAACTACGTTCATCATCATTCTCCTCTTGGGTATTGAAGTTTAGGGTTTAGCCTTTGCTTGAGCCTGCGGTCATGTTGACACTTTGCATTATCGTTTTCTGCGCCAGCAGGAAGACTAGCAGCAGCGGGGCAATTGTGAAGGCGCTGGCGGCCATGATGAGCGGCCATTTCAGTCCGTAAGCACCTCCTTCCACGAAGAAGCTGCGCAGCCCGGCCGAGACCAGCTGCAGGCTGGGGTCCTTCGTAATGAGCATCGGCCAGAAGTAATTGTTGTACTGGTCAATGAAGGTAATCAGCGCCAGTACGGCGAATGAGGATCTTGTGACCGGCACAAGGATCGTCCAGAGAATCCGCATATGCGAAGCACCGTCCACTTCACCGGCCTCCACCAGCTCATGCGAGACTTGAAGGAAGGCCTGCCTGATCAGGAAGATCGAGAAGATACTGACACAGTTGGAGAGAATCAGGCCCGCATAGGAGTTCAGCAAGTGTAATTCGGAGAGGACCAGGTAGCCGGGCAAGTAGACTGCTGTTGCAGGAACCATATAACCGAACAGAATCACTCCGGCAAAAACGCCCTTCAGGCGGAATTTCATATGCGTCAGCGCATAAGCCATCATCCCGGAATTGATCGATTGCAGGAGGACAATGGAGACAGCAACGAAGATACTGTTACCCATATATCTGGCGAACGGCGCCTCGTTCCAGGCAGCGGCGAAGTTGCCCCACAGCGGTACCTCAGGCCATAGCGTGGGCGGGGAACGCCAGATTTCATCATTGGTCTTGAGGGCACTCGTAACCATCCAATAGAACGGGAAGGCCATCAGAAGAGCAAGCGCGGCGAAAAAAATCTGGCGGACCAGCCCGCTGATACGTGTGAATATAGGCAAGCGGTGAGACCTCCTTAGGGGTGGATGGTATAGCTTCTATTGATAATGCGTAGTCCGTTTGCTGATCCCGAAAGAGAGGACCGACAGCAGCATGCAGATCAAGACCAGGACGACAGCTACCGAAGAAGCCTCTCCGATCTGGAAGGATTCGAAGGCGGACTGATAATATAGATAGAGCAGAGTGCGGGTGGAGCCGGACGGGCCGCCCTGGGTCAGCACATTAATCTGGTCATAGGCCTGAATTGCCGAGACTAGCTGCACCACGAATAAGAAAAGAGTAGTCGGCGAGATCAGCGGCCATGTAATCCGCAGGAACTTCTGCGCCGGGCTTGCTCCGTCCAGCTCTCCGGCTTCCAGCAGGTCGGAAGGCACATTGCGCAGCGCCACCAGATAAAAGATCATTGCCCAGCCTACCGACTTCCAGATCGTGACCAGCAGGACGCCGGTTAATGCCCATTTGGGGTCTTGCAGCCAGCCGATGGAGTCCAGGCCGAAGAAGCCCAGCACGGTATTCGCAAGTCCCGCTTCAGGCTGATAGATCCAGGACCAGACGATAGACACAGCGACGGTTGGCGTTACCCAAGGCGAGAACAGCAGGATCTGATAGAGGGCTGAACCTTTTAACTTGTGATTCATCAGGAGGGCGAGACCCAGTCCGAGCAGGATCACCGGCAGCACACTGCCGAGGCAGAAGAGTACGGTCACCTTCAGTGCTTTGTAAAAAGCCGGGTTGCTTAGCAGATCGGTATAATTCTGCCAGCCGACAAAGGTTTTCTCCGGGCTCATGAAGTCCCATTCCGTGAAGCTGAGATACAGCACATACAGCAGCGGTGCGAGCCAGAACACGGCGAACGGGATCATGGCCGGCAGAGTGAACAGCACGGGCTTCAGGCCGCCGATTAACTTTGAGCGTGTCATTTTCGTCCATATTCTCCATTTCATCCACATTGGTTGATGCGGTATAATGCAGAGGACAGCTCCTCTGTTCAAAAAAAATTGTACACTCATGAGGCAGGCTTGTGGTCAAGCGGGGGTAAAACCCGTTCGGATTTTGTGTAAAATTTGTAGGATAATTGCCGAAAAGCTGCGGTATTGTGTAAGGTAGAGAGAACGATTCTATGTGAAAATGAGGTGCCACCTGATGAAGCAGGCCGCATTCGGCGAAGAGCATCCGCACCGTTCGCCCCGGGAGCAGCTGCTCGGCCCGGTGATCGATGCCATAGCACAGACCATGGATTTATATGGAGCGAATTATTCCTTCGGGCAGCTGTACGGGGTGATGTTCTTCGAGGACAAGCCTATGACGCTGGAGGAAATGAAGCAGGTCATGAATATGAGTAAAAGCAATATGAGCTACGGGGTCCGCTCCCTGATCGCCTCCCGGATGGTTACGAAGCTTCCGGAGAAGCGTGAGCGGAAGGAGCTGTACGCAGCGGAGACAGACTTCTTCGAGGCCTTCCGGAACTTCTTCACCCTGAAGCTTCAGCGGGAGATCGATGTGATGCAGGAAGCGATGGCAGCCGCGGTCCCGGGCCTCCAGGCACTGCTCCATGCAGCAGACACACCTGAAGAGGAACGGCAGGCCTGCCTCCGAGATCTGGAGAAGCTGGAGCATGCGGCCGAGTACTATGCCTGGCTGCAGCGGTTCGTGTCGGGGCTTGCGGAGGGAGCGATATTCGGCGGGGAACGGGGAAGTACTGGCGAGGAAGGCGGAGTATGAGTTATGAATAATCAAATTCTTATTGTTGATGATGAGGCGGATATAGTTAATCTGCTGAAAGATTATTTTGAGATAAATGGTTATAAGGTCTTAACCGCGCGGAGCGGCGGGGAGGCATTACGCAAAGTAGTGTATAATCCAGACATTATTTTACTGGATATTAATATGCCGGAGATTGATGGTCTTGAGGTGTGCACTCGTATACGGGATTTCGTATCCTGCCCTATTATATTCCTGACTGCGCAAGTGGAAGAGTCAGATAAAATTAATGGCTTTCGTGTGGGCGGGGATGATTATATTGTGAAGCCATTCAGCATTGATGAGCTTGGAGCTAGGGTAGAGGCACATCTGCGCCGTGAACGAAGACAATCTGTTAAGACACAAACCAGATTTTCAGATGATTTAGTGATCGACTACTCCGCCAGAGGAGTGTATTACAAAGGACGGCCACTTTCTTTTGCCAAGAAAGAATTTGGTATTATTGAGTTGTTGTCAATGAATATCGGTCAGGTCTTTGATAAGGACCATATTTATGAAAAAGTCTGGGGCCTGGACCATGAAGGGGATAGCATCGTTGTTGCAGAGCATATCAGAAGAATTCGGTCTAAATTTAATGAGGTTAGTGATCACATATACATTTCAACAGTATGGGGTGTGGGCTATAAATGGGTAGGGTAATAAAAGGTTGGCGTAACTTATCCATTAGGGTGACATTTATGATCTATATGCTTGTATTTGTCCTTCTTGCCGGACTCCTTAGTATGATCACCATTACTGGGGCAGGCCAGATACGTAATAATATGTTTTTAAAGTATAATCCTTCTTACACCTCAGCGGATATTGAGAATCCAGCCATTGTCTTTAACATGAAGGACTTTAATACAGACTATTCTTATACAGACGAACAAATCATTAAGTTTTGTGGTTTTTTGGATTCCTGGTCCATTTTGATATTTTTTGGGCTAGCTACCCTGGCGGCTTCTTTGTTGTTTTACAATAATAAGCTCAAACAACCAATTAGGATTTTGCGCGAAGCATCTACTAAAATATCCAATAATGACTTGGATTTTCATATTCCGCAATATAGCGAAGATGAAATGGGGCAGCTGTGCAGGTCTTTTGAGAGCATGAGAGCTGCTTTGGAGGATAACAACCGTCAGATGTGGCGTTCTATAGAGGACAGAAAACAGTTGAATGCAGCTTTTTCACATGATCTCCGGACACCGCTGACAGTATTAAGAGGTTACGCGGATTTTTTAAATAGATATCTGCCAGAAGATAAAATAAGCAAGGAGAAGCTGCTGGATACGATAACAACTATGAGTATACATATATTACGGCTGGAGAATTATGTGCAAATTATGGGCGAGGCGCAAAAACTCGAAGATATATCGGTAGCCCTGACGAAAGTAGAGGTTTCCGTTTTTTTGAAACAACTAAGCAGTTTGGCTGAATTTCTGGCACGGGAACATTCATTGGAATTATCATTTGAAAATCAAATCGCTGAACAATCGTTGAACATTGATACAGGAATGGTTACCAGGATATACGAAAATATGATTGCCAATTCGCTTCGTTATGCAAGTCAGACGATTTCTGTACGTTTTGAATTTGTTAAAGGATTCTTTTCGATTACAGTTAATGATGATGGCAAAGGGTTCTCAAGTCAGGATCTGAAGCTTGCTACCACGCCATTTTATACAAGCAAGGCGGAAGCTGAGGAGAGCAATTATGGCATGGGGTTGAATATTTGCAAGGTACTGGCTGAGAAGCAAGGGGGCAGTATTCAGCTAACGAACAATAAATCAGGTGGCGCCTGTGTGAAAGTTTCGGTTTTGCTGCACCAAAGTTGATAAATAATAGATAACTATTGGATATCCTTTCCTAGAGAACCACTTAGGGGAGGATATTTTTGTATCCACGTATAAAGGGAGGCTTTAATTTGATTTTAGAAGGAAAGAAGTTATGTAAATATTATGGCAGTGGAGAAGGTCAAGTGAAGGCAATCCACAATGTTGATTTCTCAGTGGCGAAAGGTGAGTTTATCTCTATTGTTGGACAGTCTGGTGCAGGCAAAAGTACATTAATGCACATCATTGGGGGGTTGGATGCTCCTACAAGCGGTGAGGTCATCATAAATGGGACTTCCATTTATACATTGCCTATGAGTCAACTAGCAGTGTTTCGCCGCCGCCAAATCGGATTTGTGTTTCAGGCTTTTAATTTGGTACCCTCACTTAATGTGTGGGAGAACATCATTTTACCCATTGGGCTGGATGGGAAGAAAGCAGATGTTAGCTATATTGAAGATATTTTAAATACTTTGGGGATCTATGAAAAGCGGGCCAGTCTGCCCACAGTATTGTCTGGCGGCCAGCAGCAAAGGGTGGCAATTGCCCGTGCATTGGCAGCTAGACCGGCTATTGTGCTCGCAGATGAACCCACAGGAAATCTCGATAGCCGTTCTAGCAATAACGTTTTGGATTTGCTGCGTTTATCCGTAGAGAAATATAATCAGACTTTGATTGTTGTAACGCATAATGACGAAGTGGCTAAGCTTGCAGGTCGGACTGTTCGGGTGGTGGACGGTTCCATAGCAGTAGAGGTAGAAGGATGAAAAATACGATTACTGTCCACAATGTATCCCTGAAAAATCTACGTCATCACCAAAGCCGGACATTATTGACTGTAGGTACAGTGGCTTTAGCCGTAGCCTTAATTTTTGTAGTGCTGACTTATTTTTACTCTGACGACCAGAGGAGCAAGCGAGAAGCGATTAATGAGTTAGGTGCCTATCATGTGCAGTATGAGCATTTGTTGCCGGAGCAGCAACAAGCTATTGAGAATAATCCGAAGATAAAAAAGCACTATGTTTCCTATATCAGTAAAAATGTTAAGTCGGACACGTTTGAAAAATTGAATATTAATATGGCTATAAGTTATATAGAGGGAATTAATGAAGGACTGATTCAATTAATGCAAGGGAGGGCTCCGGTCACTGACGACGAAATTGTATTGGATAAATGGGTAATTGAGGAACTTGGCTTTTCTCCTAACATAGGAGTAGTAATTCCATTGAATTTGCAAGTTATGAATGCAGGGGAAACAGAACATATAACAAAAAAATTTAAGCTAGTTGGCATTATTGATGATATCGCCGTACGTAAAACGGTTAGAGCTGGTCTGATGTTTATTTCTCAAAACCTTTCCAGGCAATATAGTCCTAACCCGGATGTTGTTTTATTTGCTCTTTTGAATTCAGACTTTAATGCTTCATCTACGGCTCACAAAATTGGTGAGGGCTCTCAGCTAAAAGATGATCAAATACAATTAAATGAACGTTACAATGGCGCATATGAGCAGAATCCGTTATCTATTCTGAAAGTAACCATTGTTGTTTTTGTAATTATAATTAGTGCAGCCATGGTTATTTATAACATATTCAATATATATATATCAGAACAGATCCGTTTATTTGGGATGATGAAAGCAATAGGAATGACTCCTAATCAACTGCGAAAGATGATTCTTACGGAAGGACTTATAATTTCGCTGGTTGGGAGTTCTATGGGGCTTTTGCTGGGTGTAGGGGGGAGCGCGGCATTTATCCCCTTCTTAGGACATATGGCTAGTGGTGGCTCCGAATTATATGTTCAACTGTCTCCTAACATTGCTTGTATTGCTTTAATTACAGGTCTGATTCTCGTTGTATTTTCTGTTTATATTCCTGCTAAAAAAGTAGGAGGAATTACGGAGATTGCAGCTATTCGTTACAATCCCGCTGAAGATTTAGGAAAGAAAAGGCATAAGACCAAAAAAAAATTCAAAAATTCATTTAGCGGGTTCACCTTGGTATTGGCACAATTGATCCGATACCGTAAACGCACTTGGGTTACCATAACATCGATTACCCTGACAGGACTTATTTTTGTGGTCACTGGGAGTATTCTTAGTAGTATTAATATTAATAATATGGCTGGAAGTATGGTGCCTGGTGATTATAAATTAAGTACTGCTGCTTACCGTGGAACTGATGTAAACCTAGATCTGTTAAATAACAAAGTTATAAACCAAGTAGATGCTATTACTGGTGTCAAGACAGTATTAACAGAAATGTATGATGTCTTGATTTATAACAAGCAGGATGCACAACTTCACCTCAAAGACTTGGCGGGTATAAGGAACCCGGAAATTCAAACGGATATTTATGCTTATGATGATGCCTTAATGACAAATACAATTAAAAGACTTGGGAAAGATGATTCTATGCTTATGGAACTGAGAAATGGTGATAATCTCATCGCAATTGCAGAAGATGGAAGCTACCATGTGGGAGATAAAATTCGGATGGCTCAGTACGGAGAAGGAAAGAAAGAACGTGAATTCACTATTGTTGGTGTTTTGCCTAACTATGTTACTTATAAAGGTGATTCTTCAGAAGGTGGAGTTCTTATTGCTCATCAGGATTTGTTCAAACGATTGGGTTTAGATCAACGTATAAAACAGATTAGTGTTTTAGTTGATCAAGGACAACAAGGGAAGGTAGAGCAAACTCTCAAAGGGATTGCAAATACTGATAGAAGAATAACATTCACTTCTTTTCAAGAAATATATCAAGAGTTCAATGGAATGAAAAAAGTGCTTCAATTGGCGGCTAATGGTCTTATTTCAGCATTAATGATTATTAGCATATTTAATTTAATAAATTCAAATTTAACGAGTATGAATTCTAGAAAGCGGGAAATTAGCTTAATTGAAGCTATTGGACTGTCGCGGAGTCAGCTGATTTTACAATTAGGCAGTGAAGGCTTAATGGTGATCTTAATCAGTCTGTTGTTCACTTTTTCACTGGGCATTCCAGCAGGATATTTTGGCGTTGAAATTTTCAAGCAATCCGCCGCCTATGTCCAATATCAACTGCCAATGACAGCCATGCTAACCCTATTGTTCGCCTATTTCACAGTTCAAATAGGGACTACCTTCTACATGCAGTGGCGCTTAAGCAAGGAGAGCTTGATGGAACGAATCCGGTTTAGTGAATGAGCGAGGGAAAGCAAATAGCTGAATATATTATTTAAGGGGGAAATAATAGTGTTTCAATCTAAAGTGAATTCTACAAAACCCGTTTTCAGTATATTAGTTTTGGTAATTGTTATTGTTACTGCATTATCGTTAACAGCATGCGGAAGTAAAAAGGGGGATGGGATTTCTCCTGAGTATCATGGCGTAAAATACACAGGTCAAGGAGATGTGGAAACAAACGTTAATGTAGTTATTTATAATGAAGATGATATTTTGTTTCTTCAGACCGTTAAGATTATTGATGATAACCCCACAGTCTGGAAAGCACTTCAGGCCATTTCAGACAATGCTGAACAGGGGATGCTAATCGAAAAAGATCAGAAAGGACAAATAATTAAGGTAGATGATATAAAAAATGATAAAGAGAAGCACTGGAAACTTTTTATTAATAATACTATTGAAGAGGGAGATGTGGAGAAAGTAGGGCTTGACGAGAACCAGCCGCTAACATTGAGATACTCTAACGATTAGTCAATGTACAGGGAGGGATCATGCTATAATATTGCCCAGGGGATATTCTTATAAATGATAGAACGGGAGACCCCTCATAAACCTGTTTTTAGGGAAAAGGGATGACGCGGCTTGAAGCATAAGGGGAAAATGAATCAGTTATATGTGGTGGGAATAGCACTCTTATTTGTGTATTTATTTTGGGGAGGCACCTATGTCGGCATGAAGATTGCCATCGAGTCGATACCGCCTTTTCTGATGGCGGGGGTCCGCTTTTTTGCGGCAGGTGTGGTCCTGTACCTCATTGCCAGAGTAAGCGGAGCGAAACGTCCGGTAAAGCGTGAATGGCGTGCCTCTGCGATTGTCGGCGCCTTGCTGCTGCTTGGGGGCAACGGGGTTGTGGCCTGGGCAGAGCAAAGAGTCTCTTCCTCCATCGCTTCGCTAATCGTGGCGGCAGTGCCTGTCTGGATGATGCTGATGGGCTGGCTTGGACGCGGCGGCAAACGGCCGAATACCGGAGTCATCGCAGGAATCGTTCTTGGACTGCTCGGCATCGCCGTACTGGTCTTCCAGCCGGGGAAGGGGGAGACGGGGACCGCTACCGATCTGATCGGAATTATTACCGTGCTGGCAGCTTCCATAAGCTGGGCAGTAGGGTCCATGTACTCCCGAAGCGCGACCATGCCGGGTTCACCCTTGATGGCGACAGCGGCGCAGATGCTAACAGGAGGCGCGCTGCTGGTGATTTTCTCTTATTTTACCGGCGACTGGTCCAGACTTGAACTCTCCGGCATTTCTATGCGCTCGTACCTGGCTCTGGCCTACCTGATCACCTTCGGCTCCATTGTCGGCTACACAGCCTATATCTGGCTGCTTAAGAATGCTGACGCTACCCTCGTCTCCACGTATGCCTTCGTTAATCCGGTTGTCGCTGTGCTGCTTGGCTGGCTGCTGGTAGGCGAACAGCTTACCCTGAACACCCTGATCGCAGCCGTGATCATTATCGGGGCTGTGGTTTTGGTGACTCTTTTCCGTAGTAAGCCACAGCCGGCGGCTACTCAAGCAACACTTGATACACAACCGCAGCAGCAGTCGGTACACTGAGAGCGAATAACCACATTCTGCTGACTGTTCAGGTACGCTATTATTAAGCTATATTTCATATCTTATAACAGCAACAGCCGGTACTCTATTAGAGCATCCGGCTGTTTCAGCATGTCTTTATTCCATTTCACGGAGCCTTTCGACGATCGGGCTGCGGGCGAGCGGCTTATAGGCGCTTAAGGTGATGAGATAAGAGAGGACTGCCAGGATCGGGATGATCAGAATAAACGGCAGCCACATCATCCGGAATTCCATGTAGGCCATCCCTGCGGCAATACCCCTGGCGGTGCAGTAAGTCAGCAGCACGCCTATAGTAGAGGTAAGCAGCGCAGTGAGAAGCACGGTGTACATGCCTTCGTAGACGAGCATACGCTTGAGCTGCTGTTTGGTCATTCCAATGCTCTCTAGAACGGCAAATTCATGCCTGCGTGCGATCACTCCGGTCAGGACAGAATTAATGTAATTAAGCAGGCCAATAAGTGCAATTACGAGGCTAAGTCCATACCCTATAATCTGAAAAATACGGATATTATCACTTAGCTCCTCCCTGTAGTCTTCTCTTGATTTCAGCTGCAGAGCATCCAGCGGGCGGATAGCCTCCCTGATATGTTGCCCCGTTTCATTAAGCTTGCCGGGGGCTGCATTCAGGGTAAGCGAGAGGATGTCTGCCGGAGTCCCGCTCTCCAAGGTGGCTTGCCGGAGTTCGGCTGCAGGCAAAAAGGCATTGTAGCCGTTACCGAAATACGTTTGACTGGTTGCTGCATAGAAAGCATTATATTTCAGCACGGCCATCACTTCGTATCTCCTCTTCAATCCGGAATAGCTGATAGTATCCCCGGGATGATAGTAGCTTGTATAAGCACCTGGCCCTGTAAGAGTCTCCGCTACCAGTATGTAATCTCCGGAATCAAATTGTTCCCTGTTAAAGTGACCTTCGAGTACATCCTGATCTGCGAGATCGTACCAGCCGGAATCTAGCCCGTAGAGTTGGGTATGAACTTTGGCGGGAATGGCGGAGGGAGTGGCTGAAGACTCTGCTGAAGCACGGACGGAATCATCCGGAGGATAAGAGAAGAGGGTATAATATACTTTATCGATACTTTCCACACCGTCCAGATGCTTCAGCTTCGCACACAGTTCCTCGGACAGCTCGGTTTCATTGACTGAGCGTTCCCCCTCCTGCTGGATAATTCCCTTGTTGTGAATCATATAATCTCCATGAATATATGCACTGAGATATTTATTGACATCCATAGAGGAGATCACCGTAAATATCGTGTTAAATAGCAGAATGCTTAAGAAGAGCGAGGATAACATCAGGCTCAGCTTCTTCTTGCTCCGGAACAGGTTGGAGAACGACATCCGGTATAGTCTGGCTCCATGCTTGGATGGCTTGAGGGTTCTTTTTCCGCTATTCTGAACGCCTGAGAATTTAACGGCTTCCACCGGGGTGATGTCCGCTGCCAGCCGGCCCGGCTTATGCGCTGCGATCCACACGGTCAGGAAGGAGAAGAGGGCAGCCCCTGCAAATATCCATGGACTGGATGAAAGAGAATTTCCTTTTAACTCCCCGGATAGCGAAGTGGTCAGAGGTGTAACCCATCTGCCGGTCATATAGCCGGAGCCAAGGCCGAACGGCAGGGCAATGAGGTACAGCAGCCTGGCTTGAATAGCGATGATTCTCCTCAGTTGTCTCGGGGTGGTGCCAATCATTTTCAGCAGGCCGTAGAACTTCACATCCCGGACCACCGAAATATAAAAAATATTGTAAATAAGCAGGTAGCCGCTAAGCATAATGATAAAGATAACTGCGGCATATGGAAGGATATTCTCAACATTGTCCGCCAAAGATACGCTGGAGTAGGCCCAATTGATCCCGATAGGAGCTGTAATTCTCGTATCAGCTAGAATCCTGTTCATTTTTTTCTCAATATGAAATGAATTGTTGAACATGACACTCAGTTCTGAGGTGTTTACGTAGGATCCGCTTTCCTTCGATTGTACGGGATCAATGTCTGAGAGGTTTTTATCGGTAAAGGCCTTGGAGACAAAAGCCAGACCCGCCATCGCCAATTGTTTGTCCGCTTCATAATAGCCCGACAAGGTGAATTTGCGGTTAATGATCCGTTCTCCGGTATCGATCTGCAGTGTGATTTCCTTCCCGAGCTCCGGCTGCACCCCTAGCTTGCCCAGAACCCAGGTATTCAGGGCAACCTCATTCTCTCCGGCAGGCAATCCCCCTTCAACAAATTCTATGAAGCCGTGATCAGCGTAATTCTGGTCAACCTGCAGCACCTCAACCCGGTCCTGGTCGAACACTTTATTATGTAATATGCCTGAATTAAGGGAGAGAGAGGATTGTTTAATGGAAGGGTGCTTCAGCAGCGTCTCCACTTGTTCCGGGCTAAGATATTTAAATCCTCCGTGAAAGTCACTTCCGACTGTCTTCATCTGTGCGTATTGCATGGATTGGTTAATGCTTAGAGCCATGGTGAAAATGGAGGTGATGAGCAGTGTAGTCAGTATAATGGCGCAGATGGCAGCCAGATTCCGCAGCCGGTTGGCTCTCAGGCTAGTCATCGCCAGATTTAATATGGTCTTCCGGTTGTTCGTCGCGATCATAACCGGCTCTCCCCGTGGGCCTGCGCCGATCCCACGGCAAGCCTGCCGTCCTCAATGCGGATGATCCGGTCCGCCATCTGTGCAATGCTCTCGTTATGTGTGATCATTACAATGGTCTGGTCGAATTTGACACTGAGCTGTTTCAGCAGGATAAGTACCTCCTGGCTGGTCCTGCTGTCCAGATTGCCGGTGGGCTCATCGGCCAGAATAATGGAAGGTTTGGTGGCAAGCGCTCTTGCGATAGCTACACGCTGCTGCTGGCCTCCGGAGAGCGCAGAAGGCAGGTTACCAACTTTATCCTGCAGCCCCAGACTTGTGATAATCAGGTTCAGATATTCCTGGTCAATCTGGCCACCGTCAAGCTCAATGGGCAGGACGATATTTGCCAGCACACTCAGGATCGGCACCAGGTTATAACTCTGGAAGACAAATCCTACAGAACGGCGTCTGAAGATGGTCAGCTTCTCATCACTCATCTGAAAAATATCATGCCCGTTGACATAAACCTTACCCTCTGTAGCCCGGTCCAGACCGCCAAGCATGTGAAGCAGCGTGCTTTTTCCGCTGCCGCTCGTGCCGACGATTGCCACGAACTCCCCTTTTTCTACATTTATAGACACGTCATCCAGGGCTTTGACCGTATGCTCTCCTTTTCCATAATATTTCTTGAGATTCTCTATTCGTAGAATAGACATGTTATATTCCTCCTGTGCGTATGTTCGTATCCACCTCTACAAGGTATCAGACAAATCTAACAGGAGAGTGTCTGAAATCTGACGGAATGGACATATTCAGAATAGCGGCAGGAAGATCGAGAACACAGTGCCTTGTCCGGGCACAGAAGCAGCTTTCATATGTCCGCCTTGAGCGGTGATGATCTCCCGTGCCAGGAATAGCCCAATTCCCACTCCTTCTGCATCGCGCACATTCTTTCCCCGGTAGAACCTCCTGAAGATTTGGGGCAGCTCTTCCTGGGAGATTCCACGGCCGGTATCTGCGATATCCAGGCATATAAACATCTCATTTGCTTCCGCAGTGATATGGATACTGCCCCCTGGTTCTGAATATTTCACAGCATTCTCCAGCAGATTGAATAACACTTCGGTTGTCCATTTGGGGTCGTAGCACGCTGTGATGTGAGGTTCACAGTTTATACTGATAGTGATGCGGCTGTTCTCTGCCTGGATGAGGATATGGGAGACTGCTTCAGAAACCGCACGGATCACAGGACAAGGCTCCATGCGCAAAGAGATCATGCCCGTCTCCAGCCTGGACAGTTTGATCAGGGATTGGATCAGCCAGTCGAGTTTTTCCGACTGTTTTTTAACTTGTACAGCAAGCTGAAGCGCATGTTCATCCTTCACCAGACTTTCCTCAAGCAACTGGCTGTAGATCATAATATTGGATAAGGGTGTTTTGGTCTGGTGGGAGATGTCCGAGATCAGTTCTTTAATTTTGTTCTTTTCCGTTTCCAGATTCTGTCCGTTCACTCTTGCAATCTCTATGTACCGCATTAATTTATGTTCTATGGAGGAGAGCAGGGTTTCTTCATAATTATAAGTGGGCTTACGCCCGTGAGTAGCATTGTCTACCAATGTCTCTACCTTTCCCATGAAAGAAGTAACCATATTCCGGAGCGACCGGGACCAGGCACCTCCAAGGATCAGCATGCAGATTATGAATAGAAGAGAGAGTCCTAGCAGCGATGAACCAGTGATCTCCAGTAATATAATACAAGTCACATATACCAGCACCAGAATGATAAAAGCTGCAGCAAATGCCAGATTCACCAATTGGTTAAGCGGCAGCCGTTCTTGTCTCTTCATAGAACAGGACCTTCTGTCCATGTATACCCTAAACCATATACAGTTTTGATATATTGAGGCGAAGAGGGATCCTCTTCGATCTTGGCCCGCAATCTTTTGATGGCTACCGTTAGTGCATTCTCATCCACGAATACCGCCTCCTGGCTCCACGTTTTGTCGATCAGCTGCTCACGGGTCAGAATGTTTCCCCTATTCGTTACCAGTATGCGCAGCAGTTTCTGTTCGGATTTGCTCAGCAGCAGCGGCCGGCCGTTCTTGAAGTACTCCATTTTGCCAAAATCAAATTCAAGCAGGCCTACAACGATCCTCTCACTGGTAAGCGCATCACTTCTTCTCAGGACGGCCATTACCCTGGCCCGCAGAATCATCAGACTGAACGGTTTGGTAATATAATCATCAGCCCCCAGAGCAAATCCGGTTACAATATCCGGTTCCATGTCGTTGGCCGTCAGGAAGATAATCGGCACCTGCGAGGTTCCGCGGATTCTTTCGCAGTAATCCAGTCCGCTTCCGTCCGGAAGGTTCACATCCAGCAGAATGAGATCGATTGGGGTTGAGGAGATAATCTGATCAGCCATTGCCAGTGAATAGGCTTGTTCAATATGCAATTCATTATGGGCAAGTGACAGGGCTATCCCCTTGTTCAAGCTTTGATCGTCTTCAACGATGAGTAGTGTCTTCATGGGCATGACTCCTTTAGTAATCAGGCATTCTCCCAATATTATGGCCAACCCTGGAATATCCTGCAAGTGGGGCGGGACAGTCTTGATTTGTCGGACAATAAAAAGGCATCTCCATGGTAGAAATCTACCTGGGAAATGCCTTTAGTTAAAGCATCCAATCAATCAATTAAGACAGTTAATTCATCGTAATATTAACGCCGCTGCTCATGTAACCCTCAATGTTGTTTGTAAGAGTAATGCCTGCTGCTGTTGCCGAGTAAACCATCATTAGCCGTGTTTCGGCAGTGACAGGGATGTACAAGCCTGTAGTTATACCTCTGCTGATCGTACCCACGGATGTTATTCCTGTTAGTGGAGGTGTTAATGTCACTTCAGCACCCGGAATTGGAGTGAAATTGTTATCTCCATTGCTGGAGTACAATTGTGCTGTAATGGTTATAGTGGTTCCAACTAAGTTTAATGGAGTTGTAGATGAGAAGTATCCGCTTAAAGAAGTAATGATTCCATTGCCTGGTAGAGAGAACCCATAATTAATGTTTAAATTAGATGCGCCCGTCAGATCAATAAATCCTCCCGAACTTGTTACATTTCCTGCATTGCCGAAACCTAGAAGTGCAAGTTGACCGGAATATCCACCTGATGTAGTTGTAATTTGGGTTGTACTACCTGAAGTGAACGGGATATAGACTGCAGAATTCTGTCCTGTAGCGCCAGTAGTTCCCGTAGCACCGGTAGTTCCAGTAACACCAGTGGCACCAGTGGCACCAGTGGCACCAGTCGCGCCAGTAGCGCCAGTGTCGCCAGTCGCGCCAGTAACGCCAGTGGCACCAGTCGCCCCAGTGTCGCCAGTGGTACCAGTCGTACCAGTCGTGCCAGTGGCACCAGTGGCCCCAGTCGCCCCAGTGTCGCCAGTCGCGCCAGTAACGCCAGTCGCCCCAGTCGCTCCAGTGTCGCCAGTAACGCCAGTGGCACCAGTCGTGCCAGTAACGCCAGTGGCACCAGTGGCACCAGTCGCGCCAGTAGCGCCAGTGTCGCCAGTCGCGCCAGTAACGCCAGTGGCACCAGTCGCGCCAGTGTCGCCAGTCGCGCCAGTAACGCCAGTGGCACCAGTGGCACCAGTCGCGCCAGTCGCGCCAGTGTCGCCAGTCGCGCCAGTAACGCCAGTGGCACCAGTGGCACCAGTCGCGCCAGTGTCGCCAGTCGCGCCAGTAACGCCAGTGGCACCAGTCGCCCCAGTGTCGCCAGTGGCACCAGTCGCGCCAGTCGTGCCAGTAACGCCAGTGGCACCAGTGGCACCAGTAGCGCCAGTGTCGCCAGTCGCGCCAGTAACGCCAGTGGCACCAGTCGCGCCAGTCGTGCCAGTAACGCCAGTGGCACCAGTCGTGCCAGTAACGCCAGTGGCACCAGTCGCCCCAGTAACGCCAGTGGCACCAGTCGTGCCAGTAACGCCAGTGGCACCAGTAGCGCCAGTGGCTCCGGTTACACCGGCCTCACCCGCAGGTCCCGTAGAACCAATTTCACCGACAGGTCCTGCAGCCCCAGTTGCCCCGATTGCTCCTTGATTTCCTGAGGCACCGGCATTGCCTGTTGCCCCGGTTGTACCCGTTGCTCCAGTGGCTCCAGTAGCACCCACCAGGCCTGCTGCACCCGTCGCCCCGGTTTCGCCTTTTGGAGCCGGCAGCGTAATTTCTGCTTTGGTAATATCAGCGATTTCAATATAAGAAGCTGTACCGTTACTGTGGATTGCCGTGATCGGCTGCCCGACTGCTATATCGGAAGTGGAAGCTCCGCCAGTGGCGAAGAGCAGTGTCGTGCTGTCAATCTTCAGATTGACGACTTGACCTGCTTCTGTCAGTACACCAATCTTGCTGCCAGTCAGGCTGACGATGGTGCCGCGGGCAACTGTACCGGATTCGGCAGGAGCGTATCTTTCTGCCAAACTGAAAATAGCTGCCGCTTGGGCACGGGTCACATCAGCGGTTGGTCTGAACGTTTTATCCTCAAAGCCTTGGACTACTTTTAACTGGGAAGCTGCATTGATATAGCCAGTAGCCCAAGCGGAAATTTGATTCTCATCATTGAAGGGGAGTGGTTCGCTGGCCAGGGCGAGTGCTTCATTCTCCTTGTCGATTAGACGGATTACGAGTTTAGTCAGCCATTCACGGCTGGCATTCTGGGTTCCCCAGCCCGAAGAAGTTTCCTCTTCTGGTTTAATTAAACCTTCATTAATAGCTGTCTGCACCCAGATGCTTGCCCAATCACTGACCTCAAGCGAAGAACTGGCCGAAGAGGTAGAAGGCTCCTCGGTGCCCAGGAAACGGACTGCCATAATTGCGGCCTCCTGATGAGTAAGCGGCGCCTTTGGATTGAAATTCCCGGCATTATCTCCCTCGGCAAACCCCAGTGCAGCGATCTTCATTACATATTTGTACATCCATGAGCTGCTGCTTACATCGCTGAAGCCTTTCTTTTCAGCTGCTGATGCAATGCTTGTACCGCCGAATCCGGCACTTGGCAGTACGGCGGCCGCTTGGCTAAGCACCATAACCGCCATGGAGGTTTTCATTAGGACGGGTTTGATATCCTTTTTGGAGTTTCCAGTATCACAGGTAATTTCGGTGTAGCTGATTTTTGTTTTTGTCATTAAGTAGTTCCCCCTAAAGTATATGTTTGTCTTGCCACGCCAAGCCCGTTAAAGTAGGCTCTGTTCGCCAGTACTTTGCTGTCAAATGGAATGTGTTCTGCAGCCATTTCATTATGAGCACTAGCCCGTTCGTACTGGCCGATGCGATCATAACAGACACAGAGCTGCAGATGCGGCAGCCAGCTCCAGCAGGCATGCTGAAGAATGGCGTAATTGTCCAGCGGCCTGGTTAACTCGCTCGCCATTTTGTACCAGAAGATGGCCTTGCTGAAGTCGTTCTCAAGCATGTATAAGCTTCCAATTCGGCAGCAATTCTCTGCGCGGGGCAGATCATAAGAGAAAGACTGGAGCGCTTTTGCCTTGGCCTGCTGTTCATTGCCCAGCTCCCGGTAGCAATCAGAGAGGCTTCCGCAGGCATTGATCCGGTCCTCGATCCAGCTGTCTACCTGCTGCAGGAACATTTCATAGAAGGAAATCGCTTTAATCCATTGCTTATGTTCCCTCAGCTCATTGGCGAAGTAGTATAAATCCCTTGTGGAGAAGATTTCGCCTGCCGCATGGCGGCTCTCGTAGATATTCAGGTTGCGGTCAGAATTTCCGTGGACTCTGCCATGGGTGATAGAGATGTCCGAACGCTGCACCTTGCCGCTAACCTCCAGGTACTCATGGACAATGCCGATCCAGCGGAAGCCGTTCTCCCGCTTAACCAGACGGTTGCGTGTAAGACTAGAGGATACGTTGCCATGCTCGTCAAAGGCAAGGTTGTAATTCATGGATACAGCATCTGTATCCCATTCTAAAGCGCTCTTCAGTATGCTGAACTTCTCCGCATCTGCAGGAAGCAGAATATCATCGGCATCCAACCAGAGCAGGTATTCCTGGGTTGCCAGGCTGAAGGCATAGTTTCGTGCCTTGGCAAAATCGTTGACCCAGATGAAATCGGCTACCTTATCCGTGTAACGGAGGGCAATTTCCTTGGTTCGGTCTGTCGACCCGGTATCTACAATGATGATCTCATCCACCAGTCCCGAGACACTGTCCAGACAGCGTTCAAGAGTGGATTCCTCGTTCTTGACGATCATACAGAGACTCACCGTGACACTGCGTTTCATTTCATAAAGAGCACTTGTGATGTCGAGGCCCCATTTCTTGCGGGCTTTCTCTTTGTTGGTTATCAGCTGCTCGTTGTACCAGCCGGGATGTTCCGGGAACAGTGGAGGAGGCTGGATAAAGCGCACGAAGCAGTCAAGGGCAATATGTAAACTGTATCCTGCCTGGAGCGCACGGTAGCTTAGGTCGTCATCCTCGTAGCACTCCAGTCCGAATTGTTCATCGAAGCCTCGAAGTTGATCGAAGGCATCATGGCGCATCAGAAGCAGATGGCTCAGCAGCCGGGTTGTAGTCTTGGCTTGTCCTGCTTTGGAGAGGGAGAATGATCTGGCGATATGATCCAGGTGCTCCATCTCCATGCATACCACCGGAAGCCGTTGCGGACCGCTTACATCATTGCTAACGGGGCCGATCATCGCTGCTTGGGGGTGCCGACGGGCACAGCCGATTAAGCTGGACAGCCATTCTTCAGACACGATCATATGGTCACGCATGAATACAAGGAATTCACCGCCGGCGAAGGAAGCGCCCAGGTTGTATCCTGCGGATACACCGATTCGTTCCTTGGTTGAGAAGGATCGCGCTTTTTTGAGGAGAGTCAAGTAGCTGCTGATCGCTTCATCGCCTCCATCGTTAATCACAATCAGTTCATAGGGGGCTTTTGTGAATAATTCAATACTGGCAAGGCACGATTTGAGCAGTCGCAGATGTTGAGCCAAAATGATGATGGATACTTGCATTTAATCCCTCCAATCTATTGTGAAATGATATATATCACATCATCTCACTTTACCATAGGAAAGTGGACAAATACTGAACATGATTCGACAAAAGCTTCTATTTAAAATATAAGCGCTTAACAATACTTTGCTGCTTTAAGCAATAGAATATATTTCAGGATGTATTGCCGCTTCCAGTCCTGCAACCATCCCCGACTAAGGTCCAGTACATAAAACCGTCCACAGTCTGTTTTGAAAGATGCGGGATTGCCCTAGAATAAGGATATAAGAAAGAGAGCAGCGAAAGGCGGTGATAACAAATGCAAAGAAACAAAGGTAACGGACTTGCGATTGCGCTGATTGTAATCGGAGCGGTAATGCTGCTTGGCATTCTGCCTCACTTGATTTCAGGAATCTTCGGTATCCTGTTCCCGGCAGTGCTGGTTGTGCTCGGATACTACGGAATTAAGAGCGGCCGCAAGATTATCGGCTGGGTGGTGCTGTTCATCGGTGTCATGTCCCTGATCTCCAAGCTTTCCTGGATTATCGGTCCGCTGCTGGGTATTGCTCTGGTAGTGTGGGGCATCTCGGTACTCAGGGGCAAACAAAGCAGAACATACTAATACACACTGTCCATACTTATTAAGAAGCAGGGAGGGAGCAGGAAATCATGAGTGTTTTTCGCAGAATGAGGGACATCACCGTAGCGAACTTGAATGAACGACTGGAGCAGAGCCAAGATCCGGTGAAGCTGATTGATCAATTTCTACATTCAACCCGTGAAGAGATCGGGGAGGCCGAACGGCTGTACCAGCAGTACGCTTCTCATACGAAGCAATTGCAGCAGCAGGTGAATCAGGCTACCGCCATGAGGAACAAACGTGAAGAGCAGGCGCTCCTCGCACTCAAGGCAGGCGAAGATCATCTGGCCAAGCTGGCATTGCAGGAGAAAATTATCCACGAGGAAAAGCTGGAGCAATACAGCGGGCTGCTGGAGACGAGCCAGCAATCACTTTTCGAACTGGAATCCCAGCTGAACGAGCTCAAAATGGAGTATCAGACGGTATACAGCAAACGCCAGTTCTATGCAGCACGGATGGAGTCGCTGCGGCTGCAGCAGCGCATGAATCAAAGAGCCGGTGCTTATGGCGGCGGAGATGTTCCCAAAATGTTCGGCCGTCTGGAAGACAAGATGAACGATTGGGAGCTTGAAGCCAAAAGCCTGAGCGACTTGCGCCGGATGGGACAGGAATATGCGGTGCAGGCTGGAGAGACTGTGGCAACCGTACTCGAAAGAGAAATGGCCCGTCTAAAGGAGAAGCTGAACAATGATGGCAGAAAGGAGTAGTCGTATGACCCGATTGTATCGTTCAACAAGAGACAAAGTATTGACAGGGCTGGCAGGCGGATTGTCCGAGACTCTCGGCATTGACTCTACACTGTTCCGGATTCTGCTGGTGATCAGTATTCCATTTAGCGGTGGAGCTACAATCCTAGTATACTTTATCGCAGCAATGGTGATTGCCAAGGAGCCTAACCAGTACAATCCCTTCGGTCCCGGACCTGGTGGGCCGGGCGGCCCGTACGGCGGACCCTACTCCGGCGGATCTGAATATGGCCGCGGGCCACAGGCTCCTCACCAAGGACCTCAGGGATATGGCCCCTATGGCGGACAGCCGGGCTACAATCCCGGTTATGAGAAGGCAGGCGCTCATGCGGCTCCTGATTCCGGCCTGGATGCCATGATGAAGGATATCGAGAAGAAGGCACTGCAAAAAGAAGTGGAAGAGCTCAAACAAAAACTTGCTAAATACGAGAAGGGAGAAGTGTAAATTATGGGAGTATTCAAACGGATTAAAGATATGACTAAGGCGTCGGTAAATGATATGTTGGATAAGGTAGAGGACCCGATTGTGATGCTTAATCAGTATCTGCGCGATATGGAGGCTGAGATTCATGAGGCTGAAGTAACGGTAGCGAAGCAGATGGCTAATGAACGCCGTATGAAACAGCGTGTGGACGAAGCTGCCAAGGTTGCCGGACAACGTGCTGCACAAGCTGAGCTTGCGCTCAAGAACGGGCAGGAGGAAGTTACCCGCAAGCTGCTGGAAGAGAAAATCTATTTCGACCAGAAGTTTACCGAGTATGGCGAGCTTCACGCACAGGCTGAAGTACAGGCCAAGGAACTGGTGCAGCAGCTTCATGATATGAAGGATGAGTTCTACAAGATGCGCAACAAACGTAATGAACTGGTATCCCGTGCTCAGATGGCTAAGGCCAAGAAGCAAATGTCCCAGATCAGCAGCGTACATTCCATTGAGAGCGGAAGTGCCTCCCTTGGATTCCACCGTATGGAAGAAAAGATCATGCAGCTCGAAGCGGAAGCAGATGTGATGCGCGCTCCGTATAGCCCTTCGGCAACCGCATATGCTAAGCCGGTAGATCCTGAGAAGGAACTGAAAGTAGAGGAGCAGCTTGCCGCACTCAAGAACAAGCTGAACTCAACTCCTGCAGCCCCTCCTTTGAATAAAAAAGAACAATAATCCCTGTTCCTAAAGAACAGCCGGATATGATATGCTGATCAAGGTAAAGCCATACGGTATGGATTCTCCATACCGGTATGGCTTTTGTAGCGGATGCAGTATATTGAAGATGTAGCTTCGCGATACTTCAGCCAATGCTTACGAAGTAAGTTTTGCTTTGCAAAACTTTAAGGAGGTGCGGAAATGGATAAACGGAACCGTTTGATTGCCATCGGATTGATTGGTGTAGGCTGCTTGATGATATTTGGCAAATGGCTCGGCTTCTTCTCCATTGTCGCACTCCTGTTCCTGCTGCTGGGAATCTACCGGACGACGTCGGGCAAGGTCAAGCAAGGCTATAAGCTTATGGGAGTCGGTGCGGTACTGCTGCTGCTGGATCATTTGCTGCTGGTGCTTGGCATCTGCCTGCTTTCGCTGGGGATGTTCTTTGTCAAATCGAAAAGAATGCAGCGCAAGGCCGGTTTTGTGCAGAAGCAAAGCTTTTCTTCCCGATTCGACTGGGATCTCTCGCCGTGGGTGATGCGCAGCCTGAGCGCCTGGCATGTGCTGGGTGAGGTGGATGTGGATCTTTCCCTGGCCATGGCGGAAGAGCAGGAGACGATTATGCTGTATCAGGGGATTTTTGGTGATGTGGATATTCTGCTGTCTGAGGATTACGGGGTAGAGATTGAGGCATTCGTGCTGTTCGGCTCGATTGAGTCCGGCAGTAACCGAGATACGGGGATACTGAACCGGCTGAACTGGAAGTCACCCAACTATGACAGCTGCGAGCATAAAGTGAAATTTAACATTTCTTATCTGATGGGGGATCTGGACGTACGCTTCCCTTAAGAGTATGTTAGACCAAGAGAGAAGGGAGAGCTCCCGGCATGGAGAAAAAAAGTAGTAACATGATAACGCGCAGTATGGGTGAGGGAGCTCTGTTCTCTTTTATCATGCTGCTCGTTATTACATATATTATGTATACATATGGTTTATTACGGCCATTCGAGGATTGGCGGATTGGCGTAAGGACAGGATTGACACTAATTCTGCTGCCGATGGCTTTTGGGATCGGGTACGGCTTCTATCAGGGCTTCCGCAGCAAGCGCAAGCTGGAATTACTGCGGGCCACCCTGGTCGCCTGGGAGAAAGGCAATCTCACCCCGGCCATGCCGGACCTCGGCAACGATGAGCTGGGGCGGCTCGGGGAACAGCTCGGGCGGATCAGCGGCAAGTGGGAGAATCAGGTGAATACGCTGCAGCGGCTCTCCACCAATAACGCGAAGCTTGCCGAGCAGGCACGGGTCACGGCAATCATCGAGGAGCGGCAGCGGCTGGCACGGGAGCTGCATGATGCGGTATCGCAGCAGTTGTTCGCCATCTCGATGACGGCAACGGCCGTAGGCCGGACGCTGGAGAAAGACTTTGACAAGGCACAGCGGCAAATTGCACTGATCGAGGAGATGTCGGCAGTAGCCCAGTCGGAGATGAGGGCACTGCTACTGCATTTAAGACCGGTGTATCTGGAAGGCAAGGGGCTGGAGGAAGGTCTGCAGGAGCTGATTAAGGAACTTAAGATCAAGGTGCCGATTGATATTGTGTTCGAGATGGATCAGGGTGTAGAGCTGCTGAAGGGCGTGGAGAATCATTTGTTCCGTATTGTGCAGGAGGCTATCTCGAATACGCTCCGCCATGCCAAGGCAGAGAAGATGGAGATCCGCCTGCATCGCCGGGGGGATACGGTCCGGCTGACGCTGCGCGATGACGGAGTCGGCTTCGAGATGGATGACAGCAAGCAGACCTCCTACGGTCTGTCGAATATGCAGGAGCGGATTACTGAGATCGGGGGCTCGATCCAGTTCATTACCGCTCCCGGCAAAGGCTTGCGGATCGATATTACCGTACCGGTAGTCAATGAATAGGGGGCAGGTGTAACGATGGAGATCGAAGAAGATGATGCAATCAAGGTCTTGCTTGTAGACGATCATGAAATGGTCCGGATCGGACTTGCTGCGGTGCTCGGCACCGAGGATGGTATTGAAGTCGTCGGTGAAGCGGGAAGCGGCGAGGAGGGTATCCGTCTGGCCCAGGAGTATACGCCGGATGTGGTGCTGATGGATCTGGTCATGGATGGCATGGATGGAATCGAGACGACCAGACAGCTGCTGAAACTGTACCCGGATTGCAAGGTTATTGTGTTGACCAGTTATTTGGATGATGAGAAGATGTATCCGGTGATTGAAGCCGGAGCCTTCAGTTACCTGCTCAAGACCTCACGGGCCAGCGAAGTCGCAGATGCGATCCGGGCAGCCGCAAGAGGCCAGTCCGTGCTGGAGTCGCAGGTGGCGTCCAAGATGATGAACCGTTTCCGTTCCAATGCAAGAGGAGAGTCACCGGCTTACAAAGAGCTTACCGAACGCGAGATGGAAGTACTGAAGCTGTTAGCCCAGGGCAAATCCAACCAGGATATTGCCGATCAATTAATTATTGGAATCAAGACGGTGAAATTCCATGTCACGAATGTTCTTGCCAAGCTGGGGGTTGAAGACCGGACCCAGGCGGCTATTTATGCATATAAGAATGGACTGGCGGAGTAAGACCGGCCTATTGAAGCCACACAGCACTTTCAAGTGAGTCCGCCCGGATGATCTTGGAAGTGTTTTTGCATGCGCTCGTATATCTTTCTCTGAAATTGGATAACCTGTCTAGTAGATTACTAGAACGGTTGAGAGGGAGATGCGAAGTGGGGAATAAAGGGCAGAGTAAGGGGATACTGGTGTTGGTGCTGGCGGGGATATGTGCGCTGCTGCTGTTGAGCGGATTCCGCAGCGCGGAACCCGCAGTAGGAAGCGTTGTACAGAAGAGTACTGTTGCTTCTACAACTGCCGGAGAGCTTCAGGAATCCCTTGCTCTGCTGACCACACTGGGCGGACAGGCCTCCGCTCCCGGCGCGCCGCTCCGGCTCGTATTGAAATGGCAAGGGGAATACAGCGGCGAAGAGGCTGCTGGGACTGCCGTACAGAGCCTTTCCGCCCGGCTTGGGCTCGGTGAAATTAGCAGCGCAGATGATGAAGGACACCTGGCTTGGCGTTCTGCCGCGCAGCTCAGTGGAGGTATGCAGGTCTCCCTGTTCTGGAGTGAGCTTGGCGGCGGCCGCAGCTACTGTATTGTTACGCTGGAGACAGCTGATCTTCTGGGCTCCCCGGAGCTGCCGGCCGCAGCGGCGGACGCCGGAGAGGCGATGCTGCAGGCAGGAATTGCTGCTGAGTGGAATGCTTCGCTGCAGGCACCTGCGAAGGAGCAGGGCGGAACGCAGGCAGCACTCCTTGCTACGGAGCAGTTACTGGGCGCAGAGCTTCCCGGAATTCAGGCAGAGGAGAGCTACGCCGACGTCTCTACATCCAGTCATTCGTATAGTGTGCCAGGTCTTCAGCGTACAGTCAGCAGCGGTAGCCACAGCCTGGCTCTCCAACTCGCAGTTCACAACAACATCAACGCGAACGAGAATCGGATAACCCTTGGAATGCCATTAATTACAATCGAATACTGAGGTTAAAGGACGTAATATAAGCGTAATCCGGCGAAGGCATAAGAAAGAGTAATGGAAAAGTGCGAAATCCCGAGAAAAACTGTCAGGAATGTGATGGCATCCTCCGTGCAATTATGATAAAATGACATCACGCCTATAGTCGTATGTTGTTTCATACCAGGCGATGAGAATGAATGTCAACTATATTACATACAGAGAGATGAGGAGCCATGGCTGAAAATCAAACCCTTGATGCACTGCATACACCCGGTGCTGTATTCTTTATCTTCGGGGCAACCGGAGATCTGGCCCGGCGTAAGCTTTTCCCGGCGATTTACAGTTTGTATCGTGAAGGCAAGCTGACCCAAGATTTTGCGGTCATTGGCGTGGCTCGGCGTCCCCGCACCCAGGATGAATTCCGGGAAGATGTGAAGGAATCCATCCGCGAGTTCTGCCGTTATCAGGCAGGAGATGCTGCGGAATGGAACGAGTTCGTGCAGCATTTTGAATACAAGTCACTCGACATCAATAATATTGACGGCTTCCGTGAGCTGAATGAGCAGACGGAGCGGCTGGAAGAGAAGTTCCATATTCCGGGCAACCGCATGTTCTATCTGGCGCTTGCGCCTGAGCTGTTCGGCAGCGTATCCTTCAACCTCAAGGCAGGCGGGATGCTGCAGGCCAGAGGCTGGAATCGTCTGGTCATCGAGAAGCCGTTCGGCTACAATCTCGAATCCGCTGAGGAACTGAACGAACAGATCCGCCAAGTCTTCAAGGAAGAGGAGATTTACCGGATTGACCACTACCTGGGTAAGGAAATGGTTCAGAATATTGAAGTGATCCGGTTCGCCAATGCCTTCTTTGAGCCATTGTGGAACAACAAGCATATCGCCAACATTCAGATTACACTCGGCGAGACGGTGGGTGTGGAAGAACGCGGCGGGTATTACGATCATGCGGGGGCGCTGCGCGATATGGGCCAGAACCATATTTTGCAGCTGCTGACAATGATTGCTATGGAACCGCCTAGCCGTCTGCTGGCTGAAGATATCCGTGATGAGAAGGTGAAGGTACTTCGTTCACTTCGTCCGTACGCCACCGCTGATGAAGTCCGCGAGAACGTAGTCCGCGGCCAATACACGCAAGGTCTCTACAAGGGCAAGACACTTCCGGCTTACCGCCAGGAAGACAAAGTGGACCCGGAATCGAATACAGAGACGTATTTCGCAGCCCGTGTGTTCGTGGATAACTTCCGCTGGGCCGGAGTTCCCTTCTATATCCGCACCGGCAAACGCCTGCCTGTGAAGACCACCGAAGTGGTTGTAGAATTCAAAGGAATGCCGACCAACGTTTACTTGGGCCAGAAGCACAAGCTCGAGCCGAACCTGCTCGTCATCCGCGTCAATCCGATGGAAGGCATCTATGTGAAGATCAATGCGAAGAAGCCGGGCTCGGAATCCGAGATTCAGCCGCTGGCCATGGATTTCTGCCAGAGCTGCATGATCGGTATTAACTCGCCTGAGGCTTATGAGCGTCTGCTGCATGATGCTGCACGCGGCGATTCCACCTACTTCACCCGCTGGGATGAAGTATCCTCGGCCTGGTCCTTCGTGGACCGGATTGCCAAGGCGTGGAAGGAAGAGAGCAACGATTTGGCTTCCTATCCTGCAGGCTCCTGGGGTCCGGTTGAAGCCGACCAATTGCTTGCCGGAGAAGGCTTCCACTGGTGGCCGGTTAACGGCCAGGATGAAGACAATGTGGTCTGGCAGGTTAACCGCTAGTCCCTGAAGAAGAACTGTTACAGATCCTCCTGCATTTCGCTGCAGGGGGATCTTTTTGCTGAACGTGAATTTATATTACAAGATATTTCACTACAGGCGCTTTTTTGTAGATAATCTCTGCCGGATTTTGCTATACTGAGAAGGATGCTTTCAACATAAAGATTTCTAAGCCTAGCGATATAGATGATCCTATACATGGTAAACGTTACGTTCAAGAAATAGACGTTGAATCTCTAAGGAAAGGATCTGAATTCATGAATAGCAGACCGATTTGATCGATCCGGCAATAGAGGCAGAAGCAAGCATGAATTTATAGATGAAGGGATATGTGTAATGAATAAAGCAACGGACCATAAGCTTCAGAGTGAAGTCGACAAACGCAGAACCTTTGCGATTATTTCCCACCCGGATGCGGGTAAAACTACGCTGACAGAGAAACTGCTGCTCTTCGGAGGTGCCATCCGTCTGGCAGGTACAGTCAAAGCCCGTAAGGCAAGCAAGCACGCCACCAGTGATTGGATGGAAATTGAGAAGCAGCGCGGAATCTCGGTTACGTCTTCTGTGATGCAGTTTGATTACCTGGACCACCGGGTGAACATTCTGGATACTCCGGGTCACCAGGATTTCAGTGAAGACACCTATCGTACGCTCACTGCGGCTGACAGTGCGGTCATGCTGATCGACGTAGCCAAGGGTGTGGAGACACAGACAATCAAGCTGTTCCAGGTCTGCGCGAAGCGCGGCATTCCGATCTTCACCTTCATTAATAAGCTGGACCGTGAAGGCCGCAGCCCGTTTGATCTGATGGAGGAACTGGAGAATGTGCTGGGCATCCGCTCGGTGCCGATGAACTGGCCGATTGGGATGGGCCGGGAGCTGTGCGGCGTTTATGACCGGATGAAGAATCAGGTCGAGCTGTTCCAGGGCGATGACCATTCCGTAATTAAAGTACAGAAGGTGGAGAGCTACCGCGACCCGATTATCCGTGAGATGGCGGGGGAGTACCTGCATGATCAGCTATGCGCGGATCTGGAACTGCTGGATGTGGCGGGCGATCCTTTTGACTATGAAAAGGTGCTGCGCGGGGAGATTACTCCGGTATTCTTCGGCAGTGCGATCAACAACTTCGGTGTGCAGACGTTCCTGGATAATTTCCTGGAGCTTGCACCGAAGCCTGAACCACGCCGCAGTACAGCGGGCTCTGTAGAACCGACTAACGAGAAATTTACCGGCTATGTATTCAAAATTCAGGCGAACATGAATCCCGCACACCGTGACCGTATCGCCTTCCTGCGTATCGTGTCCGGCAAGTTCGAGCGCGGAATGAGTGTGAAGCATGTACGTGCCGGCAAAGACATCAAGCTATCCCAGCCGCAGCAGTTCCTTGCCCAGGACCGGGACATTGTTGAAGAGGCGTATCCGGGGGATATTATCGGTCTGTTCGACCCGGGCATCTTCCGGATTGGCGACACGCTCAGTCAGGCCGGAGATATCGAATTTGATGAGCTGCCGACCTTCTCACCGGAGATTTTCTCCAAAGTCACCATCAAGAATGCACTGAAGTCGAAGCAATTCCAGAAGGGGATTGACCAGCTGACCGAAGAGGGCATGATCCAGGTGTTCCGTACCGTCAACTTCGACGATATTCTGCTGGGTGTAGTCGGACAACTGCAGTTCGAGGTGTTCGAGTACCGCATGAAAGGTGAGTATGGCGTGGATGTGCAGCTGCAGCGCATGAGCTACCAGTTCGCACGCTGGATCGTGGATGAGAACAAGCCGGATGCCAGCAAGTTCCGGATCAACTCCACTCTGGTTACGGACAAGAAGGGCAATTACGTAGTGCTATTCGAGAACGAATACGCCATGCGGACCGCGATGGAGAAGAATCCGACCGCGAAGTTCCTGGAGACTGCACCTTGATGGGTGTAATAGAAGTAGGATGAACAGTTAAGCATATGTATGATTAGGCTATAAAAAACCTCCGCCTCCACCTGTGCAGCAGCACGGTGGGGTGCGGAGGTTTTTGGCGGGAGGGGCCTCCTCTAGGAGGTGATGGACCCTGGGGTAAGCTTGTCCAGGTGTCTGTGCAGCATAGAGAGAACCCGGTCCTGCTTAGCAGGGTCAAGGTCCTTCCAGATCATCTCAAAGACGACACCCAGTCCGGGAAGCGCGGCTTCCGGCCCGTCCACGGAATTCTCGATAACCTCCCGCAGACCTTCTTCGGACTGGCCGTGTACCTTGTGAATGATGGCCTGGCGCAAATCAAGAGTGACTGGCATAATCGGCCTCCTTAAAGTTTTGTGAGCATCTGCTTCCTGAATCAGCATCGCAAAACTGACTTCGAAAGCAGGGGCTTAGTCAAGTAAGCAGCCTTCTTATAAGGTGCCCTGCGGGAGCGCTGAACATTCAAGTTTATAACGGCTTATGCTATACTGTGTGAGATGTATTATATGGGCG
The DNA here is from genome assembly GCF_038002225.1 of Paenibacillus sp. FSL R7-0204. Classification (NCBI taxonomy): domain Bacteria; kingdom Bacillati; phylum Bacillota; class Bacilli; order Caryophanales; family Paenibacillaceae; genus Paenibacillus; species Paenibacillus sp. FSL R7-0204. Next base: position 1,394,584 of record NZ_JBBOCA010000001.1, read on the forward strand.
GGAGGGACAAGGCTTCATGGCAAAAAAACAGTATGCGATCATCGGCATGGGCCGCTTCGGCTCAAGTGTGGCCAAAGCGCTCAGCGGGATGGGCTATGAGGTGCTGGCCATTGATGCGGATGAACAGCGCACCCAGGAAATCTCCAACATTGTGACGCATGCCGTATCTGCAGACTCCACGGATGAAGAGGCGCTGCGCGCGCTGGGCATCCGTAACTTCGATGTGGTGGTAGTCGCCATCGGGGAGGATATCCAGGCCAGCATTCTGACAACGCTGATCTTGAAGGATCTGGGCGTACCTGCCATTATCGCTAAAGCCAAAAGTGAGCTGCACGGCAAGGTGCTGGGCAAAATCGGAGCAGATAAAGTGATCTACCCGGAGCGGGACATGGGGATGCGGGTGGCGCATCATCTCGCTTCTCCGAACATCCTCGATTACATCGAGCTGTCACCCGAGTACAGCATCCTCGACATGAAAGTCTCGGGGCCGATGCTGGGCAAGAACCTGCAGGAGCTTGATATACGCGCCAAATATGGGTGCAATGTTATGGCGATCCGTCAGGGCGAGGAAATGAATATCTCCCCCAGAGCGGAGGACCGCCTGACCGATGGAGATGTCCTTGTCATTGTCGGACGGAAGGATAATCTGACGAAGCTGGAAATGGCTTATCAATAGGAATAGGAATCTGTAAGCAACAGAAAGGTAGGACCCTATGGAAATTATGTCGCCGCAGAACACGCGGGTGAAGGAATGGGCCGGACTGCAGGAGAAGAAGCACCGTGACCGGTCTGGTAAATATATCGTTGAAGGCATTCATCTGGTGCAAGAGGCGTTGCAAGCCGAAGCGGATGTGGAATGCCTGGCCTATGATCTCGATAAAGGCATGCCGTTTGAACTGAAGCCGCTGCTTCAGGCGGTGCAGGGTATGGAGGTCATCGGCGTGTCGGCGGCGGTGGTTGCCAAGTGCAGCAGCACAGGCACACCGCAGCCGGTGTTCGCTATTGTGCGGAAGGAGCAGAAGGGGATAGAGGCCATTCTGGCGAAGCCGGACAGCCTGGTTGTGGTGCTGGACGGGGTCCAGGACCCCGGCAATGTGGGCACCATCATCCGCAGCGCGGATGCGGCCGGTGCGGACGGCGTGATCCTCGGGCGGGGCTGCGCGGATCTGTTCAATCCCAAGACCATCCGGTCCACGATGGGTTCGATGTTCCATCTCCCGGTAGTGGAGGGAGAGCTGGGTGAAATTCTGCCGCAGGCACGTGAAGTTGGTGCACTGCTGGTCAGCACCTCGCTGACGGCCGAGGATTCCTGCTACACTCATGATTTTCACGGCAGCCAGTGGCTGCTAATCGGCAGCGAAGGCCAAGGCATCTCGCCCGAGACAGCACGGCTTGTCGACAAAAGCATCCTCATCCCGATGGCTGGCCGCGCCGAATCGCTGAACGCCGCGATGGCCGCGACGATCCTGCTGTTCGAGGGGATGCGGCAGCGGGGTATTCACAGCAAATAAACCCATCCCGCAGCAAATAAAGTCGTCCCATCTACCCATTTCCCACTCATTTCCCAAACCAACCCCGGGCAAATGGGATAAGGGCGGCAAAGGGCGACAACTGCGGCAAAGGGCGGCAAAAGCGACAAGACCAAACACGTCCACAACCCCCGCCACATGAAGGAAAACCCAAGGGAAGAGCATCAGGGAAAAGCCAGAAGGCGGCCCCTGCCCAACACGCTCTTTCCTATTTTTTCTTCAATTATTAACCCATTTTCTTCTCAATTTTTCCTCAATCCTTTCCCTTTCCCAAATGGTTTTCCCATCTCTTCTCCTGCTCTAAAAGACAGCAATTATTATTCGTTTTCGTTCACAATTGAACCAGTCTCCTTCCAGTTTTGACTCGGTTAAACCTCACATGGGCGGACATTAATTATTATCTCAGAATAAGGGTGAGGCGGCGTGGGAGTGGGGGAGAGAGCGATTGGGACAGAGGACATTAATTGTTATGTTTCTACAAAGAATTTTATGGGATATTCAGCCTATTCTGAAGCCAAGTCGTTTCCAAAAGAAGGAATCTTAATAATTTTGTCGAATGAAAATAGAGATTATTTGACATATAGACAATAATTCGACTTGAATGATTCGTTTATCAAACAGTATTAGTAGACAATGAACAAGGAGGTGAAAGATATGATTATATCAACTGTATTACAGTTGTCAGGGGGCTTATTACTTGCATCAGTTTTTACTATGTTTGCATATCCAATACTTCCAGTACATAACCAAAAACCTCATGGATTAAGGCTTTTTCTATTTTCCCAACTACAGGCTTTATGGGGGGCATTATTACTAATACTGGGATATTTTCTTCCCTACTTTGAAGTAGAGATAAAAGCACCATTGGATTTCTGGGATAAATGGATTTGGCTATTCGGTGGATTAGGGGCTATCGGGTGTGTGACATTCTTGTTAAGTCATTATATCTCATGTTGGTTATACAAAAAAGCTCCAGTATACCAAGGAGGTCAAGAACCACCTACGTATAATGTATTTCATATCCTTTTTAGTCGTCATTGAGAAGAGTTGGTTAGATCCAAGAGTCAAACAATCATTATGGTATTTACCTTAATAATTGCTTGGCTTTTTTAGTTAGTTTCAAAATGATTTTTTGGGGAACGTGTCTTTTCGACAATTTTTTATATATACATACCAATATGAAAGGTCGGATTATATGTGGTGGAATGAAGAAGAAGTAGTTGATGATTTTAATAAACACGTAGTGAGAGGTTTTGATGATTATCTGAGGCTGATTAAGAAAATTAAAAGTGAAAATGATTTAGTGTGGTTCAGAGGACAAGAAAAGGCTAATTATAGATTATTACCAAGTGCGATGAGAGAAGGTTATGAAACTCATGATCAATGGGGTAGACCTATTGAACCACAATTGGTTCGTAACTATAATAATAGAGGAAAGACAGTTCATTATGTTAATGTGGAACATTTATTAGAACAGTTTAAAGAAGAAGCATCTTCATATTTAAAAATTCAACCTGAAAATGATTTACAGTGGTGTTTTTTGGCGCAACATTATGGTGTTCCAACTACTTTACTGGACTGGAGCACTGACCCTTTAGTTGCATTGTATTTTTCACTTCCCTCGGAATATAAAGATTCATTAAGTAGAGCTGGCATAGAGGAAGCTATTGAAGATTTTGAAGAAAATTCTTATAGCAACTACGGAGCGGCGGTTTTTGCAATGAATCCTGGTAAATTGAATAGTGTCTTCAGAGAGTTTGTTAGAGGAGAAGAAAATGAGCCAATTAACTTCCCTCTTGATTCCGATAAGCACTACGAGAATCTCAAAGGCTATATTCATCCATCAGAAAAAGAGCAGCCTATTTTACCTTGTTGTATAATAGGAAAAGAAATAGATAGAAGAATTTGCAGACAGTCTGGTAATTTTACAATTCATGGACATATGATATGGCCGATCGACCATAGATCAATTGTTCAAAAAGAAATACATAAAATTTTCATTCCATATAATTGCATTGATGAAATAGGTGAATGGTTAAGATCGTTGGACATTACAAAAAAAACGATTTATGGTGAGTCGTATTTGGATTCAATATCAAAAAAAATTAGTGAAGAGGAGAATAAGAAATTTAAATCTTCTATACAAGAAATAATACAAAACCATGTTGCAGTCAATAAGATAACTAAGTGATACTTCCTTTTAATTAACTAATAATTCCTGTCTAAACCCGAAATAACTGTCCTCAAACTCACCAAAGACTGGAAATTGATCGACTCCTTCAGCCAATCAAACTTCCAGTCTTTTCTCTGCTTTTTAAAGACCTTCTCAAGCCTTTCCTCAATCATTCCCTCAAGCATAAACCCAGTCCCAACAAGGCTTTTCTCCAATTTTTACTCCAGCATTAACTCGATCTTCTCCGCAATCCATTCTCTTCCCCAATGATCTTTCCAGCCTTTCTCCTGCTCTTCCAGGACACTAATTATTATTCGTTTTCGTTCACAATTGATCCAGTTTTATTTCAGTTTTTAACCGGTTATACCTCACATGGGGGGACAACAATTATTGCCTCGAAATTGGCGTTGAGGGTAGTTATTATTATGTTTTTACAGGGGTATTCACAGCAGATAAACTCATCCCACAGCAAATAAAGTCGTCTCACCCCACCCATTTTCCCACTCATTTCCCAAACCAACCCCTGGCAACTGCGGCAAGTAGGACAACGACGGAAAAACCGCAACAACCCTCGCCACATCAAGGAAAACCCAAGGGAAGAGCACCAGGGAAAAGCCAGAAGGCGGCCCCTACTCCCACGCTCTTCCCTATTTTTCTTTTTAATCATTCCTCAAATTTCTTTTCAATTTTTCCTCAATTCCATCACGACATTATTTTATTTCTCGAGCCATTCCCAATCCCCAATCCCTTGGTTATTCAATTTCTTGATGCGACAATTATTTCCAGGTTATAGCTCGGATACCTTGTGGGTAGCTTTCGTTGAGCAAACGCAAGGACGGCAAAAAGAAAATGCTTTAATAATAATTGATTGGAACAGGTCGTTACCTAAAATATTCGGTTTTTCTTTGCGTGGTTTCATTGGATTAATATCGAATGTCAAATTCACCACCCTTATCAACGTGTCATTTGTGTCTGTTGACACAAATGACACGTTTGGGTAGAATGGACTTGTAGAGATTATAAGGAGGATCAAAAAATGAGTAGCAAACAATATCGTCTTAAAAATTGCGAGTACGAACTGATCCAGTTAATTAGAATGATGGAAAGTGGTAATATGATTAGGATTCGACGGATTCTTATGGAAGAATCCATAAAAGAATTAGAGGACGCTCAAAACTGTAGTAGAAATCTTGAAAAACTTTATGCTTATAAAGAAGTTCTTCATAGTGGGGAAAAGCCAGAAAAGGAGGATGTTGAATCTGAGATTGATGAATTACTAAAGAAGTACGCTCCAATAATACATTTCAGAAATCCCATTAAAAGTTTTCCAAAGGAAGAAGAACTAGAGTATGCAATTGATTACTTTTCCGACATGATGACAGACTCAACAGAAGAAGCATCGTTACTAAGTAAGCTATCGACATTAATCGAAAAGGTAAATTCAAAAAATAAGAAAATTGAGTAACTGGGCAGTAATGAGATGTATGGGACCAATTCGTTACTATTTGTGGTTCGAACAGATCTTGCTCAACCAACTACCGATCAAGCATATCTTGCAGAACAACTGAAATTGAATTTTGTTCAAATTTATGGACTCTTTGATAAAATATCGATTGTACTAAACGATTATTTAGAATTCGATTCAAATAAACCAAATTATCGTACTATTTGGTTGAAAGATAGAAACAATTGGAGACTTGGTGCCCATAATAAACTTGTCCCCAAATTACGGAATCAGATTGTACATGACTACGTAAAAGTATTCTTAAAGGGGACAGGATCAGCAGAATATCGAGAGGGGATACTATTTATTTCTTTGGACGATTTATTTAAAAAAACGGAATCTCTCTTATTCAGAGCACACGATGTTATGTTGTATTTTATTTTATTCTTCCATGCTGAGGAAAGTATATATAGAAAAGATCTGTAGACTAAGTTACCGTCTCTAATATACCCAAGAGATGATTGTGGAGTTAACCATAACTTCCATTATAAAGACCTTGAATACAGCAAATAAAGTTTAACGGAAAGCCGATCTGATTTTAGGGATTTGCCCCTGAGTTCACTCGGCTTTTTCTTTTACAACAAAGTTTGTGAATATCTTCAAATAGGTCCAATTTCCTTCTCAATAGATTTCTAAGTCACCTCGACAATACTTAATTTTGTTATTAACATCTTTTCAGAAATTTAGAATGAAATGAATTACAATGTTAGGCTATAATTTCAGTATTGATTCGTATAACAAGGCTGTGGAAATGTTGTATTGAAGAGCCTAAAGATATAATTGAAGCAGATTGAATTACAATTTCACAAGATGTGGTTGGGAATTTGCTGCACAGAAAAACAGTATACACAAAGTTAATACGAATATTTGAAAATAGAATATTTTTTTGTTTTTGGAAGCTCGATAATTAAGTGAAAGCTTAATTAACTACAAATCTTTGCTGGTGTTGTTGATTATGAAAGGATGGATAGAGATTGGATGATTACATTAAATCATGTCTAGGATGCGGGAGGACTTTAGACACTTCTGTACCATTTGAAATATTTACGTTTACACCTGGTCAATATACATGTTCCGATTGCAATAAAACTTTGAAAAAGAAACTCCCAGAGATCAAGAACGCTGCTCTAGAGATAATCACTCGAAATAAATCACTAAATGAAAAGTTTGATGAATTTGTTGAAAATGAAGAGATTTTCAATCATCCTGTTAAGGAAACCGATTTTTTATATGGATCACATCAAGCAAGAGAATATATGTTCTCTTTACTTGAAGAAGTGCATCGGTTTACATATCATGCAACCTTTGAATGCTATTTGTTCTCTGATATGTTTGAAAATGCTGATCCTTTGTTCTTCTCGGATCGCTATTTTCTTACTAACAGTGTAATTAAAACGATCGGTGCATGGGAGAAATTGTTGAGATTTCACTGTTTATTTTTTGAGGTACAATTAGATAGGGATTCCAAAAACAATTCTATAAGTCGACTACAAAAGAAAATGAATAAAACGGAGTTTAAACAAACAAAATTGTACAATGATTTTATTAGACTGAAGAGTAGTAATAGTTTTGGTGAAATCGATAAAGCAAGAAAAAATAATGATCATAACGTTTCATACCATTTAGGTGGGAAAAATTTTTTAGAACTATTTGAATTAGTTAAAATGATATTGGATAATTCTAGTGCTCTCTATTATGGAATAGAAGAGGCTCTTGAGTTGTTAACAAAGAGGACACGTTTGGCTACAAGAAAATTTAATGAAGATTTTGGACTAATAAATAAAATAGAAGAGAACGATAAAGTGTTTAAAAAGAAAGCTTTGAAGATAAAATCTAAGTTTAGTCATGAGGATATACGGAGAATAAATGAAATTTCTGTGAGATATATAGGTTGGGCAAACAATAGGATAGGTGAGGTGATTAGCTGGAAAGTTAGGTACTCATATCCTCCTATGGTTTCAATATACTATAGGCTGATTGATGTTGTTTCAAGGCTTCACGAGAGTGCAAGAAGTCTTGGGTTTGCGGCTGAACTTTTTGCAGAGGCTGTAAGATTAAATTATGTTGATTTGGATAAACATTGGACACAATTCGATGGTATGAATTACCGATACTTTATTCATAGTGCATTGTTAAGGATATATGGCGTGTATGATAAGTTGGGAATGATCATTCAAGATTTATTTGAAGTTGAGTTGGGAAATGTTACTTTTGAGGCCGTTATTGAACATCTTCGAGTAACAGATGGAGAGAATCGTTTTCTTAATTCATTACCTCCCTTGAAGATATGTAATCGAATTTTAAGTACAGCTTCATATAAAAGATTGTATGATTCCCGACAAGATTTTTTTCACTTATTAATTATGCAAGATTTTATGAAACCTCAATACAAAGAAATTATCGACACTGAACTGATGATTGCCATTATCGACAATTGCAATATGATTTATGAACTTATCGATAGTCTTGATATTGCACTTGTACATTTTCATCAAATTGGTACTTATCATCAGAACACAAAGGCATAAAAGGGTATTGTGATTTATAGATATCCAAAACTTCTACTGTATTCACAGCAAATAAACCCATCCCAAAGCAAATAAACTCATCCCGCAGCAAATAAAGTCGTCCCATCTACCCATTTCCCACTCATTTCCCAAACCAACCCCGGGCAAATGGGACAAGGGCGGCAAAGGGCGACAACTGCGGCAAAGGGCGGCAAAAGCGACAAGACCAAACACGTCCACAACCCCCGCCACATCAAGGAAAACCCAAGGGAAGAGCATCAGGGAAAAGCCAGAAGGCGGCCCCTGCCCAACACGCTCTTTCCTATTTTTTCTTCAATTATTAACTCATTTTCTTTTCGATTTTTCCTCAATCCTTTCCCAATTCCATCACGACTTTATTTTCATTTCCCAAGTTTGATCCCATTGTTTTTACTAGGTATTTTCCAATGTGCGACATGACTTTATTTGCTTTGGTGTTTTTTGGGAAAAGGGAGAAAACGGGGAAAGCTAGGCGGGGCATGGGGTTGGGGAGATGAGTGGGGGAGGGGTGGTGAGACGACTTTATTTTCGGTGCATAGGGGGGTATCCACCGCAAATCCTGAATAAAAATCAGATTCTTGAAATTACGAAAGCTGGATAATGCGGGGTGCTACGCACCAAGCATTTCTTTATTCTTTTTTTAATCCTCTGCGGCGAACAAATGCAGGGGGTTTTAAATTTTTCCCGAACCATTAATTAAGCTGAATCCAGGCGGCTCAAGGTTGTTGGAAGTCTTCTGCTCAAGCCATTGCTCTGGTGAGAGCCTAATCTCAGCTTCCCTCCACATTTCCCCCCTGCGTTATCGAACCCAATTTTATTTCCGTTCATAATTGAGCCGGTCCCTTCCCCTCATACATAAATTTTTCAAACAGGAGGCTGAGTCATAAAATTAATCATTGTGCGACATGGTGAGTCTATGGGAGATATTGAACAACGTTTCGAAGGAAAAGCGGAAACGGGCTGTGCAAACGGCTGAATACATTTCTGCCACGACAAATGCCCCTATTATATATGAAGAATTGTTATCCGAGATAGATCTTGGTTATGTTACGGGGCTACCCAAAAAGAAGCGAATCGCTTATATCCTGTCCCTGACGGTGGGTTTAAACACGATACAAAGCGGGGAGATATAGGTGAGTCGGAAATGGAGTTGAGCTTTCGGTGTAATCAGTTTTTAGAAAAACTTGCGGAAATTCATAGGCAATTCATTTCAACCTTGTATCAATGTTTCACTAACCAACGTCTGCAATTGGCCAAGGGCTATTCTACAGGAGATACAGGAGTTCATTTATGGGAGATAAACGGAAGTGCTTTTTTCTAATTCGCAAGAACACCTAAAAGCTTTAAATTAAAGTGCGCAAGGGCGAAATAGAGTGGAATGTAGTTATTGGACTCGCCCCTTTCATCAATCAAGGGACTTTGAGCAGACTGGTGACAAGTTTATTAAAAAAAGATAAGTAAATAGATTGGCCATCCTGAACTTTCAGGGTGGCTTTATTATTATTTTGAAACGGAGAAATGCAAGGAATAGGGCTAAAGATGGAGGCAGAAATGCCGATTTTCTCAGATGGGAGACGTAGGGGGTATTCTAGCATGTAGATTGCAGTCGAAAAATAGTTATAATTGGAGAATTTCTAGTTAAAATCATTAAAAATAATGATATAATTTCGGAATATAGCACCCATGTAATCTATGTAATTATCCTTGCAGAATCTAAGATTCACTACAAAGGAGAATGAGAACAACTATGAAGAAGGCCACAGCAGAAAGAAGCAGGGTACAAAGACATTTTTTTTATTCAGCAAAACACACGAGCAACTACCTTAATAAGGCATTCACTTCATTCATGGCGATCGTTCTTGTTCTCGTTAGTCTATATTCTGTTCCTGCATCGGCCTCAGGTGCAATTACAAGCAGTACTTACCCTAACTTCTATGGCATCCCATCAGCAGTGGCCCAAGCGCCGAATGGAGATATGTATCTTGCCTATCCTGAAATGGGGGCTGTTCAAGGTGGACAGGGTACTCGCGATTTTAAGATCTATAGATGGAGCTCGGCTAGCAATTCTTTCTCGTTAGAAATGAATATTAACGCAGTAGCGGGGCTGGACCAGCTTAACGATTATTACAGTGAATTGAAAATGGCAGTCGATTCAACCGGAATAATGCACGTTGCGTTCCTGAAAAAAGGCTCTATATATTACGGGAATTGGTACTCCTACTCCAAAGGTGTATTTTACGGTACTTACAATACAAACAGCAGATCATGGCTGAGCGGATTTACTGGGGTTGAGACGCAGAATCTTCCTACCCAAGCTGTTTCGGTGGTTCACGACTATTATGAATCGCTGCAACTGCAAGTAAGTTCATCAGGTACGGCAGCTATGGCCTATATGAAACATACAAACGGAACTCCGCAAAATTATCATGTGAAAATACAAACCGGATCAAATTCAAATACCACGTGGTCGGATAAGAAAATTGATTTGCCGAAATATGGAGAAATCTATAATCTTCTGAGTGATAAGAACGGAAACTTCAGTGTTATTTATTACGTTACTGCATCCTCTAGTATGAACTTATACGTATCCAGCGCTCCATACTCATCATCCACAGAATTGTTCAATGGAGAAAGTAATTATTATTCTTATTATGGATCGGCAATAGATTCTTCGGATCATATTCATATTCTTTACGGAGACTTTGTTAATGGTGGTCTTGAAATCGCATCTAATACCGGAATTGGTGGCTCCTGGCAAACGTCAATGATTGATAATGTTGACTTTGCCGCAAATGCGATGCTATCCCAGCATCCTATGCGCGCTTTGGTGATTGATGCAAGCGACAATATGTTTATTCTTGCTGCATCCGTTGATTTAAGTGAGTATGCTCCTACTTCCTTTTACTATTACCGTAAATTCGCAGGAAGCAGTACCTGGGACAAAGGCTTGATCGATATTCCCGAATTAAATAACCTGCTTAGCAAGCCAATTGAGGGCCTCTATCCGTTTGTCCCTTCAACTGGAAATTTGATGCTGCAGTACTTTGACGGGACAAATAATGAAGCAGGGTATGTTCATGGCAAACAAACCGATTACTTCACTTCTTCCGGCTTGAGCAGCGATGCCAGTCTGACCAGCGTATTAGGGGAGACCCTAACGGCAGGTGCGGAAGCGGGGACAAGCACGGAGCCGAAGAAGGCAAGCATCAGTGTAGCAAGTGGAGTATCCATGATATCTGCCGTGGATATCGACAAACATGACGCAGGTGCAACGGTAACGTTCTATGGGAAGGACAGCACTTTCACGACGCCTGCCGCCGGCAGTGTGAACCTTACGTCCGGCTCCGAAACAGATATATACATCAAAGTGGTTGCAGCAGACAGCATGACTTTGTATTACAAGGTTGGAATCAACAGGATGGCAGCGATAAGTGATTTTGCCAGCACGGCGGTGACGAGCAAGACAGCGAGCTTTAGCTGGACCGCAGCAAGCGGAGCGACGGGAATTGTAGTTGAACAATCGCCAGCGGGAGCGAATACGTGGACGACAGCGACGACAAGCGGAGCCATTGCGGCGAATGCAGCGAGTGTGATAGTTACAGGGTTGAGCCCGTCAACGGCGTATGACTTCCGTCTGGTGGTAACGGGAGGCACGAATGCGGGTACCTCCAATGTCGTCACGAATGTGACGACGGAAAGTGCGCCAAGCACAGCGCTGACCGACTTCGCCAAGACAGGAACGACAAGCACGACAGCTACCTTCAGTTGGACCGCGGCAAACGGAGCGACTGGGCTTACCGTCGAGCAATCTCCGGCGGGGGAGAATACGTGGACGACAGCGACGACAAGCGGAGCCATTGCGGCGAATGCAGCGAGCGCAACAGTTACAGGGCTGAGCCCGTCAACGGCGTATGACTTCCGTCTGGTAGTAACGGGAGGAGCGAATACGGGTACGTCGAATGTCGTCACAAACGTGACAACGGAAAGCGCGCCAACGACGGCGCTGAGCGACTTCGCCAAGACAGGAACAACAAGTACGACAGCGAGCTTCAGTTGGACCGTAGCAAGCGGAGCGACGGGGATTGTCGTTGAGCAATCGCCAGCGGGAGCCAATACGTGGACGACTGCGACGCCAAGCGGAGCCATTGCGGCGAATGCAGTTAGCGCCACGGTCACGGGGTTGAGCCCGTCAACGGCGTATGACTTCCGTCTGGTAGTAACGGGAGGAGCGAATACGGGTACGTCGAATGTCGTCACAAACGTGACAACGGAAAGCGCGCCAACGACGGCGCTGAGCGACTTCGCCAAGACAGGAACAACAAGTACGACAGCGAGCTTCAGTTGGACCGCAGCAAGCGGAGCGACGGGAGTTGTGATTGAACAATCGCCAGCGGGAGCGAATAATTGGACGACAGCGACGCCAAGCGGAGCCATTGCGGCGAATGCAGTTAGCGCCACGGTCACGGGGTTGAGCCCGTCAACGGCGTATGACTTCCGCCTCGTAGTAACAGGAGGTACGAATGCGGGTACGTCGAATGTCGTCACAAACGTGACAACGGAAAGCGCGCCAACGACGGCGCTGAGCGACTTCGCCAAGACAGGAACGACAAGTACGACAGCGAGTTTTAGCTGGACCGCAGCAAACGGAGCGACGGGAATTGTCGTTGAACAATCGCCAGCGGGAGCCAATACGTGGACGACGGCGACGCCAAGCGGAGCCATAGCGGCGAATGCAGCGAGCGCAACGGTCACGGGGTTGAGCCCGTCAACGGCGTATGACTTCCGCCTCGTAGTAACAGGAGGTACGAATGCGGGTACGTCGAATGTCGTCACAAACGTGACAACGGAAAGCGCGCCAACGACGGCGCTGAGCGACTTCGCCAAGACAGGAACGACAAGTACGACAGCGAGTTTTAGCTGGACCGCAGCAAGCGGAGCGACGGGGATTGTCGTTGAGCAATCGCCAGCGGGAGGGAACACGTGGACAACGGCGACGCCAAGCGGAGCCATAGCGGCGAATGCAGCGAGCGCAACAGTTACAGGGCTGAGCCCGTCAACGGCGTATGACTTCCGTCTCGTGGTAATAGGCGGGACGAATGCGGGTACGTCTAATGTCGTCACGAATGTGACGACCGAGAGTGCGCCAAGCACAGCGCTGACCGACTTCGCCAAGACAGGAACGACAAGTACGACAGCGAGCTTCAGTTGGACCGCGGCAAACGGAGCGACTGGGCTTACCGTCGAGCAATCTCCGGCGGGGGAGAATACGTGGACGACAGCGACGACAAGCGGAGCCATTGAGGCGAATGCAGTTAGCGCCACGGTCACGGGGTTGAGCCCATCGACGGCGTATGACTTCCGCTTAGTGGTAATAGGCGGGACGAATGCGGGTACGTCGAATGTCGTCACGAACGTGACGACCGAGAGTGCGCCAAGCACAGCGCTGACCGACTTCGCCAAGACAGGAACGACAAGTACGACAGCGAGTTTTAGCTGGACCGCAGCAAACGGAGCGACGGGAATTGTCGTTGAACAATCGCCAGCGGGAGCCAATACGTGGACGACGGCGACGCCAAGCGGAGCCATAGCGGCGAATGCAGCGAGCGCAACGGTCACGGGGTTGAGCCCGTCAACGGCGTATGACTTCCGCCTCGTAGTAACAGGAGGTACGAATGCGGGTACGTCGAATGTCGTCACAAACGTGACAACGGAAAGCGCGCCAACGACGGCGCTGAGCGACTTCGCCAAGACAGGAACGACAAGTACGACAGCGAGTTTTAGCTGGACCGCAGCAAGCGGAGCGACGGGGATTGTCGTTGAGCAATCGCCAGCGGGAGGGAACACGTGGACAACGGCGACGCCAAGCGGAGCCATAGCGGCGAATGCAGCGAGCGCAACAGTTACAGGGCTGAGCCCGTCAACGGCGTATGACTTCCGTCTCGTGGTAACGGGAGGGACGAACGCTGGCCCATCTAATATCGTCACAAACGTGACGACCGACAGCGCGCCAAGCACGGCACTGACGGACTTTGCGAAGACAGCGGCGACAAGCACAACGGCGAGCTTTAGCTGGACCGCAGCAAGCGGAGCAACCGGGATTACCGTCGAGCAATCGCCAGCGGGAGCGAATACGTGGACGACAGCGACGACAAGCGGAGCCATAGCGGCGAATGCAGCGAGTGCCACGGTCACGGGATTGAGCCCGTCAACGGCGTATGACTTCCGCTTAGTGGTAATAGGCGGGACGAATGCGGGTACGTCTAATGTCGTCACGAATGTGACGACCGAGAGTGCGCCAAGCACAGCGCTGACCGACTTCGCCAAGACAGGAACGACAAGTACGACAGCGAGCTTCAGTTGGACCGCGGCAAACGGAGCGACTGGGCTCAGCGTCGAGCAATCTCCGGCGGGGGCGAATAATTGGACGACAGTGACGACAAGCGGAGCCATTGCGGCGAATGCAGTTAGCGCCACGGTCACGGGGTTGAGCCCATCGACGGCGTATGACTTCCGCTTAGTGGTAATAGGCGGCACGAATGCGGGTACGTCGAATGTCGTCACGAACGTGACGACCGAGAGTGCGCCAAGCACAGCGCTGACCGACTTCGCCGAGACAGGAACGACAAGCACGACAGCTACCTTCAGTTGGACCGCGGCAAACGGAGCGACTGGGCTTACCGTCGAGCAATCTCCGGCGGGGGCGAATAATTGGACGACAGCGACGACAAGCGGAGCCATTGCGGCGAATGCAGTTAGCGCCACGGTCACGGGATTGAGCCCGTCAACGGCGTATGACTTCCGCTTAGTGGTAATAGGCGGGACGAACGCGGGTACGTCTAATGTCGTCACGAACGTGACGACCGAAAGCGCGCCAACCGCAGCGCTGACCGACTTCGCGAAGACTGCGACGACAAGTACGACAGCGAGCTTTAGCTGGACCGCAGCAAGCGGAGCGAACGGGATCATCGTTGAGCAATCGCCAGCGGGGGCGAATGCGTGGACGACGGCGACGACAAGCGGAGCCATTGCGACGAATGCAACGAGTGCCACGGTCACTGGATTGAGCCCGTCGACGGGGTATGACTTCCGGCTGGTGGTAACTGGAGGGACGAACTCTGGCCCATCCAATATTGTCTCGAACGTGACAACTGATTCGGCATTCAGCGGTGTGACGACCGAACCGGTATACAGCGGCTCCGGAAATGTTACTCCACCGAGCGGTAGTACCGGTGTGGACATTTTGGTCAACGGAAAAGTGGAGACCGCGGGAACAGCCACGACATCGCAACGCAACAGCCAAACCGTCACCACGATCTCTGTCGACCAGAACAAGTTGGATAATAAGCTCGCAACGGAGGGCTATGGCGCGGTAGTGACCTTGCCGGTTAATGCCAAGTCCGATATCATAATCGGTGAATTGAACGGCCAGATGATTAAAAATCTGGAGAATTATCGGGCAACGCTGGAGATTAGAACAGCAAGAGCGACATATACGTTGCCAGCTCAACAAATCAATATTGATGCTCTATCCGCCCGTATGGGCAAAGAGTTGAAGCTGCAAGACATCAAAGTTCGCATCGAAATTGCTACGCCGACTACGGATAGCATAGAAACGGTAAACCGTGCCGCAGAGAAAAACGCGTTCACGCTAGTCGCGCCACCGACGGATTTTACGATCAGTGCAACGTATGGCAGTAAGACCATTGATGTATCGAAATTCAATGCATATGTTGAAAGAACCGTTGCCCTTCCGAGCGGTATGGACCCGAACAAAATTACAACGGGCGTGGTGGTAGAGCCGGATGGATCGGTAAGACATGTGCCGACAAAAATTATTTTCGAAAATAGCATGTACTCCGCCCAAATTAACAGCTTGACGAATAGTACTTATGCTGTTGTCTGGCATCCGCTGGAATTCAGTGATGTTGCGAAGCACTGGGCGAAAAAAGCCGTGAACGACATGGGTTCCCGAATGATTGTCAGCGGTATCGGGAATGAGCAGTTCGGTCCTGATCAGGACATTACGCGCGCCGAATTTGCAGCCATCATCGTCCGGGGACTAGGACTCCAACTTGAGAACGGGGCTACATCCTTCTCGGACGTTAAGACTTCGGATTGGTATAGCGGCATGATTAATACGGCATATGCCTATCATCTGCTTGACGGCTATCCAGACGGAACTTTCCGTCCGCTGGAGAAGATCACGCGTGAAGAGGCGATGGTGATTCTCTCTAAGGCGATGACCCTGACCGGGTTGAAGGAGAAGCTGCCTGCACAATCATTAGAGGCTACGATGCTTACATTCCAGGATGCGGCAAAAGTCTCTCAGTGGGCGCAAAGCAGCGTTGCGCAAAGTGTGCAGGCAGGCATCGTATCCGGCAGAAGTGCTACAATGCTTGTTCCGAAGGCGAATATTACAAGAGCTGAAGTGGCCACGATCATCCAGAAGCTTCTACAAAAATCGGAATTGATCTAACGGAAGCTTAAAAAGACAGTTAAACGAAAAAGATGATCTCTGTATCTTACAGAAATCATCTTTTTTGGCGTGGTATACCGAGCATTAAAAAAGCCCGCACTCCGCCTATCAGGCCAGAGTACGGGCTTTTTATTGTTCAGAGGACATCCTGTCCGTTTTCGCTTTCAGTGTAGATGGAGATTAGCACAATCGCAGTGTCCTCTCCCGTATTTTTGACGGAATGGGGGGTGCAGGCATTCCAGCTAAAGGAATCACCCTCAGTAAATTCAGCTCCATCTTCCCCTTGCTCCGCATAGATGGTTCCTTTAATGACAACATGGACCTCCTGTCCTTCATGCGCATGGGGGGCATCCCCAATCATGGCACCGGGAGGGAACTCGACGATTGACATCCGGACGTTTTGGGTGGAGCTGAGGTGTTCGACCTTTAGCTCGGCTGCGCCGCTGGTGGTGATTCTCCGTTCATCCTTGCGGACAATCTGCATGCGTTCTTCTTTTTTGAGCAGCAAATAAGCAAGAGGAACCTTCAGAGCCTGGGCGATATTCTCAAGTGTAGAGATGGAAGGTGATGTCTTATTGGTTTCGACCTGGCTCATGAAGCCTTGGGAGAGGCCGGTAGTGTCGCAGATTTGCGCGATGGTGATATTTTTCCGCTTGCGGATTGCCCGTATTGTAGCACCGATATCCATGGGATCACACCTTCATGATATTTGTAATACTAAAATTATTTTTATATTAACAATTTTATTGTTGACAAGTCAATGTGCATTGCGATAAATTACTCATATAGAAAATATATTTTTATAACTAATATTTAAGTGAGAATCTTCAGTATGGAGGAAGATAAGATGAATCCTAAGTATTCATATGATATTCATTTACCGGATAAGCTGGAGCAGGGCAAAAAATACCCGGTGATCTTTACTTTTCACGGCAAAGGCTCTAATGAACGCAATATGTTCGGTCTGGTGGCGCCGCTGGCTGAGGAGTTCATTATTATCGGGGTTCGCGGGAATTTGCCGCTGGGTACGGGGTATCAATATTATGATTTGAAAAGCCTGGGCAACCCCATCCGCGAGATGTTTGATCAAGCTGTCAGCGATCTTGAGGCCTTCATTTATTATGCAACGCAGCGGTATCCGGTCGATCCGGACAAACGTTATTTGCTCGGCTTCAGCCAAGGGGCCATTCTGTCCATGACGCTTGCGCTTACGATAGGGGAGCAGATAAGGGGGATTGTCGCGCTGAATGGATATATTCCTGAATTTGTGAAAATGGAGTATAGCCTCCGTAGCCTTAAGAACGTGTCTATTTTCGCTTCCCATGGTGAATACGATTCGGTGTTCCCGGTGCGCATTGGACATGAGACTGCCGCCTATCTGGAAGGGCAAACCGAACGGTTGACCTTCAGACTATATCCATCCGACCATGGCGTAACTGAAGAGAACCAGCGTGATTTCTTGCAATGGCTCAAGCAGGATGCCGGATTAACCATTAATAAGGAGTGATTGTCGATGATGCCTTCCTATTTTTTTGCACACGGAGCTCCATCTATTGTTCTTGAAGATAATGCCTACACCAAGCTGTTAAAAGAGTTCAAGGACCAGATGCCCAAACCGAAAGCTATCGTTCTCTTCTCGGCGCATTGGGAGGAAACCGTGCAGTCAGTGGGCGCGGCGGCAACGTATGATACCATTTATGACTTTGGCGGATTCCAGGACGAGCTGTACCAGATGACGTATCCCGCACATGGCGATCCGGCTCTCGTGGAGCAGATTCAGCAGCTTTTGACCGCGGGTGGTGTGAAGAATGTCAGGGATGAACAAAGAGGACTCGATCACGGTGCATGGGCAGTGCTGAAGCTGCTCTATCCGGAGGCGGATATTCCGGTTGTGGCGATGTCTGTGAATCGTGATCTGCCTAATGCGCAGCAGTATGAGATCGGCAAGGCGCTGGCGGCGCTGCGTGAACAGGATGTGCTTATCATCGCCAGCGGGGGAACCGTTCATAATCTGCGGAGGTTGAACTGGAATTCGGATGAGGTCAACGGTTGGGCTGAACAGTTCGATCACTGGATTCAGGAGAAGGTGGAAGCATGGGATACAGAAGCGCTGTTCCAATATGATGAGCTTGCTCCCTATGCAGAGATGGCGGTCCCAACGAGTGAGCACTTTATTCCGCTGTTCATCGCTATGGGAGCCGGAGACCCGGGGCGTAATGCGCAGCTGCTTCACCGGAGTTATCAGTATGGTAATCTAAGCTTGAGCTGCTGGCAGTTTAATTAAAATGTGGTGAACTCTGAATGCTACGCTTCGGCAATCTCATTGGCATACTTCCGAAATCAGGCAGGCCAAGCTGTGGGGGAGGAAGGAATTTCCGGTCCACTTTTCAATCCATTCTTGGTAAGGTAGGGGGACTGCTATTCTGAAGAGGTGATGGTTATGCAAAAAAAACATTGTGCATTCTGCGATCAGATTGTCCGCATTACAGCAGACGGTGAGTACGATCAGTATATCGACTGCTCCTGCTCTCCTGGCGGAAGCTACAGCCTGCTTAGAGACAGCTATGAATCGATTCTTGCGCTCTCGTTCCAGCAGAAGCGGGACATGCTGCATCTGATCTCAGGCTATATCCGCGAAAAAACGGATTGTGGCGAGAAGGTGAGCCTTGCGTTCAGCGATCTGGAGGAGATTGTGAATGCCCCGGGTATTCCGGTAACGGCTGAGGATAAAGGAGACCGGCTGTTGCAGTATCTGTATAGGCATTGTAGTGGCCCCGGGGAGCCGGTGGTCATTCATCCCCTGTCCCGCAGCTACAATCTGACGTACTCTCCCAATCTGCAGGAGCTGGTCTATATTATTGACAGGCTGCAAGGTGAGAATCTGTTAGTCCGGGAAGGTATGAACTTCATATTGACTCCCTTGGGGTGGGAGGAAGCAGTGGCTGCCGCAGGAGGGCGAACATTACAGCAATGCACCGTTCTTCTGTCGGATGATGAGAAGCTGCAGGCGGAGTGGCAAGACAAGCTTTGGGCCAAAATCGAGCAATTTGGCTATTTGCCCCGTTTGCTTGCCTGCAGGAACGAAGCTGCGGATTCCCTGGAGCCTATGGAGGGCAGCAAGCTGGTTATTGCGGACCTCACAGGCCAATCCCCTGAGGTATATCTGGCAGCGGGCTATGCGCTGGGGTTGGACATTCCGGTGATTTGGACGATCAGAAGCGATGAGGCAGATAAGTTAAGGATATATCTTCAAGAGATACGTCCTATGGTTTGGGATACTGCGGAAGAGCTGATAGTATTGCTTCAGCAGAAACTTTTGAAATAATAGTTGCATAGTTGTTTGATCCATGTTATATTATAAAAGTTGCTGGTGACGCGGTGAGCGGCGCTGACAACGAGCTTGATCTTTGAAAACTGAACAACGAGTGAGTACCTGGAAATCACTTCGGTGAGATCCAAATTAGAGAATGTAACAATTCTCGTCAGATGTTTCAAAATGAGCAATCGCTCTTTCTATACTGCAATCTCTTCGTCCGCTCAGCTGAGCTGGACCGAAGAGATTGCAGGTGACGCTTACTTCGTAAGCGTCCTAATTGGAGAGTTTGATCCTGGCTCAGGACGAACGCTGGCGGCATGCCTAATACATGCAAGTCGAGCGGAGTTTGAGAGGAAGCTTGCTTCCTTTCAGATTTAGCGGCGGACGGGTGAGTAACACGTAGGCAACCTGCCCTCAAGCCTGGGATAACTACCGGAAACGGTAGCTAATACCGGATAATTTCTTTTTTCTCCTGAGGAGAGAATGAAAGGCGGAGCAATCTGCTGCTTGGGGATGGGCCTGCGGCGCATTAGCTAGTTGGTGGGGTAACGGCCCACCAAGGCGACGATGCGTAGCCGACCTGAGAGGGTGAACGGCCACACTGGGACTGAGACACGGCCCAGACTCCTACGGGAGGCAGCAGTAGGGAATCTTCCGCAATGGGCGCAAGCCTGACGGAGCAATGCCGCGTGAGTGATGAAGGTTTTCGGATCGTAAAGCTCTGTTGCCAGGGAAGAACGTCCGGTAGAGTAACTGCTGCCGGAGTGACGGTACCTGAGAAGAAAGCCCCGGCTAACTACGTGCCAGCAGCCGCGGTAATACGTAGGGGGCAAGCGTTGTCCGGAATTATTGGGCGTAAAGCGCGCGCAGGCGGTTATTTAAGTCTGGTGTTTAAACCTTGGGCTCAACCTGAGGTCGCACTGGAAACTGGGTGACTTGAGTACAGAAGAGGAAAGTGGAATTCCACGTGTAGCGGTGAAATGCGTAGATATGTGGAGGAACACCAGTGGCGAAGGCGACTTTCTGGGCTGTAACTGACGCTGAGGCGCGAAAGCGTGGGGAGCAAACAGGATTAGATACCCTGGTAGTCCACGCCGTAAACGATGAGTGCTAGGTGTTAGGGGTTTCGATACCCTTGGTGCCGAAGTTAACACAGTAAGCACTCCGCCTGGGGAGTACGGTCGCAAGACTGAAACTCAAAGGAATTGACGGGGACCCGCACAAGCAGTGGAGTATGTGGTTTAATTCGAAGCAACGCGAAGAACCTTACCAGGTCTTGACATCCAACTAACGAAGCAGAGATGCATCAGGTGCCCTTCGGGGAAAGTTGAGACAGGTGGTGCATGGTTGTCGTCAGCTCGTGTCGTGAGATGTTGGGTTAAGTCCCGCAACGAGCGCAACCCTTGACTTTAGTTGCCAGCAGGTTGAGCTGGGCACTCTAGAGTGACTGCCGGTGACAAACCGGAGGAAGGTGGGGATGACGTCAAATCATCATGCCCCTTATGACCTGGGCTACACACGTACTACAATGGCCGGTACAACGGGAAGCGAAGCCGCGAGGTGGAGCCAATCCCAGCAAAGCCGGTCTCAGTTCGGATTGCAGGCTGCAACTCGCCTGCATGAAGTCGGAATTGCTAGTAATCGCGGATCAGCATGCCGCGGTGAATACGTTCCCGGGTCTTGTACACACCGCCCGTCACACCACGAGAGTTTACAACACCCGAAGTCGGTGGGGTAACCCGCAAGGGAGCCAGCCGCCGAAGGTGGGGTAGATGATTGGGGTGAAGTCGTAACAAGGTAGCCGTATCGGAAGGTGCGGCTGGATCACCTCCTTTCTATGGAGAATCGTCTTCTGCAATGAAGACATTCAAATCTTAAATCTAGCCGGTCGGCTAGTTACTCACTCGTTGGTCAGTTTTGAGAGTTTAAGCTCTCATCTTTAACTTGATCCTTGAAAACTGGATACCGAAACGAATTTGCGTTTTAGAACATTCCTTTAAGCTGAACTTGTGTAAACAAGTTTCATATTAATGGCGATACTAGCGATTTTCTTTAGGGAAAACGCATTGGTTAAGCTACTAAGAGCACACGGAGGATGCCTAGGCGCCAGGAGCCGACGAAGGACGTGGCGAACAACGAAACTGCCTCGGGGAGCTGTAAGCAAGCTTTGATCCGGGGGTGTCCGAATGGGGAAACCCAGCTGTGGTAATTCGCAGTTACTCGTATCTGAATACATAGGATACGCAGAGGCAGACCAGGGGAACTGAAACATCTAAGTACCCTGAGGAAGAGAAAACAATAGTGATTCCGTCAGTAGCGGCGAGCGAACGCGGAACAGCCTAAACCAAGGGGCTTGCCTCTTGGGGTTGTGGGACGTCTCACATGGAGTTACAAAGGAATATGGTAGGCGAAGAGGTCTGGAAAGGCCCGCGATAGAGGTAAAAGCCCTGTAGCCTAAACTGTGTTCTCTCCGAGACGGATCCCGAGTAGTGCGGGGCACGTGAAACCCCGTATGAATCCAGCAGGACCATCTGCTAAGGCTAAATACTACCTGGCGACCGATAGTGAAACAGTACCGTGAGGGAAAGGTGAAAAGCACCCCGGAAGGGGAGTGAAATAGAACCTGAAACCGTGTGCTTACAAAAAGTCAGAGCCCTCTTTATGGGTGATGGCGTGCCTTTTGTAGAATGAACCGGCGAGTTACGTTTAACATGCAAGGTTAAGGTGAGAAGCCGGAGCCGCAGCGAAAGCGAGTCTGAATAGGGCGACTAAGTATGTGGACGTAGACCCGAAACCGTGTGATCTACCCCTGTCCAGGGTGAAGGTGCGGTAACACGCACTGGAGGCCCGAACCCACGCATGTTGAAAAATGCGGGGATGAGGTGGGGGTAGCGGAGAAATTCCAATCGAACTCGGAGATAGCTGGTTCTCCCCGAAATAGCTTTAGGGCTAGCCTCGGTGAATGGAGTGGTGGAGGTAGAGCACTGATTGGGTGCGGGGCCCGCAAGGGTTACCAAGCTCAGTCAAACTCCGAATGCCATTAACTTCTTGCCGGGAGTCAGACAGTGAGTGCTAAGATCCATTGTCAAAAGGGAAACAGCCCAGACCATCAGCTAAGGTCCCCAAGTGTGTGTTAAGTGGGAAAGGATGTGGAGTTGCACAGACAACCAGGATGTTGGCTTAGAAGCAGCCACCATTGAAAGAGTGCGTAATAGCTCACTGGTCGAGTGACTCTGCGCCGAAAATGTAACGGGGCTAAACACACCACCGAAGCTATGGCTAGATGCGTTGCATCTGGGGTAGGGGAGCGTTGTATGTGGGTTGAAGGTGTACCGTAAGGAGCGCTGGACAGCATACAAGTGAGAATGCCGGTATGAGTAACGAAAAGATCAGTGAGAATCTGATCCGCCGAAAGCCCAAGGTTTCCTGAGGAAGGCTCGTCCGCTCAGGGTAAGTCGGGACCTAAGGCGAGGCCGAAAGGCGTAGTCGAAGGACAACAGTTTGAAATTACTGTACCACCGTAATCCGCTATGAGCGATGGGGTGACGCAGGAGGGTAGTGACGCGGACTGATGGATGTCCGTCTAAGCAGTGAGGCTGGTGTGTAGGCAAATCCGCACACCGCACAGGCTGGGCTGTGATGGGGAGCGAAAATTACAGTAGCGAAGGTCATGATCTCACACTGCCAAGAAAAGCCTCTAGTCAGGAGAAGGTGCCCGTACCGCAAACCGACACAGGTAGGCGAGAAGAGAATTCTAAGGCGCGCGGAAGAACTCTCGTTAAGGAACTCGGCAAAATGACCCCGTAACTTCGGGAGAAGGGGTGCCTCGGTAGGGTGAATAGCCCGAGGGGGCCGCAGTGAAAAGGCCCAAGCGACTGTTTAGCAAAAACACAGGTCTGTGCGAAGCCGCAAGGCGAAGTATACGGGCTGACGCCTGCCCGGTGCTGGAAGGTTAAGGGGAGCGGTTAGGAGCAATCCGAAGCTGTGAACCGAAGCCCCAGTAAACGGCGGCCGTAACTATAACGGTCCTAAGGTAGCGAAATTCCTTGTCAGGTAAATTCTGACCCGCACGAATGGCGTAACGACTTGGGCGCTGTCTCAACGAGAGATCCGGTGAAATTTTAATACCTGTGAAGATGCAGGTTACCCGCGACAAGACGGAAAGACCCCATGGAGCTTTACTGCAGCTTGATATTGAATTTGGGTACGATCTGTACAGGATAGGTGGGAGCCGTGGAGGCAGGAGCGCAAGCTTCTGCGGAGGCGCCGTTGGGATACCACCCTGATCGTATCTAGGTTCTAACCTAGTGCCCTCATCGGGTACGGGGACCGTGTCAGGCGGGCAGTTTGACTGGGGCGGTCGCCTCCTAAAGAGTAACGGAGGCGTTCAAAGGTTCCCTCAGAATGGTTGGAAATCATTCGCAGAGTGCAAAGGCATAAGGGAGCTTGACTGCGAGACCTACAAGTCGAGCAGGGACGAAAGTCGGACTTAGTGATCCGGTGGTACCGCATGGAAGGGCCATCGCTCAACGGATAAAAGCTACCCTGGGGATAACAGGCTTATCTCCCCCAAGAGTCCACATCGACGGGGAGGTTTGGCACCTCGATGTCGGCTCATCGCATCCTGGGGCTGAAGTAGGTCCCAAGGGTTGGGCTGTTCGCCCATTAAAGCGGTACGCGAGCTGGGTTCAGAACGTCGTGAGACAGTTCGGTCCCTATCTGTCGTGGGCGCAGGAAATTTGAGAGGAGCTGTCCTTAGTACGAGAGGACCGGGATGGACGTACCGCTGGTGCATCAGTTGTTCCGCCAGGAGCATGGCTGAGTAGCTACGTACGGACGGGATAAGCGCTGAAAGCATCTAAGCGTGAAGCCCCCCTCAAGATGAGATTTCCCAGTATGTAAGACCCCTTGAAGACGACGAGGTAGATAGGTTGGAGGTGGAAGTGCAGCAATGCATGGAGCTGACCAATACTAATCGGTCGAGGGCTTATCCAAATTTCTAACAACGCAGATTCGTTTCGGATTCAGTTTTCAGGCGATCAAGCCTGGCAGGATGTTAAACCGATGGTTTGATATTTTCTGTAGCGATTATTTTGGAAGGTTGATTATTTTCCTGAAGAAGTTCAGGGAGTAAGCCGACCGGAAAAAATCCGTTTGGTGGCGATAGCGGAGGGGTTCCACACGTACCCATCCCGAACACGACCGTTAAGCCCTCCAGCGCCGATGGTACTTGGACCGAAGGGTCCTGGGAGAGTAGGACGTTGCCAAGCACACAAGACCACTGTTGAGAAATCAACAGTGGTCTTTTTGTATTACGGGCGAGGCTCTCATTTTACAACTCCATAACAACTGTCACTCTACTTTATAACATGTTGAGAGTAGGGTAGTGGTAGAGAAATTACTATATTCCTGTGGAGGTTATCCTATTGAATAAGAAGAAGCGATCTGTTTCTATAGCTGTCCTGTTATGTGCCGGAGGGTTATTCGCCATTAGTGCTGTTGCCGTCCCGAACTTAGTGAACTCTGCTGTTGTCGCCAAGGACAGCACAGCTGCAACACAGGAAGATGTCAGACTAAGTCAGCCCAAAATTACGGTTCCTGTATTGAAAGTAGAGGCGCCCGTGCCGGTATCTTCTGTGGATGATTACCTGCGGAAGAATATGACCCAGGAGCAAATTCAGCAAATTAATGACTACATGGATACAGGACTTGAGCCCCAGGGTGTTGGCGTCCGCCTCACAGAAGCGGAGACTAAACGCCACTTGGTGCTGCACGATCAGTATGTGTATGATGGAGTTCGGCCTCAGAAGCCCATGCCCTTCAAGGAGGGACAAGGGGACTTATATCTGGATCTAATGACCAATACTCTCTACGCTCCAGATCGGGTTTGGACCGATGAGGAGCTGCTGCAGCTAATAGACTGGACTTATCGGCAGGGATACGTATCCTCTCTACGCTTTCCGGAAAAACCTGTTTTTCTTCAAAAGTATAGCGAGTCTGAATTCATCATGCGTGCGGCTGAAAGTGTACGTAAGCTCTATGATGCGGATGTGTCCAAGTTAAAGGTATCAACTAGTCTGCATAATCCGGGATTTGGCTATCCTTCCCAATGGTGGGTGGATTTTTCTCCCTACAAAGAGCGCACCATGCGGGGACAAGGGCAGGAGGTCTGGACATATAATGTGTGGATTGATCCAGAAACAGGAGTGGTAGTGGATACGACAGCAGTTAATCTGGCAGCGATAAGAACACCTATTGATGAGGCTGCGGCTGCCACTATCCAAAAGGATGATCGCTGGATCAAGGAAGCTAAGCGGATTGTTAAGGACAAGCAAGGAGAGCAACGGAGAATCGTAAAGGCGTATCTGACTGATACTGAGGTGAATAATAAGCGTGGTATGGTTGCGATAGATGTGCTATTAGAAGACGGCAGCAAATATAACGCGGAATTCCGCTATCCGAGTATGATGCTGCGTTGTCTGATTTATGAGCCTGCGGATAAGGGGGAATAAGTAGGGAGCCGTATGTTCAATGAACTCAACTAGTCCTGAAGATCAAGCAGTTCTTGATTTTTCAGGATTTTTTGGCAGGCGGTTGTGTAAGGTCAGGTTCGGCTTATAGCTTATGGATGCTCTGGAATCTGGTATGATTAAGATTAGGTTACCTATGAAAGGGTATTCTGTGGCTACAGAGTTAGGAGGATATTCGACAGATGGCTCATATACTTGTTGTTGAGGATGAACAGGCGATTAATGATTTAATAACGATGAACCTTAAGCTGGTAGGACACACGTATTCCAAAGCCTATAGCGGCTCGGAGGTAGCGGACATGCTGGAGAAGGAACGTGCGGATCTGCTCTTGCTGGATGTCATGCTTCCCGGTCTGGACGGGTTCGGGGTGATGGAGCAGATTGCACCACTGCGGATTCCGGTGATTCTGATTACGGCCCGGGGTGCACTCTCTGACCGGATCAGGGGTTTCGAGCTGGGTGCAGATGATTATATTATTAAGCCTTTTGAGATTCTGGAGCTGCTGGCCCGGATTAATGTCGTGCTGCGGAGGAATGAACAGGCTGCCTCTGCTTATGTATGCGATGGGGTTGAAGTCCGGTTCACGGAGCGTCAGGTGTGGGTGGATCAGCTGCTGGTGGATCTGACGGCCAGAGAATTCGAGCTGCTTGAAGTGCTGATCCGTAACCGGAATATTGCTCTTTCCAGAGAGAAGCTGCTGGAGTTGGCATGGGGTTATGATTATGCGGGTGATACCCGTACTGTGGATGTACATATCCGGCAGCTGCGCAAAAAGCTGGGCTGGGAAGAACGGATCAAAACCGTGTTCAAGCTGGGCTACCGGCTGGAAGTTCAGGTCTAGCGATGCGGTTCTGGCATAAGATACTCCTTGCTGTCCTGGTGCTTTTTATAGCGGCACTTGATGTAAGTGTCGTAATGGTGATGAAAAAAAGCTGGCAGCTGAACATGGCCAGTGAGAGCAAACGCGCGGCCAGTGAACAACTGCTAATTACGAATAATATCTATGAGAATCTGGATTCCATTCGGGCAAGAGGCGTCTCTCTTACCCCGGCACTACTGCTTAGTGTGGCCAAGTCCTATGGAGAGCATTACCGCAAGCAGGGCATCCGTCTGGAGCTGCGGGAGGATGAAAAGCTTCTCTACCCCGGTGAGGGTGGAGATAGTCCTGCAAGGGAAGAGCATGTTATGACCTTAGCGATGCCGCTGCCAGCTCCATACCAGCATCTGGAGCTGGTGTACAAGCGCGATATTAGTGGGCTGTATGCCCAGAAGCAGGAGCTGAACCGTTTTTTCGTGATGATTAACTGGATTGTCGGCCCGCTCCTGGTGGTGCTGCTCTATCTGCTGATCCGGCACCTGACTAAGCCGCTCAAGCTGTTGTCGGAGACAACGAAGACGATTGCCGAAGGTGACTATTCCAATCGTGTGGAGCTGAACAGCAGGGATGAATTTGGGGAACTGGCCGTAAACTTCAACCGGATGGCTTCAGTGATCGAGCAACGGATCACCGATCTCGCAGGCATGGCTGAGGATAAGCAGCGGATGGTCGATAATCTGGCTCATGAGCTGCGGACACCGCTGACCAGTATGCAAGGATTCGCGGAGCTGCTGACCATGGCTAACATAGATCAGGAGGATCAGGTCAAGGCGGGCCGATATATTCTCAGTGAGACGGTGAGGCTGAAGAATCTGGCTTTTAAACTACTGGATCTGTCCGTTCTGCGGCATCAGCCGCTGGTGTTGGCAAAGGTAGACGTAGTTTCGCTATTCGACACTGTGGCCCAGACCGAGCAGCAGAGGGTGACAGATAACGGATTACTGCTGGAGATGAATAGCTCGATTCCTTCCGTATGGGGAGATGCTGATCTTCTGGCAGCTTTACTGGTGAATCTGATCGAGAATGCGATTCCGGTGTCCCCGCCAGGGCAGACGATCCGTATGCTGGCCTATCAGCAGGACGGAGAAGGGGTTCTTGAAGTACAGGACAGCGGGAGTGGAATGACAGAAGAGCAGAGCAGGCGGGCATTTGAGCCGTTCTACCGTGCAGATCCGGCGCGATCGCGGGCCTATGGCCATGCAGGTCTGGGTCTGTCTCTATGCCGCCAGATTGCTGAAGCGCATCAGGCCAGAATTGAGCTGCTATCTGCTCCTGGGGAGGGAACGCGCATCCGCCTTTTTTTAAGCTCCACTCTGTGAAGCTATTTTACAATTCCATAACAACTGCCTCTCTACTCTATAATATCCCGGGATTAAGCTATGGAAAGAGTTCATATTCTGAATCCCGATGGAGGTAATACAATTGAACAAGAAAAAGTGGTCTGTTACTATGGCTGTTGTCCTATGCTCAGGCGGTATGTTTGCATTCAGCGGACTCCTTGTCCCCAGTCTGGCGAACTCAGCAGTCATTGCGAAGTACAGTACGGCAACTGAAGTCAATGCTAAGGCAAGTCCGGCAGAAAGCGCTGTTCCGGTACTAAAGGTAGAGGCACCCGTGCCGGTATCTACCGTGAATGATGATCTGCTGCTGAAGCAGATGACAGAGGAGCAGATCCAGCAAATCTACGAATATATGGAGCTACCGGGCGATCCGAACACTTCAGGCCGGGAAATGACCGATGCGGAAATCAACCGTCGCCTGGTACTGGAAGATCAGTATGTCTATGATGGTGTGCGACCACAGAAGCCATTGCCGCTACAGGCGGGGCAGGGAGAAGTGTATTTCGATATAAAGACCAATACGTATGTTCAACCGGAGCGCACCTGGACAGATGAAGAGCTGTTGCAAATGATTGACTGGTACTACCGGCTTAATCTTGTGGCATCCAAACGTAATATCACTGCTCCGGCCGTTGCCGTACCGGAGAAATTCAGCAAGGATGAAGTACTGGCACGGGCGGCTGAAAGTGTAGGTAAGCTGTTCGATGCCGATGTCTCCAAGCTGAAAACAAATGTTATGCTGCATGAACCGGGCTATGGCATACCATCATTTTGGTCGGTTCACTCTGAACCATATAAGTCGCTTACTCTGCGTGGACAAGGTCAGGAATACTGGCAATATAGTGTGCAGATCGATCCGGACACTGGAGTGGTAATAGATACGACAGCCATTAACTCTGTGATTAAAAGAACCCCTATCGATGCAGCGGCAGCGGCTGCCATGAAGAAGGATGACAGCTGGATAAAGGAAGCTACCCGGATTGTAAAGGACAAGCAGGGAGAGAAGAGAAAGATTGTGAAGGCGTATTTGACGGGCACAGAGGTAAACAATAAACGCGGGATGGTGGCCGTGGATGTATTACTGGAAGACGGCAGCAAATATAATGCTGAATTACGCTATCCGGGTAAGCAGCTGCGTTGTCTGATCTATGTGCCTGCCGGCAAGGCGAAATAAGCGGGAAGCTGAGTGGTTATAGAAGTGAAATTGTCCTGATGATCAAGTATTTCTTGATTCATCAGGATTTTTTGTTACATTGGAGATAGAAGATGAACGTAAAAAAATGTAAAGCGGGTGGAGTGCATGAGAATTCATTGCTTGCAGCATGTTCCGTTTGAAGAGGCAGAGGAAATTGCAGGTTGGGCAGAGGTCAAGGGGCATGAGCTAACAACAACACGGCTGTATGAGAATCAGGCTCTGCCTGCCATAAGGGATTTCGATATGCTCGTGGTGATGGGCGGCCCCATGGGCGTGTATGATGAAGCACTATACTCTTGGATGACGGCAGAGAAATCCTTCATTAAAGACGCGATCCACTCGCACAAGCTGACGCTGGGTATCTGTCTGGGGGCCCAGCTTATTGCTGAACAAATCGGCGGTGAGGTCTACCCTAACAAGTGGAAGGAGATCGGCTGGTTCCCTGTCAGGTTGACGGGAGATGCGCAGACCTCGGCTTTTTTCAAAGGATTCCCGGAGCAATGGGTGCCGTTTCACTGGCATGGAGATACCTTCAGCCTGCCTGCCGGAGCGAGGAGGCTTGCTTCCAGCCTGGGCTGTGCCCATCAGTGTTTTGAATATGAGGATTATGTAGTCGGCCTGCAGTTCCATCTGGAGGTCAATGAATCCAGCATCCGCAAAATCATTACCAATTGTGCCGGAGAGCTGGAGCCTGGTGAGTATATTCAAGCACCGTCCGAAATGACAGATCAGGCGGAGCGAATTACAGCGGCGGGTACCCTGCTATTCATGCTGCTGGATGCGATGGAAGAGAAGCATTTGTCCAGAACTTCTTAAGTACGGCTACTAACAGTAAGGGGTGTAATATGAAAAGATTAAGTGTAGCGATCCCTACGCCTTTTCACAGAGATGAAGGTCTGAATGTAGAAGGATTCGAAGCCATTGTCGCCTACCAGAAGCAGAACGGCATCGAATCGCTGCTTATCTCAGGAAGCACGGGTGAGCAGCATTCGATGAGTATCGGAGAGAGACTGGAGATCATTGAGTACTTCAATCAGCAGCACTTCCAAGGGATAGAGCTGGTCTTCGGGGCTTCTGCGATTAGAACCCGTGACGCGGTAACGCTGGTTCAGGCGCTGGAGACATCGGTGATGGATGCCATTATGATTGGCTTCCCGCCATACATCCGGCCTACGCAGCAGCAGGCAATCGCTTATGTGGAGGAGCTGCTTAATCATACTTCTAAGCCTGTTGCCCTCTATAATAATCCGGGAAGAACCGGATTCGATCTGACCCCGGAGTCGCTGTACACGTTAATCCGCCGTTATCCGAACATTGTAGGGTATAAGGAAACAGGCGATTTGCAGCGGCATGTGGGGGTGGAGTACCCGGAGGAATTCATTCTTTTTGCCGCGGGGGATATGAAGCTTGTGGAGAATTTCGCCTCAGGCCCTTGCAAGGGTCTCTCCAGTGTGGCTGGAAATATATACCCCCGGGAGATCAAGGCCGCGGTAGAGCGGCTGCTGCGGCAGGAACAGGTGGAGGTTGGTCCCATCGAAGGGATGGTCTCCCGGGTGTTCAACGGTCAGGCCCTAATTAACATCAAACAGCATTACAACAGCTTAGGTATTCATGCGGGGATCTGCCGGTCGCCCCTTCTCTAATCCTACAATGAATATTAATCTTCTAAATGACAAAAAATAGCTGGAATCAACCCTATCAAAGGAGACCTGGCTATGCATGAAATTTGGAGTGAAGTATGGAAGGCGTTGGTCCTGATTGTAGTTGGAATGCTGGTGCTTCGGCTTGCCGGACGCAAATCTATCTCGCAAATGACCATTCCGACGACGATCGCGATGATCTCGATAGGAACCATTATTGTGCAGCCGATAGCGGATCACAGTATCTTGATCACGATGGTGGCAGCAGCAGTCTTCATTGCTGTATTAATCGTGGTGGAATGGCTGCAGGTACGGTGGAATGCTTTGGAGCGGCTGATTAAGGGGCCTGCGGTTATTGTTATTGCGGAGGGACAGCTTCAGCCTAAGAATCTGAGAAAGCTCAGATTAACTGTCGATGAGCTGGAAATGAGCCTGCGGGGACAGGGCATCTCCAGGCTCAGCGATGTCAAAACGGCGACGATTGAGCCTAACGGCCAGCTGGGCTATGAATTGCAGGATTCCGCAAAGCCGGTCACTATGGCCCAGGTAGAGGCGCTCCTTGCTAAATACCTGGGTGGAAGCGGTCCGGCGGGTGAGACTGCATACCTGGATCAGCCTGATCGGCAGACGGGGCTTTTTGAGGAGATTAAGTTGCAGTAGAGGTAGAATGGATGCTGAAGGAGGAGGGAGTTCATGCGCAAATTCTTCATAACGGACATCCATGGGGATCTAAAAGGGCTGGAGCTTCTGCTCCGGCATTCTGGATTGGACTGGGAACAGGACCAGCTGGTCATCGGTGGAGATATGATCAACCGGGGGAAGGACTCGGCTGGAGTTGCTTGGTTACCTTAAGCAGCTTACAGAGCGGCATCCGGGCCAGGTTCATGCACTGATTGGCAATCATGAAAATGATGGGGGATTATATAATCAGCGGTGATAAGCGGCAGGCCGGTGATTCACGGGCTTACGCCGGTTGAACGGATCTATGGTGACGGCGCCAGGATGAACTGCGATCTGGGATCTAATACCTACCCGATACTTGAAGAAAGGTCGCTTGGGCTGGTGAATCTGACGGAGATGACTTGCCATGTGTGTAGACAGGCAGACCAGCGGCTGGAGACCAGACGGATCGGGTGTATCTAGCCTCAGGAGTGATACAAGACAATAGCACTTATTTGATATGGAGAAAAGAAAGGACGGAATGAGATGAAGCATCCTTTTCACCTGAAGGCGGTATGGAATGGAGGGCGGAACAGCGAAGGGCATATTGATGCAGGCGGACTGCGGACGGTCATATCGATTCCGCAGGAGATGGGCGGGCCGGGAACCGGCACGAACCCGGACGAGATGCTGCTGGGCGCAGCAGCGACCTGTTACCTGATTACCCTGGCCGCGATGCTGGAGCGTTCGGAGATTGTTCCAGAGGGGCTGACCCTGGCGTCTGAGGCGACAGTAGATGTCACGAATAATGTGTTTACGTACGAGCGGATCGTGCATAAGCCTAGCATTGTGCTTCAGGCTGAGGCGACACCGGCGCAGCTCAAGATGGCAGAGCGGCTGGCACATAAGGCTGAAGCCTCCTGCATGATCTCCAGAGCTGTGGCCGGGAACGTCTCTATTGAGACTCAGCCAGTAGTAGAAATCGCGCGCGGGAATGGACAAGCCCGGGTAGAGTCATAGAAGCACAGCGGGATACTGAGCTAGAGCTACACTGGTGAGGCAAAATGCTGCTCCACCTCGTAGCGCGGCAGCTCTACAATTACCGTGGTTCCCTTGGTGAATTCACTCTTGATCCGCAGCTGCCCGTCATGCAGCTCGATAATTTCTTTGCAGATGGCGAGGCCCAGGCCGCTGCCGGATTGACGGGAGCGGCCTTTGAAGAATTTGGTGCCAAGCTGTGCCAGATCCGCAGCCTCGATGCCTTCGCCGTTGTCAGCAACGGTGACGGTTATCCGCTCACCTTCCAGCACTGCGGTAAGACGGATCTCACCCCCCGCAGGGGTGAACTTGAACGCATTATCCAGCAAATTGACAAACACCTGCTTCAACCGGTTAAAATCACCGTCCACCGGCAGCGGCTGATCGGGAAGGTCGGCATAGAGGTGAATCTGCTTCGTCTGCCCCCGGTATCTGAACTGCAGCAGCAGATCCTCCAGCAGGCCTCTGAGATCATATGGCTGGCGTATAATGCGTATCTCTCCGGCCTGGAACTTGGAGAAGTCGAGCAGATCCTCCACCAGGCCGATCAGCCGGTCTGTCTCCCCGGTCATGACTTCAAGACCCTGGAGCATCTCCTGCCTGTCCGACAAATCACCGACCAGCAGCGTCTCCCCCCAGCCTTTGATAGAGGTAAGCGGGGTCCGCAGCTCATGGGTGACGGAGGATATGAAATCATATTTGAGCTTCTCGCTCTTGAGAATTTCCTCCGACATATAATTCAGCGATACCGCGAGGGTGCCCACTTCATCGTCATAGCGCTTCTCTGCCCGGACGTCAAAATTACCGGTGGCCATTTCCTTGGCGACCCGGGTCAGTTGCTGGATCGGCCCTACGATCCGTTTGGCGATAATCAGGCTGAGCATGAAGCCGAATCCAATGACGAGCAGCCCGATGATGGCTGCATTGAGCGCGATCCGTATAATTACATGATAAAAAGGCTCTGCCGAGACCGAGTAACGCAGCAAGCCGATCGTGCTCCCCGACTCCTTCAGCGCAATAGAAACTGCCATAATTCGTTCCCCGTTCACCGGCTTGATGCTCTGAAAACTTCCTTTGCCGCTGGTCAGAGCAGCTCTGACATCAGGGGTATTCACCTGCTCTGTACTGGAGAAGCCGAAGGAATTAATGACCACCTGCCCGGCCGGACTCAGCACTTCCACCTTACTGCTCTCCTCAGAGGAAAGATTCTCCAGAATATAACGCGCCCGCTCATTCAAGCTATAACTCTCCAGATACTTATTGAAAAAGGTCGCTGAAGTCGTGGCCCTTGTATTCAATGTCTCCATCGCACTGCCCAGATAATAATAGTGGACAGCGGCAATGAACACCCCCTCCAGCAGCAGTACGATCAGGAGCAGCATAAGGGTAATATAGACGATAAGTCTGGACCTGATTCCCTTCAGCACGATTAGCCCCTCCAAATATATCCGAATCCCCACACCGTCTCAAGGAACTGCGGTCCGGAGGACTCCTGTCCGATCTTCTGGCGGATTCGGCTGATATTCACATCAACAATTTTAAGATCACCCATGAAGTACTGCCCCCATACGGCTGTTAGAATATCGTCCCGGTTCATGGCCTTATTCGGCTGCTCCATCAGCAGCTTCACGATCATAAACTCGGTTGGGGTCAGTGGGATATCCTGCCCGTTCTTCAATAATTTCCGTTCATCCAGCATTAGAGAAAAAGGCGGAAGCTCGATGAGATTCTCCTGCGGCAGCGCTTCTCCCGGATACAGCCGGCGGTAGAGCGAGCGCACCCGGGCGACCAGCTCCACCGGACTAAAGGGTTTGACCACGTAATCGTCTGCGCCGGATTCCAGGCCCATGACCTTGTCGATTTCCTGGCTTTTGGCGGTGAGCATAATAATTCCCAGCCGGGGGAACTGTGTCCGCAGAAGGGTACACACCTCGAACCCGCTGAGTCCGGGCAGCACCAGGTCAAGAATCGCGATGTCGAAATCCCTCTGCTCCCGGGCAATGCTCAGCGCCTCTTCACCGGTAGAAGCCTCCGCGATCTCGAAGCCTGCCCGCTTAAGGTTGATGCACAGCAGATCACGGATAGGCTTCTCATCTTCCAGTATCAGCACTTTCATGAACAGCTCTCCTTCTTATTGCCGGGGCATCTGGGGTGTGCCGGCCAGCTGAACGACTTCATCCAATGTCAGCTTCAGCTGATTATAATTCTGCAGATCGGCCCCCTGCAGCTTGCCGGCGGCATCCGGTGCGGGCATTACGGCAACGAACAGGGTAGGCTCTGTGTCATTGTTAGAGTTCCCTTGCTCATACAGCAGCTTATACTCTCTATTCTCAGCCTTCAGCTGGACCTCTGCGGCAGCCCAGGCCTTCTTCGTCAGCAGGCGAAGCTCCAGCAGCGGAGCCTTCACAGCAGCCCCGGCATTCTTGTAGCTGAATTGGAGCTTCTCCCAGGGCTGGGGGGATTCTCCCGGAACCTCCAGCAGGGTCTGGCCCGCCCAAGACTTAGGAATACGGAAGTTAAAGCCCCAGCGGTCGAACTGCTCCTGCACGAACGTCAGGCCGGACTGTCCGTCCCACTGATAATACTTGGTAATGAACGGGGTCGCCAAGGGAGCCATGCTCTCCGTACCGGCAGGCGGCACCAGGAAGCTGAATTCCATGATCCCGTCATTGTTCACATCCAGGCTGGCCTGGGGGTAATCCTTAATTGCAATACTGCTGCTGCCCAGCAGGTCGGGAGAGACGGCCGGCGGAGTAAGCACCAGATCCTTGCTTGCAGCAAGTGCGGTACGCTGATAATCATCTGTTGCCAGTATATCAGTAAACCTGTCATTTTCCCAAGTCAGCAGTGAAGTATAGGAAGCGTGTGCGCCGATGGCAGCGTCGATGACGATTGCATTCCGGGTAGGGGATGCCTTGCCGAACTGGGCTTCGAGCACATTACCATCCAGCTTCTGGTCGGATAACGTCTGAAGCACACCGTCCTTGAGCCGGAGCAACAGGAGATGGGTCTCCCGGATGTTATCTGTTGTGTACGTACCCTGAAGCAAGGCAATGTCGGTATGCCCGCCCCCGGTCAGGTCGCCAAGGACCAGCTGGTCGTAAGGCTGCTTGAGCAGCTCTGTCAGCTTGCCGCCGCTTAGGCTGTAGACCGCCAGCTCCTTGCTTAATCCCTCCCCGCCGCCGTATCCGAGCAGTAGCTCCTCCGCTCCGTCACCCGTAACATCAGTGAAGGATACTTGATTCAATTCGCTGCCCACTCCGGTAAGGTTAGCCAGCTTGGTCCACTTGCCGTCCTGCTGCGAGAGGAGGAGGGTGTTGATCTCGTAATCGGTTTTGTCTGTCTTGTAGAAGGCCAGGAGTTCCTCCTGCCCGTCCTTGTCCAGATCCTGTAATTGAATCGCACTGCCGGATTCCGAGTGGATGGGTACCGTTAAATGCGCGTTGGCCGGTAGAAAGGATTTGACGATTCCGGTAAGATTGCCGTCGCTATTCCCCTGGGACGGGGCTTGAAGAAGATCGCTCGGCGTCTTCATGGTGCCACAGCCGGACGCTATCAGGCTTAAGAATAAGAGGCTGCTGAGGCCGAAGGTATATTTGTTCATTGCAGGTACGCTCCTTAAGATTCATCTGTGGCTAGTATATCCCAACCTTTCGGGCAATTAGTTTCAAAATGGTAAAGGAGGATAACTGAAAGATATTCATATGAGGTGGGATATGAGATGAAAAAGGCGGTAACACAAAGCATTAACGTCGTCGCTGCGGTGAACATTTGGACTTCCGGCCGCTGTTGTATACAGATTTCCTGATTCAAGCCGCTGTTCGCGGTTGAAATCCGTATACAAAGGCGGACGCTATCGCTCCTACAGTTCCAAATTTCCCCTCCGCTCCTTCCTGCTTTTTGTTGTTAAGTACATTCAACTGAAATTGATATCTTCAGTTACGGGGGAGGGCAGGCAAAGACCGGCGGAATGGGCCGCTGTCGCTACCCTTCCTACAGTCTAATCCAGGCTGGGCGGAATGGGTCTTGCAGCCTGTATCTGAAGACATGAAGAACGTCAGAAGCTTATCTTTCCATATGTAAAAAAAGCTGTCCCAATCAGCCTTTTTAAGGCTTTTCGGGACAACCTGTATTGTCTGGTTATTCTATTGGCCTGAGCGCCGCAGGCTTTGTCCATTGGTAGCAATAACATCCTTATACCAGTGGAAGGATTTCTTGCGGTAGCGCTCCAGTGTTCCTGTATTGTCGTCGTGGCGGTCTACATAGATGAAGCCGTAGCGTTTACTTAGTTCAGCGGTTGACGCACTGACCAGGTCAATACAGCCCCAAGAGGTGTAGCCCATGACTTCAACGCCGTCCTCGATAGCTTCGCCCACCTGCACCAGATGGTCGTTCAGGTACTCAATCCGGTAGTCGTCATTAACGGTCGGCACGCCGTCTTCACCGGTGATCAGCTCATCCTTGGCCCCGAGTCCGTTCTCTACAATGAACAACGGCTTCTGGTAACGGTCATAGAACATATTCAGCACATAACGCAGGCCCTGCGGGTCAATCTGCCAGCCCCATTCGGAAGCCTTCAGGTATGGATTCGGCGCGCCGCCGATCAGGTTGCCTTCCTGGGTGCGTTTGCTGCGGTCTCCCGTCTCACAGATGCTCACATAGTAGCTGAACGAGATAAAGTCAACGGTATGCTTGAGAATGTCTGCATCTCCAGGCTCCATGTGAATCTCAATGCCGTTCTCTCTGAAGTAACGTTTCATATAGCCAGGGTACACGCCTCTCGCATGCACATCTCCGAAGAAGTAATTCATATGCTCCGACTTCATCGCCGCAATCACATCGTCCGGGTTAGGTGTCAGCGGGTAGGTTGGCATGCTTAGGATCATACAGCCGATCTGGGCCTGCGGATTGATCTCATGTCCGATTTTGACCGCTGTAGCACTTGCGACCAGCTCATGATGAATCGCCTGATACAGATCCTGCTTGCTCAGCTTGTCCTTCGGTGTATAGATCCCGCCGCTCATGAACGGCTCGTGCAGGATGGAGTTGATCTCGTTGAAGGTCAGCCAATACTTCACTTTATCCTTGTAGCGGGTGAATACCGTTCTGGCATACCGTTCATAGAAGCCGACTAATTGCCGGTTCACCCAGCCGTCATACTGCTTGGATAAGTGCAGCGGAGTTTCGTAGTGGGAGAGGGTCACGAGCGGCTCAATGCCGTATTTGTGACATTCATCGAACAGGTCGTCGTAGAATTGCAGACCTTGCTCATTAGGCTCCAGCTCGTCGCCGTTCGGGAAGATCCGGGACCAGGCGATCGAAGTGCGGAAGACCTTGAAGCCCATTTCGGCAAAAAGCTTGATATCTTCCTTGTACCGGTGGTAAAAGTCGATGCCGACCAGCTTCATATTATCCTCTGTAGGCACCTCGGTGATGGGGCCCTTGATTCCTTGCGGAGCTACGTCCTGGGTGGACAGGCCTTTGCCGTCTTCGTTATATGCGCCCTCCAATTGGTTCGCAGCGACTGCGCCGCCCCACAGGAAGCCTTCAGGAAATGGTGTATTCATCGATAATCCCGCCTTTTATTAGTTATGGATTCAAATATGGTAAGCTGTTCATAGGTCCTATAATTCAATGCTAAATGTTGTAACGCGTTACATGTCAAGTATTATTATAAAGATGAAAATTTATGTAAGGAGAGCCATCATGTCGAATCTGGATCAAATCGCCAAACTGTCGGGATTCTCCAAAGCTACGGTATCGAGAGTGCTGAATCGTTCTCCCCATGTGAGCCAGGCAACGCGGGAGATCATCCTGAAGATCATGGAAGAGCTGGACTATGTGCCGAACGGCAATGCCATCTCCTTGTCCAGAGGGGAGACAATGCAGATCGGGATGGTGACGGAGGGGATCAACGAGGTGATGCTGCCCTTCCTGAACAGCTTCGTGGAGACTGCGAGCCGGCACGGATATCAGACGATCATCTATACCTCCGGGGGCGATCCGGCCAAAGAGCTGCAAGCCTTCGAGGATATGCGGCGCAAAAGAGTCGATGCGCTGGTCATCAGCACCTGCGTCAACGATCAGGCGCTCCTTGGCTCCTATTGCAAATACGGGCCGATTGTGTCCTGGCAGCGGATGGAGCTTCCGGAGATTCAGAGTGTCGCCATGAATCAATATGACGGATATATGCTGGGGCTTGAGCATGTGATCGGACAGGGTTATACGCGGATTGCCAATGCCTGGGGCAGGCCGGCCAGTATGAATACCTCCGGGCGGATACAGGCGTATCAGGATGCAGTGCGCACACACGCTCTGACGGTTAACCCGGACTGGTCACAGACAGGCATCCACTCCATCCGCCAGGGCGAAGGGCTGATCCGGGAGCTGCTGCTGAGGTCCGGAGAGCGTCCGAATGTCATCCTCTGCGCGAATGATATGGTAGCGGCAGGGATACTGAGCGAGGCCCGCAGGCTTAAAGTGAAGGTGCCGGAGGAGCTGGCGATTGTCGGCTTCGACAATACGGAGCTGGCCCATACGCTGGGAATCACCTCGATAGATAATCCGATTGCCGCGCAGGCGCAGAATGCGCTCTATCTGATTCTCGGCAAGCTGAAGGGAACAGAAGCCGGGCAGCAGCGGCTTGAATTCCAGCTCGTACAGAGAGCTACTACTTGAATAAGCCGTGAACCGTCCGATTTGGGCGGGTTCGCGGCTTTTGTGCTGTTTAGGAAATTATGGTTTGTCGTCCCTCAGAAAATAATCTTCTGCGCCGCCATGATCCGGCCGATCTCAAAGATGGCGGCGCATTCCACGAAATGAACCTCGGAGATAATTGAATGGTCATGCGTTCTGTAGTAATACCTGCCGTCGGTATACACGTGATCATAGATGGGACTGATGTCATACACCGAGGTGGGGTAGAGCTCTCCTTCACCCTTGGCGATTCCCGCTGTTATGGAATGATGCCCTGAGCCTTCCACGAAGGAGATGCCGAGGGGAAGCCAGAGGGTAACCAGATGATCCTTATCCTGCCTCCAGCTTCCGTTCAGAGTACCTTCACCGATGCGGATCAGACTGTCGCGCAGCTTGCGGGGAATCCAGGGGGAGGGGAAGACGAGGTCACGTGCGAGGTTGATGATCCTGCTGCTGTTGTCGATCTGCCTCATCAGGAAGTGGAAGCTCCGTCCATCCAGCGTAACCTCGGCCCATTCATCAAAGAACAGATTGTCCGAGAACATCCGCTCCATCTGGTCGACCTCCCCGTAGAGTGCGGGGGTCAGCATGAGCTGGCTCTGAATACGTCTGCCGATCAGCCGGATGAAGTCCACAATCGGATGGGTCTCGGGCTGGAAATAACCATAATTGATATCATAATAAAAGCCGAGATTCTCATTGATTAAATCCTTGGCAAACGCCATGAGATTATCGAATTCTTGTTTCATCGTCATGCAAAAGCTGCTCCTTCAACCATATGATAATGTGCTTATCATATTACGTGCCATGCTCCCCTGTCTGTGATGAAAACAGCAGGTAAAGATTGGTTCAGCAGCAGCTCCGCAGCTTACCCGGCAAACTCCTGGACCTCGTCCAGTGTCGGCAGCGCGGCAATCGCTCCGACCTTAGTGCAGACGATGGCGCCCACCCGGTTGGCGAAGGTGACGAATTCTTGCTGCAGCTCCGCGCTGCGGGTGAAGTCTGCCGGATGGGCCAGTTGGCTGATCCGGCAGAGCAGCGCTCCGATGAAGGCATCGCCGGCACCGGTGGAATCGATGGACTTCACGGTGATGCTCGGAATCAGCAGCCGGGAGTCCGGGGAGGAGATGAGGGTACCGTCTTTGCCCAGAGTAACGGCTACTGCTCCGGCTCCCCACTCATGCAGCATATCAAGGGCGGCATCACGGTCCGCTTCGCTTGTAATCAGCTGCAGCTCCTCGTCGCTGACCTTTACCAGATCGGCCTTGGAGATACCGGCTCTGGACAGCGCGATGAATTCCTCCTGACGCCCGGTCCACAGGTCGCCCCGGTAGTTGGGATCGAAGGAGACGAACTGTCCGTTCGTCTTCGCTTCATCCATGAGCGTCATATAGACCTCGCGGAAGGGATCAGCCAGCAGAGCTGTCGCCGAGCCGAAATGAAGCATGGCTGCCTCACGGACGGCTGCCCGGTCAAGCTCTTCCAGCCTGAGCAGCCGGTCTGCCCCGCGGTGGAACACGAAATCGCGTTCCCCGTTCGCTGAGCGCGAGACGAAAGCCAGTGTGGTCGGGCTTGCGGGATCAAGCAGCAGCATCGAGGTATCCACGTTCTGTTCTTCCAGCGTCTGCTTCAGGAAGAAGCCGAAGGGATCGGCTCCGACTTTGCCGAGGAAGGCGGAATGGCCGCCGAGCCGGGCAATGGCTGCACTTACGTTCGCCGGCGCTCCGCCGGCCTGCTTGGAGAAATGCCGCCCTGCGGTCAGGCTGACGTCAACATCGGTGCAAAAGAAATCAATGAGCAGCTCGCCCGCACAAAGGACTGAACCATGTAGTTTCATTGTGAAATAACCTCCAGGCAGAATGGGTTGGTATTAGCTAAGAGCGGGGGTAGAGTCTCTGAATACAACGTCTGTAGCGACATGCGTCACCTGATAAGGCTTGGCAGGGTCCTTGATCCTGGAGAGCAGCATTTCGGCAGAGACAATCCCCATATGACCGCTGTAAATATGTACCGTTGTCAGATGGGGTTCGATGATCCGGGATTCCGAGGCATCGTCGAAGCCGCAGACCGCAACCTGCTCCGGCACCTTGATTCCTCTGTTCTTAAGTGACTTCATGACACGGATTGCGATGAAGTCATTGGCGCAGATGAAGGCTGAGGGCCATTCGCCAAGAGCATCCAGCTGCTGATCCATCCAGTCCGCTTCCAGCAGGTAGTCCCGGTCCTGACCGACAATGCAGGATTCGGGATTCAGCGGGATACCGGCTGCGGAGAGTGCCCGATTGAAGCCGATCCAGCGCTCATTGAAGCTGCGGCAGTGGTTGTAATCGCCTACAAAACCGAAGCTCTGCAAGCCCTGATTGATCAGGTTACGGGTCATGGAGCACACGCTGTACTCATTCTCCATGAGCAGCAGGTCGGCCTTCAGCTCGGGATAGATAATATCGGACGCGCAGTCGATGAAGATCGTTGAAATGCCGAGGCCGGTAATCAGCCTGCTGTATTCTTTGCTGAACATTTCAATACAGATGATGCCGTCCACGTTCGCAGGTTCGAAATTGCCGGGCAGAGTCATGCCGTTAATATCGTTCTCGCGGACAAAATAAATGGACAAGGTATAGCCTTCGGTACTGATACGCTTCTCCAGTCCGCTGAGCAGCTGGGAACCGAAGTGGGAGCTGTTGGGGAGATTGCTGGTCAAAAGGGCGATATTGCCCTGATTCTCGGAGGCGCTGCCTGCTGCTTCCAGATAGGAGAATTGTTTATATTTGAGCTCGACGGCCTTGTTGATTACCTTCTCCCGGGTCTCGGGAGGAATGCTCTCTGCACCGTTCAGGGCTTTGGAGGCCGTATTTCTGGAGATGCCTAGCGCATCTGCAATATCTTGAATGGTGACCTTTGCTTTCTTCATCACTGTGTTCCACCTTTGTTTCCCCGTATTAGTAACCTCTGCTACCTAATATATAGCATTTACTCAAAATTGACAACGTAATTTTACAAATGCACAAATTAATTTTACAATTCAAAAATTAAAGACACCGGTAAGTGCTTATATCTATGTTAATGTTACATTTGCACTGTATAATGCACGGTTTTAAATATTTTTTGTGCAAAATGTATTGACTTATAATCGCAATCTCTGATAAATTGTAAAGGCAAAACATGTTCAAATGTAAATTTGAAAACCTATTCATTTTGTTAAATGTAAATTAATAGTTAGACCGGAGGTGGGTAACCTAACCGTCAGGAGGATAGACAGATCCGGGCGGACCTATGCCATGTGAATGGCAAGCTAGCAGCGGCCCTGTTGCACAGCAGCATGAGCACAGCCGCACTGTAAGGAGGGGGAAAATTGGCAAATCCGATGGTTCAACAAAGGGGTACTGAACTCAAATCACGCAAATCAATTCTAAGTTATCTGCGCCGGAATTATATCCTGTATTTATTCTTGGCTCCGGCCGTAATTCTTACCGTTATATTCAAATACGTTCCAATGTACGGCGCTATTATTGCCTTCAAGGATTTCAGCCCGCGCAGAGGCATCCTGGGCAGCGCATGGGTGGGCTTCGAGCATTTCGAGCGGTTCCTCTCCTCGCCGAATTTCTACGATATTCTAATGAATACGCTTAAATTAAGCGCCTACGGGCTGATTCTGGGTTTTCCGGTGCCGATTGTGCTGGCGCTTATGCTGAATCTGATCCGCAGCGCGAAGCTGAAGAAGAACATCCAG
This sequence comes from Paenibacillus sp. FSL R7-0204, assembly GCF_038002225.1. Taxonomy (NCBI): domain Bacteria; kingdom Bacillati; phylum Bacillota; class Bacilli; order Caryophanales; family Paenibacillaceae; genus Paenibacillus; species Paenibacillus sp. FSL R7-0204. The sequence goes on from NZ_JBBOCA010000001.1 coordinate 1,437,835, forward strand.
CTGATTGTGTATGCACCTAACTTTATCTCGGTTGTGGTTGTCGCAGGGATGCTGTTTGTCTTTCTGTCGCCGACAGGAGTGGTGAACGCGCTCATCACTACTTTTACAGGTAAGCCGGTGTCCTTCATGAGTGATCCCGCTTACTTCCGTACCGTATATATTCTGTCAGGCATCTGGCAGACGGCAGGCTGGTCCTCGATTATCTATGTAGCCACGCTGGCCGGTGTAGATCCGCAGCTTCATGATGCGGCGACGATTGACGGTGCCTCCCTGCTGAAGCGCATCCGCCATATCGATCTGCCCGCGCTGAGGCCGGTGATGGCCGTGCTGTTCATCCTTGCCGCAGGCGGCATCATGTCCATCGGCTATGAGAAGGCCTTCCTGATGCAGACGGCGCTCAATACCCCGACCTCGGAGATCATTGCGACCTATGTCTACAAGGTGGGTCTGCAGGCCGGCGATTATGCCTATTCCACCGCAATCGGATTATTCAATTCCGTCATTAACGTAATCCTGCTGGTCTTCGTCAATACGGTCGTCAAGCGGCTGAACGAAGGGGAAGGGCTGTATTAAAAGGAGGTAAGTATGGATATTCAATATTCCGGGAAGGACCGGATTCTGGTTGTTATCACGTATATATTGCTTGGTTTGTTCATCCTGGTCATTCTATTTCCGCTGGTGTATGTCGTGCTGGCCTCCTTCTTAACACCGAATGTGCTCATTACCAAGGGGCTGGCCATTGCGCCGTCGGACTGGACCATCACAGGCTACGTCAAAATTCTCAGCAACGACGCGATGATCCGCGGCTTCTTCAACGCTTTGTTCTACTCTGCCGCCTTCGCGCTGGCTACGGTATTCTTCTCCGTCTTCGCGGCGTATCCGTTGTCCATTGAGGGGCTGGCCGGGAAGCGGCCGGTCATGATCTTCTTCCTGATTACGATGTTCTTCGGCGGCGGCCTGATTCCGACCTATCTGGTCGTGAAGGATCTGGGGATGCTGAATACGGTGTGGGCGGTGATCCTGCCGGGGGCGATCAGCGTGTTCAATATTATTCTGGCGAAGACCTATTTCCAGGGCCTGCCCAAGGAGCTGTTTCAGGCGGCGAGTATCGACGGGGCGTCTGATCTGGGCATTTTCTTCCGGATCGTATTGCCGCTGTCCAAACCGATTATCTTCGTGCTGGCTTTGTATGCCTTCGTGGGGCAGTGGAACTCTTATTTCGATGCCATGATTTATCTGGACGATTCGCGTCTGTTCCCATTGCAGTTGGTGCTGCGTTCAATTCTGATTCAGAATCAGGTGCAGCCCGGCATGATTGCGGATGCACTGGCCCAGGCGGAGCTTAAGAAATTGTCCGAAATGATCAAATATTCTGCCATTGTTATCTCCAGTCTGCCGCTTATCGTGATGTATCCGTTCTTCCAGAAATACTTCGAGAAGGGCGCCATGGTAGGCTCCATTAAATAATATTAGGGGGAATCTCATATGAAAAAAACATTGCAAACCTTGTCTGTGCTGGCACTTTCGGCTTCCGTGCTTGCCGGCTGCGGCGGAGGAAACAGCAAATCTTCGGCCTCCGAGGATTACAAGCTGGAGAATGTGACACTGCCGCTTAAAGAGAAGGTATCGCTGCACTTCATGTCCCAGAGTTCAGCGCTGGCGCCTGCCGATCCGAACGAGAAGCTGATCTACAAGCGGCTGGAAGAGAAGTCCGGTGTGCACATTAATTTCACCAACTATACGAATGACTCTTTTGTCGAGAAAAGAAATCTGGCGGTAGCCAGCGGAGACCTGCCGGATGCGATCATTGATGCCGCCTACTCGGACTACGATCTGCTGACCCTGGGCAAAGATGGGACGATCGTTCCGCTTGAGGAGCTGATTGAGAAGTACATGCCGAATCTGCAAAAGGTGCTTGCAGCCGCGCCGGAGTACAAATCAATGATGACGGCGCAGGACGGCCATATCTACGCTTTTCCATGGATAGAGGAGCTGGGCTCCGGCAAGGAGAGCATTCATTCGGTCAACGGGATGCCTTGGATCAATATGGAGTGGCTGAAAAAGCTGGGACTGGCGATGCCAACCACGACGGAGGAGCTGAAGAAGGTGCTGGTCGCCTTCAAGAATGATGACCCGAACGGGAACGGCCAGAAGGATGAGATTCCGCTGTCTTTTGTGCTGAATAACGGCAATGAGGATATGAACTTCTTGTTCGGTTCGTTCGGTCTCGGGGATAACGGCGATCACACGGTGGTTACCAATGACGGTAAAGTGCTCTTCACCGCAGGCCAGGACGGATATAAAGAGGGCATTAAGTATCTGAACGAGCTGTACCAGCTGGATCTGATCGACGAAGAGGCTTTCGAACAGGACTACAATACGTATCTGGCCAAAGGGCAGAGCGGGCGATACGGTCTCTATTTCCAGTGGGATAAAGCCAATATTACCGGGTTCAACGATAAATATGATCTGATGCAGCCGCTTGCCGGGCCGGACGGAGAGGTCAATGTAGTCCGTACGAACAACTTCGGTTTTGACCGTGGACGGATGGTTATTACCGGTTCAAACAAGAATCTGGAGCTTACTGCCAAGTGGATTGACCAGCTCTATGAGCCGCAGCAGTCGGTTGAGGACAACTGGGGAACGTACGGGGATGAGACGCAGCAGAATATTTTTGAATACGATGAATCGGCCAAAATGCTGAAGCATCTGCCGCTGGAAGGCGCGGCTCCGGTTGAATTGCGCCAGAAAACCAGCATCGGCGGTCCGCTGGCGATCCTCGATGAATACTACGGTAAGGTGACTACGAAGCCGGATGATGCCGCTTGGCGGCTGGACCTCATGAAGGAGAAGCTGGTGCCTTATATGAAGGCCGATAACAACTTCCCGCGTGTCTTCTACTCCCTGGAGGATCAGAAGGAATTGACCGCCATTGAGACGGACTTGTTCGCTTATGTGAACCGCAAGCGCGCGGAATGGACCAAGACCGGTAAAGTGGAAGAGGAATGGAAGGATTATCAGGCAGAGCTGTCCAGACTCGGGCTGGACAAATGGCTGGAGATCAAGCAAAGAGGATATGACAGCTATCTCAAGAACAAAGGCTGAGCCAGCAATAGCTGGGGCATAGGATAAACATATAAATAGATAAAGGTGGTAATTGGAGTGGAAATTATGGGGAGAACCAAACACAGGCCGGCGCTGCATTTTACGCCGGCGCAGCATTGGCTGAATGATCCGAATGGACTGGTTTATTACGAAGGAGAATATCATTTGTTCTATCAGTATCATCCGCATTCCTCCATCTGGGGGCCGATGCACTGGGGTCATGCGGTCAGTAAAGATCTGATTAACTGGGAGGAGCTGGACATTGCGCTGTACCCGGATGATTACGGCTATGCGTTCTCCGGCAGCGCAGTCGTTGACTGGAATAATACCAGCGGATTGTTCCCGGAGAAGCCGGGTATCGTTGCGATCTACACCAGCCATCTGGAGCCGACGGAGATGTCGCCTTCTGTGCAGAGACAAAGCCTGGCCTACAGCCATGACAATGGCCGGACCTGGAGCAAGTATGCAGGTAACCCGGTCCTGACCCATCCTTCCAAGGCGGATTTCCGTGATCCGAAGGTGTTCTGGTCCGAAGCTCACGGGAAATGGATCATGGTACTGGCAACCGATCAGACAATCACCTTCTACTCCTCCCCGAATCTGCGGGAGTGGAGCCTGGAGAGTGAATTCGGCAACGGCGCAGGCTCTCATGATGCGGTATGGGAATGCCCGGACCTGTTCCAGCTACCGGTGGAAGGGACAGGAGACAGCAAGTGGGTGCTGCTGGTCAGCATCGGTGATAACAGCGGGGCGAGATACGGCTCGCGGACGCAATATTTCGTGGGTGAGTTCGACGGCTCCGTCTTCACACCCGAGCACAGCGACATCCGCTGGCTGGATTATGGCAAGGACAATTACGCAGGGGTCAGCTTCTCCGACATTCCGGCTGCGGACGGGCGGCGGATCTTCATCGGCTGGATGAGCAACTGGCGGTATGCCAATCAGGTTCCAAGCGATGGCTGGCGCGGAGCGATGACGATTCCGCGGGTACTGACGCTGCGTGATGCGGCAGACGGCCGGATGTTGATCCGCCAGCAGCCGGTAGCAGAGCTGGATCGTTACTTCGCGGCAGAGTCTGCGGCATTGCCGGAGATGCTGCTGCTCCCGGGGGAGCGCCAGGAGATCAAGTGCAAGGATTCTGCCCTGGAGCTGCGGCTTGCGCTTGCGGACAATGAAGCGGAAGAATTCGGTCTTATTATTCATCATACAGCTACTGAGTATACTGAACTCATCTACTCTGCTGCTGAAGACACTCTAACCCTGCACAGAGATCAGTCCGGCGAGACCGGCTTCTCGGACATATTTCCCGATCTCCAGAGTGCAGGGGGAATCGGCAGCCTGAAGAGCCTGCGTATCCTGCTGGATGCCTGTTCAGTAGAGGTCTTCGCCAATGATGGCCTCACCGCCATCACCAGCCTGGTCTTCCCTGGAGGTATCTGCTCGGGCCTAAGCTTCTATGCTAAGGGCGGCAGTGTACGGCTGCGGGATGGACGATTATCTTTCATGGAATAAATAATCAATAGGATGAATCGCAAAGAAGGGTGTTCCGCACAGCCATGAGATCATGGCTGGCTGAGCACCCTTTTTGGTGTGGCGGGAACGCGGCACCGGTCCACGCCAGCTCTAGACGCCCGGCGCTGCCGTACGGACCGGAAACATCCGGCTGAACAGGAACCGGGTCAGCGGACCGGCCACCAGCAGCTGGAGCGGCAGGGCGCAGATGAAATTAAGCCCCAGGATGGAGAAGTAATGACGGAAGAAGTTGTCCCCGAATCCGAAGTGTGCTAGTGTGCCGTATAGAGACATGAGGATGACCATGCCGCAGACCATGAAGCATGAGATCGTTAGAATTTTGCGGATCTGGGGTGCGGACGGCTTCACTATTTTGAAGGCTAGCCCTTTGGCAATTCTGCCAACGACCACAATGTCGCAGAACAGGGCAACGGCAAGTGCCGGGAGCAAGCCCGCAGCCACATCCGTGAACAGCCTGCTGTTGAATCCGTTAGAAATAATTACATTATAGAAAGACATAAAGACGACCATGCAAAAACACATCATACTGGTGAAAATTAAAGCTTCTTTTTTGTTAGTGCCCATGTTTCCGAACTCCCTTAAATGTAAGTTTGTCAAACTTCACTTATAGTAGCAGTGGGATGGATTATTGTCAACCTAGTTGACAATAAGGACGGCAGGGATTTCCGGTAAGACGGAACTGCATTTCTATAATGGAGGTCTTGTAAATGAAGGAATATATGAGCGGGTTGAATCTGGTCGACATGATCAGCGAGAAGCATAAGGTGCTGCGGGACAAGGTGAACCAGATGAGCGGGGAGCCGCTGAATAAGACGGAGACGCATATTCTGGCGATGCTGGAGCAGCACGGCGTTCTGTCCATTTCGGAGATCAGCAGGCTGATCAGCATTTCCCGCCAGGGAACGCAAAAGACGATCAACAATCTGCTGGCTGAAGGTTACGTGGATACTGCTGCTAAGGAAGGGAATAGCCGGGACAAGCCTATCGTGCTCACTGCGAAGGGGACAGCGGCTTGCCGGAGTATGCTGGAGATCAAGCAGAATATTGAAGCCGAAATCACGGCACGGATCGGCAGGGAGCAGGTGGAGCTGCTGCGGACGCTGCTTACACAGGACTGGCTCTGAGACTTCCTGAAAATGGCTGAATATAGCAAAAAAAGCTGAAATAAGCAAAAGGGACGAAGCGGAAAGCCTGCTTGGTCCCTTTTGCTGTGTCTTTCGGCGAATATCATTTGTTATTCATGGTTTAGGGTTTGTCTAGGATATCTGCATATATACAGATGGTGATAAAAGAATTAATGTAGTATCGAACGGCAGCAAAAATAGTGTCTGTACCCAATTATAGGTCTAGATTTTATTTGTGCACTAGGGGTAATATAACTACAAAAAAAGTCGGTGAGTGATAATGATGTCTTCGGTAAAAAGGTTCCTGATCGGACGGCCGCTGAAGTCCGATCAGCTGGGAGAACAGAAGCTTAACAAAACCAAGGCCTTAGCCATTCTGTCCTCGGATGCCTTATCCTCTGTGGCCTATGGTCCGGAGCAGATTCTGCTGGTGCTGATCACGGTTAGTACAGCCGCATTCTGGTATTCCATTCCGATTGCGGGCGGGGTACTGGTGCTGCTCCTGGCTCTGATACTCTCCTATAGGCAGATCATCTTTGCCTATCCCCAAGGCGGCGGAGCTTATGTCGTATCCAAGGAGAATCTGGGGAAATATCCGGGTCTGATTGCCGGGGGTTCCTTGCTCGTCGATTATATACTAACCGTAGCTGTCAGTGTCTCTGCGGGAACGGATGCGATTACTTCAGCTTTTCCGAGTCTGCATCCTTATAATGTAATAATTGCCATTATATTCGTCCTGCTGATCACGACACTGAATCTGCGCGGGGTCACCGAGTCGGCCTCTTTCCTGGCGTACCCGGTCTATCTGTTCGTCCTGGCGATGTTCATTATGATCGGACTGGGCCTGTTCAATGTGCTGACCGGAAGAGTACCGGCGGAGCTTCACACCTCACTGGGAACACCGGTGGCCGGAATCAGCCTGTTCCTGCTGCTGCGGGCGTTCTCCTCAGGCAGCTCGGCGCTGACTGGGGTGGAGGCCATATCGAATGCGATCCCCAATTTCAAGGCGCCGGCACCGAATAATGCAGCCAAAACCTTAGCGGCGATGGGAATTCTGCTCGCGCTGTTATTCTCAGGCATCGTGTTCCTGGCGTATTATTACGGCATTGCTCCGCGTGAACAGGTTACGGTGGTGTCCGATATTGCCGAGCATGTCTTTGGCCGCAACTTCATGTATTATGTCGTGCAGGGAACAACAGCCTTAATTCTGGTTCTGGCAGCGAACACCGGATATTCCGCGTTTCCGCTGCTGGCTGTGAATCTGGCGAAGGATAAATTCATTCCCCGGATGTTCACCGTTCGCGGAGACCGGCTGGGGTACTCGAACGGAATTCTCAGCCTGGGTATCTTGTCGATTATCCTGATCATTGCCTTTAAGGGGCGGACAGAGCATCTTATTCCGCTGTATGCAGTCGGCGTCTTCATCCCGTTCACCCTGTCGCAGACGGGCATGATCGTCAAATGGCTCCGGCACAAGCCGGAAGGCTGGCTGCCCAAGCTGATCATCAATGCAATCGGGGCGCTGATCAGCTTCATTGTTACGATGATGTTCTTCCTGACCAAGTTCACGCAGGTCTGGCCGGTTCTGGTCTTCCTGCCGCTGATTATCCTGTTCTTCTACCGCATCTACAAGCATTATGAATCGGTCGCCGACCAATTGCGGGTAGCCACCTGCGGGGAGCCGCCGCTGGCGATTGAAGGGAATATCATCATCCTGCCGGTGGCCGGTATTACTCATGTGGTGGAGAATTCTCTGCGGTATGCCAAGTCGCTGGGCGCGCAGCAGATTATTGCCGTCCACATCCCGTTCGAGCGGGAGGATGACGTCATCTTCGAAGAGAAGTGGAAGAAGTTCCACCCGGAGGTGCGGTTAGTGACGCTGTATTCGCCTTACCGCAGCATCATTCATCCATTGACCAAGTTCATTGATACGGTTCAGCGCAAGGCCAGCGAGTCGAATTATCAGGTGACCGTCATTGTCCCTCAATTCATACCGAAGAAGGGCTGGCATAACATTCTGCATAACCAGTCCAGTCTGCTGATCCGCGCGCATCTGCTGTACCGGCGCAATGTCATTATCACTACCGTCCCTTATCATTTGAAAAAATAACAGGATTATGCGCAGGGAAGCCTCCAGCTTACGGATATCCGCAGGCTGGGGGCTTTCTGTATCTCCCCGGCATGTGATAAGCTTGACTCTATGGGCGAAGATTCGCTTCTTCAAGGTTCGGTTAAGCTAGTAGCAACAGTCAGCGGATGGAGGGACAGAGGTTGAAGAAACGCAGGTTGAACGGGACTCGAATTAAGGCAATACTGATGATGCTTATGCTTGTCCTGCTGCTTACAGGGTGCGCGCAAGGCACGGCCCATGTAACCGTGAAGAAGGACGGCTCTCTGGATCTGGCCTTCAGTCTGTTGCTGGATGCCCGGGCTGAGAAGCTGGTCAGCGGCAAGGTGGAGGAGCTTCTAACCACCCGGCTGGCGGCCGCAGGCATAGAGCTGAAGAAGACAGCAAGCGGCAAATCAACGGAATATCAATTTCATAAATCGTATGCTTCAATGGAGGAGCTGAAGAACAGCAGCAGCGGCTTTGATATTGTGGAGGCTGAAGTGGGACAGACGCACAGGTGGCTGTATACCAAATACGATGTGGTGGCCCAGCCTAAGCTGAACGCCTACTCCGATGAGATTATCGACGGCATCGGCAGCTTGAATGTCCCTAAGTCCCTGGTGCGGCTGCTGATGGGCAGCTTCTCCGTCGATTTCAAATTAACGATTCCCTATGATCTATACGGGGCTAATAATGCGGCCGAGCAAGACGGCAACACGTTAACCTGGCATGTGTCGCTTGCGGATTCCGAGCCGATTCAGCTGGTAGTCTATGTACCGGATATCAGGAATATTGCGATTACTGCAGGCGGCATCTTGCTTATTCTGGCTGTACTTCTTACATGGTTTATCAGAAAAAGAAAGCTGAAGAGGCTCGAGGCCCCGCCTGAAGGCAAGGCCCCTACTCATCGCCCGGGACCGCTCTAAGCTTCGTATGGAAGCTGTCACGGTACTGGCCGGGGGTCATCCCCTCCTGCTTACGGAAGGAACGGATGAAATTCTGTGAATTATTGTATCTCAGGCGGGAGGCGATATCCTTCACGGGCATATCGGTCTCCTCCAGCCATTTCTTGGCCATTTTGAACCGGTACATGGTCAGGTAATCACTGAAATAATACTGCGTCTCCTTGCGGAATACACTGCTGATGTAGTTGGCGTTATAATGCAGCCGGGAAGCACACTCCTCCAGCGTCAGATCCTGGTCATACTCATGCTGGACGATGTCGATCAGCTTCTCGGAGATATTATGATACTGGGCGTTCTGCCTGCTGTGGAAGATGACGATGACCGGCTGAATCACAATAGTCCAGAACCAGTCTTCAATCTCGGCCACGATATGCAGATCGGTCAGCTCCTCGAACAGGGAACCGCCCGCGTGGTAGATCTGATTCAGCGTAATTCCCGATTCCTGCATCATAATGAGCGTATTGTTCAGCAGCCGGGTCAGCGGAATCTGATATTCCTGCGGCGACAGTCCCAGCGCAAAAATACACTTGAACAGCTTATGCAGCAGCTCCTTCGCCTTATCGCTGTCCGCCAGCTTGATGGCATCCATCAGGTCATTTTCCGTGTGGGTCGGGTAGTTCAAATTGAGATAATGCTTGCCGGAATTGATATTCTCGTACTGGATAATGATACCTTTGCCCAGGGTAATCCGGTGCTTCAGAGCCTCCAGGCTTTCCCGGTAGGCAATGGACATTTTGTCAAACGAATGAAACGGCAGGCTCAGCCCAATGCTGACCTGCAGCTTCAGGACCCCGTTAATCTCCTGCTGCAGCTTCTCCGTCAGCGCATAGAGCATCCGGTGAAAAGCTTCCGTGCTCTCCTCCTCACTGCCGATGACGACTGTCAGCGCATGCCCCATCATCACAGGGGTTAGCCTGTGCTGCGCAGAGACCAGCTCCTGAGTCATATTATGCGCTGCGAATAACAGCAGATTAAGATCCTTTTTCTCATAGCTGTTCTCCTCGGAGAAGTCGATGCTCAGCGTAATCACAGCCATCGTCTTCCATTCCTCGACTTGCTTGCCGTACCCGTATTGCTCCAGCTCCTCCATCAGCTCGCGTCTTCTCAGATTGTCTCCGAACGCCTGAATCAGAAAGAAGGTCCGCACCTGTCCGAGATGCTGGCTGACCTCCTTCTCCAGCTGCGACTTCGATTGGAACAGGGAATGCACCTGTTCGCCAATAAGCTGGAATTCATCCGTACGCCCTGCCCGCAGACCGGGACGGCGCAGTCCAATCTGGGTGAGCAGCCGCTCGATAGGTGTATACATGCGCCGGGAGCCCAGCCAAGCCAGCAGGACAGACAACAGCAGCATGAATGTGCAGACGAATACCGTGTAGGTGCCAATTTTGCCGGATTCGCGGGTCAGGCTCTTGATGGAGGTGGCCGACAAATAGATCCAGCCGTTCAACTGGGAACGCATATAGGTGATCGAGTAATCGGCTTCATTAAGCTTGGTCTTGAATTGTCCCGACGGCTCGGCGGCAGTGGCGATCTGCTCGAAGCCCGTGAAGCCGGCCGCTGTGGCAGGCTCTCCGATCAGCTTGCGGTCCGGATGCAGCAGAATCCGTCCGCTTTTATCCAGCACCATAATACTGTCCAGCGGCTGCATATCGGGATTAATGAAGTCCTGAAGACTGCAGGCCGGAATATTGGCCAGAGCCAGTCCGTATTTCTGCAGCTTGGTGGTCGGCAGCTTCTTAATCAGGCTGATGCTGTAATTGCAGCCGGTCACGTTAATGCTCTCTTCACTGTAGAACAGGGAGGAAGGGTTCAGCACCCAAGAAGAGCTGCCTTCCACATTCAGCAGATTCGTCAGCTGCTCGTAATTACGGTATTCATTCAGCCGGTAGAGCCCGGAATTCTTGATCATCCAGTTCTGGCGCTGATTGAGCAGGATGACATCCTCCAGCTTCGTATCGAAGGACTGCATATTGCGGATTTCATTGCGGATGTCGTTATATAAAATGAAATCGTTTTCACTAAGCGGGTTGTTCAGCGCCTTCTTCAGCACCGAAGAGTTCACGACCTGGTTCAAGGTCTGGTTGACAGTATTCAGCTTATGTTCTACATTTGAGGTAATTTGTAAAATGAGTTCCTTTTTGCTTTCGTTAACATTTTTTTGAATTTCGCTGGAGGATGTGAAGTAGGAGAATGAGCCAATGAACAGCACCGGCAGGATGCTGATGGCGAACGCGAACATAGTTAATTTACTGAGAAAGCTAAGACGTTTCAACAGAGTTCAGCACCTTTGCATGAAATAGGAAAATCACTGTCTTAAGTGTATGCATCACGAAGGATAATAACAATAATCATCTGGTGCCGCAATAATCATTTTCTCTAATCATTCATACATAAGCTGCATTATTCAATAGATAGGCTTCTAAGGCAGATAAATATTACGCTTCAGGGGGTTATGGAATGTTCAACCGGTTAACGGGCAGAAAGAAAGCTCTTGCGGGGTGCTTCATCCTGTTCTTATCGTTCATGATGTTAAGCGCTTGCAGCGGGGGGGAGTCTGAGCGTTCCGATTCAGCGGGTGCCCCGGCACCGATCTCGATTCTGGCACCGCTGCATTTTCCGCAGACGCCTTCAGCGGAGCTGATCGCCGAGATTGAGAGACTGACCGGGACTCAGCTCGATATTACCTGGGTGCCGGAAGGCGTCTACACGGACAAAATGAATACCGCACTGACTACCGGCTCGCTCGGCAAAGTGACGTTCGTGAAATTCACCGATTATAATCCGGTTAAGAATATGATCCGCTCCGGCGCTTTTTGGGAGATTGGTCCCTATCTGGCGGAATTTCCGAATCTCAGTCAGCTGAATGCGGCGATTCTTAAACAGACTTCGGTGGATGGGGGAATCTATGGACTTTATACAGAAAGACCGGCCTCCCGGCAGGGCATTATTATCCGCAAGGACTGGCTGGAGAAGCTGCATCTCAGTCCGCCTAGTACGCTGGAGGAGCTGTATGAGGTGATGAAGCAGTTCACCATGAAGGACCCGGACGGCAACGGCAAGGCAGATACCCTCGGACTGGTGGACCGCAACGATCTGGTGTACGGGGTATTCAAGACGTTAAGCTCTTATTTCGGCACGCCGAATAACTGGGAAATCGAAGATGGACAGTTCATCCCGGAATTCGCCACGCCCGAGTATATGGACACGATGAACTTCATGCGCAAATTATACAAGGAGGGGATCATTAACCAGGATTTCGCCCTGACCAGCAAGGAAGTGCAGCGGGACAAATTCATCCGGGGAACCGCCGGGATCTTCATCGGGAGTATGACGGATGTGCAGCGGCTATCCATTGAGGCCAAGGCGATCAACCCCAAGGCGGAGCTGACGCTGATTAACCGGATTAAGGGACCGGACGGATATAAGGTATGGTCTATACCCAAGTACAACGGCTTGTACCTCTTTTCACGTAAAGCCATTGCTACCGAGCAGGAGCTGAAGCAGGTGCTCGGATTCTTCGACCGCACGATGGATGAGGATGTAGCCAACCTGATGGCTTACGGCTTCGAGGGCCGCCACTATAAGCTGGACGGGGAAGGCAAAGTAATTCTTCCGGAAGAAACGTCCCAGCTGCGGGTGTATGAGGTCAATCCGCTCAATTCCCTGATGATCGCCGATGTAGGCAATACCCATATCAAGGAGGTCGCGCAAAAGGAGCAGCTCACCGCCCTGGCCGACCAGCTCAGCCGGGATAACGAGCAGTTTCTCGTCGATGACCCCACCGTGTCACTCACCTCGCCGACCTATGACGAGAAGAACGCCGAGCTGTCCGCGATCATCGTGGATGCCACCTACAATTATATTCTCGGCAACATCGACGCCGCCGGCTTCGCCGGGGAGGTGGAGAAATGGAAGACCAGCGGCGGCAGCCTGATTATTCAGGAGTACGGGGAGGCGGCGAGGGGGTTGGAGGAGTGAGGCAGAATGAGTTCGTAAGAAAGGGTAAGGAACATTTCGAAACGGTAATACTTCCAAAACTCCGATTGATTTCTGAACAGGTTGTCAATAATATGATGATCTTCATTGAAGGTTCGGTTGCATATGGATTCTGTGATGAAAAATCGGATGTTGATTTAGATTATTATATCGACATGGATATTGATGAGGATATCCGTCAAAGAATCAGAGAACTTTTTACGGGCGAAACCTATTGGTATCAAGGGGTACGAGTATCTTACGGGTTTAGCGGAGCGTATTGGAAATTTGATCTCCTTATGAATGATGAAATGGATAGATTCTGGAATGAGTTTGATCCTTATGCGTTAAACAATATTATGAGAGCTATTCCAGTATGGGACCCCAAAGGAATCTTAGCATTATCGCAAAAAAGGGTTGAATGCTATCCGGATGAGATAAAAAAGAAGATTATTCGTGGTCTATGGGTTACAATTAATGACAGTGGCGAGTACAATTTCTGCGAAGCATTGAAAAGAAATAATATAATTGAAGGGCGGATCTATCAATATAGAGCAATAGAAGCAATGCTTCGACTGGTATATATCTTAAATAATCAATATTTTTATCCAACTAAATGGTTATCTGCGGGATTAGATCATGTACAGGAGGATTTTGGGCTAAAAGAGGCTTTTAATAAAATAGCTGCATCACATTGTGAAGAAGATGATTATAAAGAGTTTAAGAAAGTCTATGAAAATATGAAGCAATTTATGGTTCAGTATGATTCGATTGAATTAGAGTGTATTGACAACTACAGTATGATTTTTCAAAAACCATTTCATGTTTTTAGTGCATTTTAGATCAGACAATATGGAGGTAGATTACACCGTGAATATTCAATTACATAAGATTACCCCTGAGATGGAACAGGAGTGCACCCAATTGAGTGTAAGTGCCGGGCAACTGGATTTGGTGGCAAGTAATGCCGACTCACTTGTACATGCGACCAACGAACCTACCTCTGTACCCTATGGTATTTTCAATGAAGAAGAGATGGTCGGATTTATCCTGTTTGACAATGAAGCATATACAGACGGCTACTATTGGATTCTGAGATTTATGATTGACGGAAGATTTCAGGGCAAAGGGTACGGGAAAGCAGCAATTAAAGAGGTTATTAAGATGCTGAACAACCGCGAGGATTGCACACAGATTAGGGTATCGCATATCCCGATTAATCTAGCGGCTAATAAGCTCTATAAGAGTGTGGGATTCACCGAGACTGGGGAGTTTGAGGACAACGGGGATATTATTTTGGGTTATAGGATGTGAGCATTTTTTTAGGCCTTGAGTGAATCCTCAAGGTCTTTTTTTTGTGCCCGAAACTATTCATAACTCTATTCATGAAAGTGAGCAGGATGGCCATTGTACCAATAGTGGCAACCCTAATGCCAAAATTTTAAAGTTTAGGAAAAATACATAATCAGTACTTGATTAATGAATCGACCGCTGGTATATTTTGTATAACAGAAAAGGGATTTTATTCTATAAATACAAATTAAATAGGGAGGGTGGTTAGGACTTGCAGGCAACGACTACGATGTTATCGGAACTGGAGGAGTATTTGCGGCAGAAGGGATTATCGATCACGGAATTCGCCAAGCGTTCTCAGCTTCATTCGGGGACACTCAGCAATATTCTTCGCGGACACCGGCCTATTGCGATGCAGCAGCTAGATCGGATTACCGAGGCCATGGGACAGGAGAAAGGATACTTCTATGACTTGTATATCGATGATTATATTATCCGTGGTTCCTCAGACTGGAGAAGGATTGGACCGCTATTGCTCCGCTGTGCTGACCTGAACAGATTGGGCAGTATTCAGCGCCTGGCCCGCCATATTATGGACAATCTGATGTACGCTCCATTGTTGTTTGATAGTGCGGAAGAACTCTTCAAAGCCCGGAAAAAGGAAGCTGCTGCTGCTATCTACGAGATTGTTGCTGAAGCCGAACGCTACCAGCATTCAGAACGTTTGGCGCTATGCCAATTCAGGCTGTTTATTATTTCGCTCAGCGATGACCAGAACCGGAACCTGTGGGCTGCGAACCGGTTTGAGCCTTTTGTGGAACGGCTCGATGAAGTCGATCAACTGGATGCACTCAAAGAGCTTGCCAATACATACCGGTCTTTACAGCGCTGGGACAAGGTCGATGAATGTGCAGCCAAGATGGGGCATAAGGCTAGAATACAGTATGACCTGAAGGTCCAGCACGAACACAGAGCATCAGAACCCGTGAAGCTCCCCGGCAGACCGCTGTTCTTTTACATTGCATACAGTGATTTGTTGCGGGGGAATGTTTGTGATGAGCTTGGGGATTATGAGGGAGCTTTGGGTTACATAAGCCGTTATTCTGATTTGGGCTGGGTGAGAGAGCAGGAAGATGAGGTCGAGCGTTGGAAGAGTCTGTTTATGGAATGGTCCGAGGCTAATACTTGTCTAGCAAGGCTTTGGAGCGGGGAAAACGAAATTATTGAACGATATAAAATTTATATAGAGAAGCATAAAGAAGAACAGGTAACGGGGCTTCTAAATGTTGTTAGGGTAGCTAATAAGTATCAATTAAATGTTGATGATATACTAAATTATTTCAATCAAGAAATTCAAGAAGATATCAGTGAACTAATAGCGGGGAGATATAACCGGAAGTTGGCACTTGATCGTCGGGCTACATTAATGTATGAACTTGCATTTTACCATTTGCATAAAGGCGATTATCCTAAAGGTTTTGATTTGTTGTTAAAAACAATAGAAAATTTCCAGCAGATAAACAATGAGAAGTATATACTGGAAAGTGTAACTCTGTTTGAAAGGTTTAGAAATATTGCCAGTCAAGAGATAAGGGAGCAATATCAAACTTTACTTTTGGGAGGGAATTCTCATGAAGAAAAAGGCAGTTATACTTCTTACGGTTCTTAGTATTATTTTTGTTCCGATTGTGACAGTGCCAAGCATACCAATTTCGTCTGGCATAACTTTATATACCCATGGTGACGGTTAGCTGATTAATCCCTCCAACCCTTAGAACAGTATCATCCTATAAGCTCAACCTAAAGTCCTGCTACAGCTTCTTGTGGTGGGATTTTTCAGTGACATCAGCCAACCCGTTTCCCCACTTTACCTAAATTGTACATCTTAAATAAAAAAAGATCCGCCTTATTGGCGAACCATTACAGCAGATTGACCCTGCTATAATTTAGCTATTGCATCGCTAACCATTTTGTCACGCTCGGGATTGGCGCCGGGCATCGATTGCTCAACGTAATGACCGCCTGCAAACTGAATGGTGCTTTCATCTTTGATTGGAAAGCAACTTCAAAACCAATCTCCATGCTGCATTTGCATGCAAAAGCCATCAGGTGTTCACCAATTAAATCAAACTCTTTGCGCTCTCAAGAGCCACTCCTTTGACCCTAATGATTCTTCATTAAGCTAACAGGCAGCTATGCAGATTAGTACAAAAGTTTCTTCAAACATTCCATTATCTTTATACCTATTTAATGTTAATCTGACCAGAGGAAAAGATCTGGATCTAATAAACATTAAGGAAAGATGGTGCTGAGATGAGTATACGTTACGCTTCAAATATTGAGTTTATCACTAAGGAGGTACTTCAAGAGTTATTTCTATCGGTCAATTGGGAATCCGGTAAATATCCGAATGAGCTTATGCAAGCAATTCAAAACTCTCATTCAATTGTGGCGGCATGGGATGGAGCGAAGCTCGTTGGCTTGGTAAATGCTCTGTCTGATGGTGTTCTAACAGTGTATTTCCATTATATGCTTATCGATCCAAGTTATCAGGGGAAAGGAGTAGGTAAAAAAATGATGACCACTATGCTCGATCGATATAAAGAATATAAACAGAAAGTGCTGATTTCTTATCCGAGTGCAGTGGATTTTTATTATAAGTGTGGATTTTCGAGTGAGCATGGAACTACGCCTATGTTTATTTCAGAGTTGGTCTAATGCCACACTTCTCCTGATAAATAATCATCACTGAATATATCGAATCCGGGGCAATCCGGCCTGTGATTGACCGGATTATTCGCGACTAGATGGATACCCCTTAGGATAACGGGGCTTCCCGATTACTCATCACTTCAATTAATAGGTTTGCCCCCAACTTGAACCCATGATGAAAGGCAGCTTCCACATGCATGCTGTTCACGCTGTCGCACAAGTCCAAATATTCCTCCAGCTCTCTAAACACTTCCTCGCCCAACCGTTCGCGCCATTGCTGTGTCTCTGCTGCTACCTGTTTGCATGCGGAACGATACTCTGGATGTGATGGCACAATGGTCATATCGGGTTGAAGCTTCCCGTGGTACAAGGCTTCCAAAATTGTTTTCATGTTCGTCCTCCCATTATGTTCATCGCATCGCTTGAATGAGATTCCTGCACATGGTAGGATATTTATGCAGTCTGCTTATCCAAGCGGATGTGTGGGTAGGAAGTAGCGGTGTTCTTTGCGGGATTTACGCTGCTTCCTTCTTTAATTTTGGAGCTCGTCAAACACCTTTTCAATTCCCTTGCGAATCACATCGGAACGGGTCGTTTGGAGTTTTTCGGTGCAAGCATCTAGCTTGCTCAGAATCTCTTGATCAACACGTATCTCAATCTTTTTGCTTTTGGGATTGTCAGATAGAGGACGCCCCATCTTCTTAGCGGACATTTCATCACCCCTTTTTTGCCCTGACAATAATATATTATTGCCTGGACAAAAAGTCAATGAGATCCTGCATGGTTACCTTGCTTTTTCATACAAAGAATGCGGATAACTACGATAAAACTATAGAACTATACAAGCACAGGTGTTTTAGAGACTGAAGTAGTTGGATTTTTTCGAATGCAGCCGCTTGAAAATCGATTTTTTCAACAGTCTGTAAATCTATAAATCATTTCAATGCGAATAGTAAGAAGCACAGGAGATACAGCGGGGAACCTTGGACGAAAGATGTTCGAGGTTTCCTTTATTTTGCATTACAAAAATTCTTCACTTGAAAGATTAAGCGAAATGTAAAATATATCCTTGTGGTCTCGATTTTCTTTCCCAATATTGCAGCGTGTAACTGGGTGTGGCATACTCATCAGCAAAAGGTTCGTTTTTTTGAACGGGGAAGCGGATTGAGGGGGAGTAACATGGATAAGCAGCAAGTGGTCCGAAGGATTAGAGAAGATTTTAAAACATGCCAGCAGATCTTGTCTGCCATTGGGAATGATACACGCCAGTCGATTATTACGGCACTTATGGAGACTACATGTACAAACGGCCTGCGTGTAGGCGAGATTACGGAGCAAACCCATCTGTCGCGCCCGGCGGTGTCGCATCATCTTAGAATTCTCAGAGAGGCAGGGATTATTATGGTCAGGGAGGAAGGGGCCAAGAACTATTTTACATGGACGTCAGAACCAACCTCGGGACGCTGAGGAATGTAGTCACTCATATCGATGAGTTCATTGAACGGTTCTATTAGACAAAAGCTGGAGGGTCCATCATGAAAGCAATGGTTATCGAAAAATACGGAAAAACCCCGCTTCGTTTAGCGGACCGCCCAATGCCTGAAGTCGGCGAGCATGAGGTGCTTGCGGAAATCCGTGCGGCCAGTATTAATCCGATTGATTTTAAAATCCGGGATGGAAAATTACGGATGCTTTTGAAATATGAGATGCCGCTTATTCTGGGCAATGATTTCTCAGGTATCATTACCCGGGTCGGGGACAAGGTGAAGAAATTCAGGGTAGGGGATGGAATCTACGGCCGGCCCAGAAAAAGCAAAATTGGCACCTTCGCGGAGTATATTGCCGTTCATGAGGATGATATCGCGCTGAAGCCCCGCAACCTCACTTTTGAAGAAGCAGCTTCGATCCCGCTTGTTGGGCTGACCTCTTATCAGGCACTACATGATACTCTTCAGCTCACGGCTGGGCAAAAGGTATTGATTCAGGCAGGAGCGGGCGGAGTAGGCACCTTTGCCATCCAGCTTGCCAAAGTGATGGGGATTTACGTTACAACCACTGCCAGTGAAGCTGGAACTGAACTCGTTAAATCCCTTGGGGCCGATCAGGTCATCAACTATAAAACAGAGCAGTTCGATCAGGTGCTGCACAATTATGATGGAGTATACGATACCCTCGGTGGTGAGGCGCTGGAGCGAGCATTTCGCATCGTCAGACCGGGAGGGCAGGTCGTATCCGTATCGGGTCTGCCCAACGCCCGTTTTGGTGCAGAGTATGGGGCTGGTTTTCTGAAAACAACGGCTCTCCGGCTTGTTACCCGTAAGCTCACCAAGCTGGAGAAACAGTACAATGTCAAATACAGCTTCTTGTTCATGAAGCCAAGCGGCGGGCAACTGGGCATCATCACTGCATATCTGGAATCGGGCGCAATCAAGCCTGTTATTGACCGGGTTTTTCCTTTGGATGAAGCCCAGCAGGCGATGCAGTATTCCGAATCCGGCCGGGCTAAGGGGAAGATTATTTTGAGAGTAAAATGCGAATAACTTTGGAACGGGTCGTATGGAGCTTTACGGTGCAAGCATCAAGCTTGTTCAAGATCTCTTGATCGGTACGTACTCGGATCATGCGGCCCGAGATAGTTGGAATTCTTCCACTTGCTGATGAACTAATAAACGTTACAAGAATGATAGTTGGAAAAACAACACTTAAATCCGTCCAATTCAGCAGCAGTAGGCAAAACTAACATAATTAGATGCCTTTTTTCCAACTACTTCTGCCTTTTCTCAAAAAACGGCTAAATTAAGATACATTTTTCCACCTGTTTGTTGCAGGAGAAGGTAACTTACAAGGCCCCGCCGCGCGAAGCGGCGGGGCTATTTCCTTTGCCCCTTTCAAGGATAGGCCTTGGAAGCCACCAATCTGGAGCGGCAGAAAGGGACGGAGGGAGGTTTGGAGCTGGAGGAGCGGTAGCGTCCGCCTTTGTCTCCGGATGTTATCTGCTGCAAGCATATAATCAACAACATCTGGAGACAACAGCGGCAGGAAGTCCAAAGCTCACGCAGTCCCGCCCCCCCGCCGCTCCCGCCCCCCACACACTAGCTTTCGATGCCTATCCCCCCATCACACGATAATCATTAACCCACACCCCCACGCCCAGCCCGCTTTTATGAGCAAATGATTGTTTTCGTAATCCAGCGCAGAGCGTAATGTGAGGCTTGTAACCAATACAAGTTAAACGGAGGTCAAAAAGGAATGACGAAAAAATCCTTCACCCTGCTCCTAAGCACGCTGCTGACCCTCAGCATGTTGTCCGCTTGCGGCGGTAACAACAACAAAGAGGCGGCAGCTACGAAAGACCCGGGCGCCAACACCGGGACCAACACCACCGCAACCACGGACCCAGCCACTGCTGAGCCGGAGAAGCCGACTGAGATCAAAATCATGCTCCCGCTGAACACGACAGATACTCCACCGGATACGATCAAGACGGAAGTGGAGAAGTTGACGAATACGAAGCTGACCTACCAGTTCTTCCCAGCCGATACGTATGAAGAGAAGCTGAACTCCTCGTTCGCCACAGGCTCCCTGCCGCAGGTGACGTATCTGAAGAATCAGACCACTTTCCTGCAGATGAAGGAAGCGATCAAGGACGGGCAGTTCTGGGAGATCGGGCCGCTGCTCAGCGAATTCCCGAACCTGAACAAGCTGAAGCCGGAGATCCTGAATAATACGAAGGTAGACGGCAAGCTGTATACCCTGTATATCGGCCGTCCGCTGGCGCGCCAGGGCATCATCTACCGCAAGGACTGGGCGGATAAGCTGGGACTGAAAGCGCCGGCCAACACGGAGGAATTGTTCGCGATGGCTAAGGCTTTTACCGAGCAGGACCCGGACGGCAACGGGAAGAAGGATACCATCGGTGTTGTTGACCGCAACGAGCTGGTGTATGGTGCGTTCAAAACCGTCTCCTCCTGGTTCGGCACGCCGAACAACTGGGCTGAGAAGGACGGCCAGCTTGCGCCGGAGTTCACTTTTCCGCAATACATCGACACGATGGATTTCTTCAAAAAGCTGCGTGAAGGCGGTTATATGAACCAGGACTTCGCGGCAACCAGTAAGACGGATGCGGTCAATATGTTCACCAGCGGCAAGGCCGGGCTGTATATCGGCGGCTCGATGCAGGACATCGATTCCCTGAACAAGGACTTGATCAAGAACGTGCCGGATGCCGTACTGGATACACATAGCATGGTGGCTGGACCTGACGGCAAATTCGCCCAGTGGATGATTCCCGGCTATAACAACGTAGTGCTGTTCCCGAAATCGGCAGTCAAGGATGAGGCGGAACTGAAGAAGATTCTGAAGTTCTTCGACGCGATGATGACCCCTGAGGTAGCCAATCTGATGTACTGGGGTATTGAAGGCACACACTACACCGTCGTGGACGGCAAGGCCAAAGCGACCGACAATAAAGAGCTGATCGAACGTGAGGTCAAAGGCTTCAAGGACAGCGTCATCGGCGAATATGAAACGAACGGCATGTACCAGAGCTTGAACGTGCTGCCGGGCCGGATTCATGCAGAGGAGCTGGTACTGGAGAATGTGAAGTACGGGGTCGCAGATCCTACGGCGGCGCTCGACTCGGCAACCTATACGTCCAAGGGCGTAGAGCTGCAGCAGATTATTGCGGATGCGACTTACAAGTACATGTATGGTCAGCTCGATAAGGCCGGCTTCGAGAAGGAAGTCGAGAACTGGAAGAGCCGGGGCGGGGCGAAGATTATTGAAGAATACAATGCCGCGTACAAAAAATAAGCAGAGCATAGCCGCTATAGCAGCGGACTGAACAGGAAGAGGGCTGACCCGGGTTAGCGCTCCGGCAGCCTTTTTTTCTACTAACGAATAATTTACAGAGAAAGGAAGAGAATCATGCAGGAAGTAACCGCCCCGCCCCGCGTAGTTCCCGAACCCATGCCGAAGAAATACAAGAGCAGCAGTGAGCTGAAGAAGCGGCTGTGGCGCAACAAATTGCTCTATGTAATGCTGATCCCCGGCGTGCTGTATTTCATTATCTTCAAATACTTGCCGATGTACGGACTGATTATTTCCTTCCAGGATTACAAGCCTTACCAAGGGATTACCGGGAGCGAATGGGTGGGCATGAAGCATTTCAGCCGGCTGTTCACCGAGCCTGATTTCTTGAACATATTAGCCAATACGCTGATTCTGTTCGGGATGAATATTCTGATTTATTTTCCGATTCCGATTATTCTGGCCCTGATGCTTAATGAACTCAGAGGCACCTTCTTCAAAAGATTCTTCCAGACCCTGGTGTATCTGCCGCACTTCATGTCTTGGGTTATCGTCGTCTCAATCTCCTTCGTCATGGTGACGATGGACGGGGGGATTATCAACGAGCTGCTCGCTTACTTCGGATTCGCCAAAATCAATTTCCTGCTGAGTCCGGGCTGGTTCCGGCCGATGTATATCCTTCAGGTCATCTGGCGGGAAGCAGGCTGGGGCACGATTATTTATCTGGCTTCCATTGCGGCTATTGATCCGGGGCTCTATGAAGCTTCCCGTATGGACGGAGCCGGACGGCTCAGACAGGTCTGGCATATTACGCTTCCGGCCATCCGGGGAGTGATCATCACCCTGTTTATTCTGAAAATCGGTTCCGTTCTCGACCTGGGCTTCGAGCATGTCTACCTGCTGCTCAACTCCATGAACCGCGAGGTTGCGGAAATTATCGATACGTATGTCTACACCGCCGGTCTGCGGCAAGGGCAGTTCAGCTACAGTACAGCCATCGGCTTCTTCAAGTCGATTGTGGGCCTGATTATGGTCATGACCGTCAACAAGGTGTCCAAGAAAATAGGAGAAGAAGGCGTTTATTAAAATGCCGCAGGAGGAATTCAAATGGTAGAAGACCGCACATTCAGCGGCAGACTATTCTCTGCCGTCAACTTTATACTGCTCGCCCTGATCGCGCTGGTAACGGTGCTGCCTTTCGTCCACGTCGTTGCAGGCTCATTCACAACCAGTGCTGAGCTGGCTGCCAACAAGTTTGTGCTGATTCCGAAGGTATGGAGCCTGGAGGCGTACAAATTTATTTTCTCCACGAATACGATCTTCAGAGCCTTAGGGGTATCGATTGGAGTCACGCTGGTAGGCACGCTGTTCAGTATGTTCATCACGGCGCTGATGGCCTACGGTCTCTCCCGCAAGGATCTGGACGGCCGCCGGGTGTTCAACTTCCTGGTGGTGTTCACGATGCTGTTCCACGGGGGGATGATTCCTACGTTCCTCGTGGTGAAGGAGCTGGGGCTGATCGACTCGTATGCGGCACTGATTCTGCCTTCCGCGATCAGTGCGTTCAATATGATTATACTCAAGAACTTTTTTCAGAACATTCCGGAGGGGCTGGAGGAATCGGCCAAGATTGACGGCTGCAATGACTTCGGGATTCTGTTCAAAATCGTGCTGCCCCTGTCGCTGCCGGCGATTGCCACGATCTCTCTGTTCTACGCCGTGACGTACTGGAACACGTATATGAGCGCCATTCTCTATCTGGATAACAGCGCCAAATGGCCGATTCAGGTCCTGCTGCGGCAGATTGTCGTGCTGGCCAGCGGGATGGATCACAGTGCGACACTGGACGGCACGGTTCCGCCGCCGGATCAGACGATCAAGATGGCGGTTATCGTGGTCGCTACGCTGCCGATTCTGATGGTGTATCCGTTCCTGCAGAAGCATTTTGCCAAGGGTGCGATGCTGGGCTCGATGAAGGGCTGATGCTGACGGGGGAACCGCTGATACTAAGGGAAGACCGGATATTCTGAATTATGGAAAGGGGTATTACGATGATAGGCAGTCTGCCGCAAACACCGATCGAATGGGCGCAAAAGGCCTGTGATTCACTAATGGAGACGTATGAGGCGGGAGAACTCCCGCCTGCGCACCGCTGGCATTATCATCAGGGCGTGTTCCTGTGCGGGATGGAGCTGCTGTGGAAGACGCTCCGGGAGGACCGCTATATTGATTATATTAAGCAGTATGTGGATGATCTGGTGGATGAGCAGGGGAATTTCGACTTTGCCCGGGATGAGCTGGATGCCGTACAAGCGGGGCTGCTGCTCTTCACACTGTATGAACGGACCGGCAAGCGGAAATACCGCGAGGCGGCAGTCAAGCTTCGCCATCTGCTGCTGACGCTGAACCGGACCACTGAGGGCGGGTACTGGCATAAGGACAAATATCCAAACCAGATGTGGCTGGACGGGCTGTACATGGCCGGGGTGTTCTCGCTGAAGTACGCGAATACTTATAGAGACGATGCCTTGCGGGCCGAAGTCCTTCATCAGGAGCGCCTAATGCGCAAATATATGAAAGACGAGGCGACCGGCCTGCTCTACCATGCCTGGGATGAGAGCCGCCGTATGCCATGGTCGAATCCCGCCACCGGCTGCTCGCCGGAATTCTGGAGCCGCTCGCTTGGCTGGTACGGGCTTGCCGTCTCACAGTTCATGGATGAACTGCCGGAGACTGATCCTGGACGGGCAGAGCTTGCAGCCGAGCTAAGCGGATTCGTACAGGCGTTGATCCGTTATCAGGACCCGCAGAGCGGTCTGTGGTATCAGGTGGTGGATAAGGGACATGAACCTGATAATTGGCTGGAGACCTCCGGCTCCTGTCTGTTCGTCTACACGATTGCCAGAGCAGTGAAGCTGGGTATCCTTCCGGCTGAAATTGCGGATAAAGCGGCGGAAGCAGCGCGTAAAGGCTACGAAGGCTTAATTCAGGTGCTCCAGTGGGATGAGCAGGGCCGGCTGCTGCTGCCGGATATCTGCATCGGGACCTCGGCCGGAGATTACCGTAACTATGTAACCCGTCCGAAGGTCAGCAATGATCTGCACGGCGTGGGCGCGCTGGTGATGGCCTGTGTGGAGATGCAGGATTTGTATCCGGCATAAGCGGAGTGGAGCTAGAGGGCTGCCGGTTCAGACATAGGCACAATAGAGCCGGAAGCTGCCTGGATCAGCCCGGCAGCGGATGACAAGAATGGAGGCGGACAGTGTATAACATAATAGACTACGGAGCGCAGCGGGACAGCGGGTTGCCAGCAACGCAGGCGATTGTAGATGCTATTGCAGCGGCGGACCGTGACGGTGGAGGTACAGTGTATATTCCGGCCGGTACTTTCCTGACAGGCGCGGTTAGGCTACGCAGCAACATTGAGCTGCATCTCAGTCCTGGTGCGGTATTGTCCTTCAGTACCAATCCGGCGGATTATCCTGCCGTGGAATCACGGTGGGAAGGGGTGAAGCGGGAGGTTCATGCCGCCTGCATCTACGGAGCGGGCCTGAGGAATGTCTCGATTACCGGGAGCGGAACCATTGACGGGAATGGAGAACCTTGGTGGAAAAAGCATTGGGACCGCCCGGAAGAGCTGGAGTATCCCCGTCCAAGACTGATTGGTTTCGACGATTGCAACCGGGTGACGCTCCGCGATCTGACGCTGGTGAATTCCCCGAGCTGGACGGTGAATCCGATTAATTGCAGCAATGTGATGATCGATAATCTGTCGATTCTGAATCCGGCAGATTCCCCGAATACCGATGGAATCAATCCCGAATCCTGCCGCGATGTGCGTATCAGCAACTGCCATATCGATGTCGGTGATGACTGCATTGCCATTAAGGCAGGCACCGAGGATACTAAGGAGCGGATTCCCTGCGAGAATATCACGATTACGAACTGCGTGATGGTTCACGGCCACGGAGCGGTGGTGCTGGGAAGTGAGATGAGTGGCGATATCCGCAATGTGACGATCAGCAATTGTGTATTTAAGCAGACGGACCGCGGCATCCGCATGAAGTCCCGGCGGGGACGGGGCGGGATGATTGAGGATATCCGGATCAGCAACATTGTGATGGAGGATGTGATCTGTCCCTTCACGCTGAATCTCTACTATTTCTGTGGGCCCCGGGGCAAGGAGAAATACGTCTGGGACAAAAATCCGTATCCGGTGACAGCGGAGACGCCGCAGTTCCGGCGGATTCATTATGCCAATATTACGGCCCGCAATGTCCATGCGGCGGCGGGTTTCCTGTACGGGCTGGCTGAGCAGGCCGTCTCGGAAATCACCTTCACCAACATTGATATCTCGATGGCGGAGCAGGCGGTGCCCGGCCAGCCGGACATGATGGCAGGGCTTGAGGACATGCAGCGCCGTGGCTTCTTCCTCGGCAATGTCCGCGAGGTGCAGTTCCAGCAGGTCAGCATTGAGAACCATGACGGCCCGGCCTTTTACGTTGAGAACGGGGAAGATGTGGAGTTCCTGAACTGCCGCTCCAGGAACACGGCGAAGCCGGAGAAGCTGGTGGAGCAGGTTACGGTGGCGGTGGCGGAACGATAACGCCTGGGGTTCGAATATTCGAATAGAGGTTGTAAGTGAAAGAGCCTGGTCCTGTTGGGAGACCGGGCTCTTTGTGCGAAATCCGGCGGTGCCGATGGACAGGCTTGAAAATGAATGATAAAAGTGTTATCAATTGTGCTAAGGTTTAAAGTAGGGAGGCGATTCACAGCTATGCAAGAAGATGAAAAAATTTATAATACTGCAGTCGAAGCAACGCTTGAAGTCATCGGAGGCAAGTGGAAGCCGGTCATCCTGTTCCATCTCACTTTCGGCAAGAAACGTAATGGCGAACTGATGCAGCTTTTGTCATCCATGTCGCAAAAAATGTTGACCCAGCAGTTATATCGATTTTCCAGCCTCCATTGCCTAAGTAATGCTCAAGGAATAATTTTACGCTGACGGAAATCTTCAAAACGCACTTTGAACTCATCTAAGCACTTAAAAGTAATCATAATCAAGGCTCAGAAGTTTTGTTCTATTTAACTTGGATTTTTAAGGCGTAAACCGCAGTACCTTTCTTCCAGGTGGCCATTACCCCGTAGATGTAGGTACCGGCACTACCCGGTACATTGAATTGATTCAAGTCAGTAATATCTTTGAATTTATACTTACTGAAGTGTTCTCTTACGAGCATTGAATCCGGCGGATTATCGAATTTGATTTGAATTTCAGCTCCAGCAGGAATAATTGCCGCATCTTTCTCCTCCATAGCTTCCCATGGACCACCGTATAATTCTTTGGCACCCCAACTATATGTACTAATCTCCACAGGAACAACTTCACCGGTATCCAAAGTAGCGCTCATTTCGGGTAAAGACATAGAGCTAAGCTTACTACACCCAGTGATCATCACTATAAGAATAAGTGCTAACAATAACTTTCTTATTCTGTTCATAGGCATCCCCTTTCTCAGGAGACTAAAGAAGATAGCTGTATTCCAAACATTTAAACACAGTGAAAAGGAAGGTTTTCTGCTTCTAACTATTAAGTCCTCCCCTTCTACCTTAATCAGGTACGGCAACCCGCCAGTATGCGATTGGCTACAGTATATCCTACATCCGCCGCCGCAGATCCTTCGGCTTCAATCCGTTCTTCCGGGCCGTTCCGTGCCAGAAGAAGTGTGTGGCATTGAATTTCCAGGCGAAGCGCGGGAAGTTGGGGTTAATCAACAGAGATTCCCCGGAATTCCGGGACTGGATGCTTCCGGCCAGGCTGTACATGGCACGGCCCAGGTTCTTCAGCGGGCCCCGGCCGAGCGGTACCTTCCCCAGAGAACCCAGCATTTCACCGGCGCCGTGGCCGATGCCTTGCCCGAAGTGAACACCAGCGCGCGCGCACCAGTGTCTGAGGATATCCAGCGCAATCTGGTTCTGCTCGCCCTCATAGAAGCCGTTGTTAATCAGCACATAGACGTATATCTCACGTTCGCGTTCCGTCTTCAGATAACCTTCGAGGGTAACCAGGAGCTGGAACAGGTGCGATGGAATGCCGTCATTATAGAGCGGGAACGCCAGGACCAGCACATCCATGCGGCATAGCTCGCTGTACTCTTCAGGAGTGAGCGGTCTTTTATTCGGCGTATAGGCGTGCAGTTCGTTCCCGTCCGCAATCAGCGGCTCCAGCATCCCCAGCAGAAGACCTGAGTTACTGCCGGTAGGCTTGGGGCTGCCGTTAATCATAGCAATGTTCATTGCAGGACCTCCTTGATACTCTGCGGACTGGTGTGGAAAAATACGTTGTTGCCTGTCGAATACAGATTCATGCTGTTAGCCGCAACGAGCCTTCTCGCTGTATCCTGCTCAGCCTCTGTAATGTCGTCACCATAGAAATGCACCGATAGTGTGAACTGGTGATCATAGCGGCGGCGGTGACGGGTCGCTCCATCCTCGGTTTCAAAATAGGGTAGGACGTAGGAAATGCTCCGGTTCAGCACGTTCAGCACAAAGGGGCTATAGCTGCCGTACATACATTTACTGATGATCGTGAGTTCATCGCTACGGGAGAACAGCTCCCCCAGATTGTCGTAGCCATCTCTCTTAATGACGCATGTCCCGGGAGTCCGGGTCCAGCAGCCGAAGCAGCCCATGCAAGAACGGATCGTACCGCTATCTGAGATAACCGTTACTTCCTCTTGCGCCATATCCCCCAACCAGCCCGCGAATTCTTGCTCCTGCAGATCGTGAATGATCGTTCTCAAGACTTCATCTCCTTAAAAGATAGATTTAAGCTCCAGCAGATCGCGCCATTTGCCCGAATACTTGACCCCATTATTGGTAAGCAATGCCGTAATTCCGTGCACCATGGACCAGAGTGTGAGTAGCTGAGGGGTGAACTCGGTCTCTGGCAGACCGTTGCTGCGGAACACTTCAAAGGCTGTAGTCCTGAACAGGACGAATGGCGGATAACTGTCAGTATCATAATTGTCCAGATCAATGGTTATGCCGGAATGGTAGAACAGAAACTGGAAATACTGTGGATGCTCTACGAAAAAATCAATATAGGCCTGCCCAAGCCGGGAGACCGCTTCAAACTTACCTTCCTGGCCTTGGATGGAGATACGCAGCGAATCCATAAATTGCCCGGTAACATGTTCCCCCATGGCGGCTACCAGTTCATCTATATTTTTGAAATGGCTGTAGGGGGCAGTGTGGCTGACTTCACATTCGGCGGCAACCTTCCGCAGGGAAAAGCTGCTGATGCCGTCCGAGTTAATTAGCCTGATACCCGCTTCTATAAGCTGATTGCGCAGATTGCCGTGATGGTAGGGTTTCTCCTTCAAGGTATGCATTCTTCCTTTCATACTTGCCTGACATCTTAACGTTGTAAAGATTGTAGCATGTGTTTTCGATCTTTACAATGTTAAGATGTGATTGCTGTTGGGGGATTCCGGGTATACATTTTGCAAAACAGTCAGGAGCAGGTTATAATTAGTACCAAGTACTAATATCAGATACTAATAAACTTAAAAGCTGAGGTGGATCTAATGACAGGTGCAAAAATAACAGCGATCGGATCTTATGTGCCGGCCCGGAGACTTACGAATCAGGATCTGGAGCAGATGGTGGATACCAATGATGAGTGGATTGTGCAGCGGACAGGTATCCGTGAGCGCAGAATCAGCCGCGGGGATGAATATACCAGTGATCTGTGTGCAGCCGCCGCCTTGGACATGATGAAGCGTTATGGCAAAAGCGTGCAGGATGTCGATATGGTGCTTGTGGCGACCAGTACGCCTGACTTCTCTTTTCCATCTGTAGCGTCCATTGTCCAGAATACCCTTGGCATTCCGCTGACTGCGGGAGCGATGGATCTGAGTACCGCCTGCGCCGGATTCGTATATGCTCTGCATACGGCTCATGCGCTGGTGTCCTCGGGACTGCATCATAAGGTACTGGTCATTGGTGCTGATACGCTGTCTAAGATCACAGATTATACGGACCGCAGTACTTGTATTCTGTTCGGGGATGGTGCAGGGGCTGTGCTGGTGGAGAGCGGCGGGGCGCAGGACGACTTCATGGGATACCATCTCGGCAGTGACGGAAGCGGAGCGCAGCATGTCTACCGCACAGGGCTTGCGGACAAGGTGAACGGAGTAGAGCTCTCCGGGACAGGGCTTCTGGTGCAAAATGGCCGGGAAGTGTTCAAGTGGGCGGTCCGTACGGTTCCGCAGGGAGTACAACAGGTGCTGAAGAACGCCGGAGCAAATCTTGCGGAAGTAGACTGGTTCATCCCGCACAGCGCCAATCTGCGGATGATTGAACCTATCTGCGAACGGCTGAATTATCCGCTGGAGCAGGCCCTATACAGTCTTGAAGCCTTCGGCAATACCTCGGCAGCCAGTATTCCGCTGGCGCTTGATCTGGGTATTCGCGAAGGGAAGGTGCTTAGCGGCCACCAGGTTCTGCTGTACGGATTCGGTGCAGGTCTTAGTCATGCGGGTCAACTGGTCAGATTGTCGCTGGACCCTCAGGTAGCTGCGCCTGCTCCGCTGTGATGTGTTCAGACTAGAGAAGCAAGGACAGGCCAATGTGGGGGCCAAGCCGAAAAATGGTCCCCAAAATCAGAAAAACGGTGCCTTGAAGCAGCCCGCTAAATGAGCGATTATAGTATCGAAAGCGTTTTCGGGTGGGTGCGTAATGCAGCCAAGCGAAGTTCTGAGCTGGAGGGGAGGGATCGCAGGGCAGATCCGGGAGAGACAAAAGTTCAGCGTTACGGCGATCCGGTGGTTCAGGCGTTCAGCGGTTTCAAATGTTTCAGCCCGCTGCCGCAGGATTCACGGACGATCAGCGCCGGTTCAACTACAAACGAGCCGCCTTCAGACTGGTTATTAATGAGATCGAACAGCATATGGGCGGCGAGCACACCCAGTCGTTCCTTGTTCTGGCGGATGGTAGTCAGCGTAGGGCTGGTATACTTGCAGGCCTCGATATCGTCACAGCCGATGATGGCCACATCCTCGGGAACAAGCAGACCCTGCTCCTTCAAGGCGCGGACTGCGCCGAGGGCGAGCAGATCGGAGGCGGCGAAGACCGCTTTTGGCAAATCACCCGATGCAATTAACGAATTCATTGCCGCATACCCGCTGGGCTCGAAGAAATCGTCGCCATGCACGAACCACTTAGGATTCATAACTAGGCCGAAGCCGGCAATGGCTCTGACATACCCTGCTTCCCGCAGGTTAGAGATGTCCGAATCTGCTGTACTGCCTATGAAGCCAAGCTCCCGGTGTCCGAGCAGGTAGAAGTGCTCCACCACCTTGGATGCAATCTGGTAATTGTCCGACATGACGTACCCGGATTTCTTGCCGGTCAGCTCCAGGTCAACCCCGATGCAGGGAATATGGCTCCGGTCGAGTTCCTGTATTGCAGGCTCCATCTGCTCTCCCGAGATAATGACACAGCCGTCCACATGGAAATGCAGGCAACGGGAGTAGTAATCGCCGCTGTTAATGAACTTTTCATTTGAGAAGAAAATCAGGTCATACCCCAGCACCCCCATCTGCTTCTTGAACGAATTCAGCACCTCTACAAAAAAAGGATGGGTAAATTCCACATTCAGCTCACCGGCAAAAATAACCCCGATCAGATTCGATTTCTTGGTAGCCAGCGTTTTGGCGGAGCTTGAGGGGGTATATCCGGTTTGTTCGATGATTTCGAGCACTCTTCGTTTCGTTTTTTCGGAAACATCGCTGTAATTGTTCATGATTTTGGATACAGTCGATACAGAGACCCCGGCCATTTCGGCAATTTTTTTGATATTCATTTGCATGGCTATGCTCACCCCCGCTTCATAGGTATAACAGGGCCAAAAGACGGGTATGCCAGGGTTTCTCTAGGCTACTGACCGTTCACTTGGACACTTTCTGCTGTCAAACAGCAGTCCTTTCTAGAGTCTATTCAACTTGCCGAAACAAGTCAAAGGTTAATTGTATTCAGAGGAATGGCATGGAAATAATCGAAACCGATTTCGGTCAGGGAGCTTGAGGGTCTTTAGATGGATCTGAGAGTAACTTGAGGGCAGCCGGGCGATGGAAATGCGGTAAGAGGAGACTCTAATCCTGAGGAGGCATACACGGAATGAAAAGGAATATATCGGTATTGTTAGCAGCCGCTGTAATCGTTACCGGACTTCTATCCCCGCTGGGCAGCGGCGGGGCTGAGGCGAATTCTGTTCAGGGCAGGCTTGCAGCGCCTGCGAAGACTAAGGCTGCCTTGCAGGGCGGGAACTTGGATGCTAGTGGTTTGAAAGCGTTTACTGATGTAAAAGAGGGCAGCTGGGCGGCTCATGCTGTGCAGCGCTGGAGCCGCAGCGGGGTGATCTCCGGCTACGGGGACGGCAGCTTCCGGCCGGAGCAGCAGGTAACCCGGGCAGAATTCACGGCAATCGTCAACCGTATATTCGGCTATAAGGATATGGCGGCTGTGCTTCCGGCAGATGTCCCGGCGGGGGCCTGGTATAAGAACGATATTGCCAAAGCGGTAGCAGCGGGGTATCTGAGCGCAGATGCAGATCAGCGTATCGGACCTGCGGCTCCGCTGAAGCGCGGGGAGGCAGCTGTGGCGCTGCAGCGGATACTGAGGCTGGAGACTGAGCGTCAAGCCAAGGGCTTGTATAGCGACCTGGCGGGAGCCGATAGTGCGGTAAGCGCTGCGGCGGATGCTTTTACGGCAGCCGGTTATATGCAGGGCTATCCCGGAGCCTTATTCAAGCCGGACGGGAGAATCACACGTGCCGAACTGGCGAAGCTGGCGGATATGCTGGTGCCGGAGCTTCGCTCCGCCGCCGGGGAAGTGAAGCTGGGCGTGGTGAAGGGCAATGTGGTGCTGAGCCATGAGGATATTACACTGAGGGACACTATCATAGAAGGAAATCTCTATCTTACCGAGGGGATCGGGGAAGGAGTGATCCGGCTTCAGGGGGTGCAGGTTACAGGCACCACCTATATCCGCGGCGGCGGGGATCAGGGCGTGAGCCTTACGGACAGCAGTCTTGGGGCTGTTCAGGTGGCGAAGCCGAAGGGCAGCGTCCGCATCGTTGCCAGCGGGACCACAACCGCCGGAAGGGTGCACCTTGATTCCGGTGCTATCCTTGAAGAAGGGGCGCTTACCGGGGAGGGATTCGCTGGTGTTGTACTCCCGGCAGGGGAGCAGGCGGTCACTCTTATTGGCAATTATGGGGTGGTATCCACCGCTGATGCGGCCGGAGGCAACCTTACGCTGAGCTTGTCAGGCAAGCTATCCAAGCTGATCTGGGGCACTCCCGGCAAGCTGGTGCTGATGAATCAGGCGCAGGTGGCTGAGCTGCTCCTTACTGCCGGTGCCCGGGGCACTACGATTACAGGCAGCGGCAGCTTCGGCACTGTGCTGAATCAGGCCGAGGCTGTGACGGCCGGGGGCGTCGCTCTCAAGCCGGGCAGCCGCAGCAATCTGAATTTGGCCTCGCCGCAGGCCAGCCAGCCGCCTGTTGCTGCCGGTGGCGGGGAGACGGTGACGGCTACACCGGCTGTTACCCCTTCGCCGGAGCCGACAGCGAAGCCGACGCCGGAACCAACGCCAATACCGACACTGGAACCAACGCCCACGTCAACACCCGCGCCGACCACTGATCCGTGGAGTCTGGTGTGGAATGATGAATTCGATGACAATGTGATTGATCCCGCAAAGTGGACCTATGATCTCGGTGATGGCACCGTTGTCGGGAATCCGGGCTGGGGCAATAATGAGCTGGAGTACTACACCAATGACGCGAAGAACGTGAAGGAACAGGACGGCAAACTAATCATCACCGCGCACAAAGAAGCGGTAGGCGGCAAGCCGTACACTTCCACCAGAATTAAGACCAACGGCCTGTACAGTAAAATGTACGGCAAGTTCGAGATCCGGGCGAAGGCGCCGGCAGGCAAGGGGCTGTGGCCGGCGATCTGGATGCTGCCGGAGAATTATGTCTACGGCAATTGGGCGGCCTCCGGGGAACTGGATATTATGGAAGGCTGGGGCAGCCGTCCAAATGTGGTTGCCGGCACGATCCACTATGGTTCCCAGTGGCCGGATAATGTCTATTCCGGCAAGGAATATGTGCTGCCGGGCGGTTCCACTATTGAAGACTTCCACACCTACTCCATTGAATGGGAGCCGGGAGAGATCCGCTGGTATGTGGACGGGGTGCTGTTCTCTACCAAGAATGACTGGTACAGCAAGAGTAGCGGACAGCCTGCGGTGAATGCGTATCCGGCACCGTTCAACCAGAAGTTCCATCTGCTGATGAACCTGGCAGTCGGCGGCAACTTTGACGGTAATCCTACGGATGAGACAATATTTCCGAGTTCCATGGAGATTGACTATGTCAGAATCTATGAGCTGACCGGACGCGAATACCGGCAGCCGGTACCGGTGGAGCTGGCGAAGGAGCCTTATCTGGAGGGAGCAAAGCCGCCGCTGGCGGACGGAAACTTCATATATAACAGCGGGTTCACTCAGCAGGTGGAGGGAGATCCGGGGATGGGCATCCCGAATACTGCGCACTGGGTACTCTACACAGATGAAGGCGCAGATGCGGCTCTGTCTTTGGAGCAGGCAGGCGGCATGAACCTCCTCAAGGTGAAGATTAACAAGCCAGGCGGAAACGCCTATTCGATTCAGCCGCAAGCCATTGTCTCGCTGGCAAAGGGCAGATTCTACAAGCTGAGCTTCGACGCCAGAACGGATACGGCCAGGGAGTTCACAGCCCGGCTGACCGGAGGCGCACCGCTGGGCTTCCCGTCCTATTCCCCGGCGTTCAAGGCGGTGCTGACCCCGCAGCTTCAGCATTACGAGACGCTGTTCCAGATGAAGGAGAGCTCGGACAATGCCGCGCGGATTGAGTTCAATCTGGGGACCAATGCTTCCCCAGTCTGGCTTGGCAATGCACGGCTTGAAGAAATCGATAGCATTCCCTTCGATCATGACAGCGCCAAGACGCCGCTCGGCAGCGGCAACCACCTCTATAACGGCAGCTTCGATCTGGGCGAACCAGACCGGATGAGCTATTGGCATATCGATGCTTCAGGAGGTGCGGAGGTTAATCCGCAGGTTGACATTGAAGGCCGCCTGAAGCTGGACATTACAGGCGCGGACTCTGGCGGCAGCGAAATTACGCTGCAACAGAAGGGGATCTTCCTGGTGCAAGGCCAGGATTACAAGCTGACCTTCGAGGCGGATAGCTCCTCTCCAAGGACAGCGGTAGTTGAACTGCGCGGCCATGATGGCGTAGTCTATGCTTCGGAGCCGGTACAGCTGAGTGCGGGACATCAGCAGGCTGAAGCGGTGTTCAAAAACTTCCCTGGAGCCAGCGACCGCCTTGGACAATTCGTCCTAAGCCTCAGCGGTGGCACCGGAACGGTGCTGCTGGACCAGTTCGTACTGGTACGCACCAGCTCCTATTATGATCCTGATCTGACCTATTACCCGCTCTTAAACGGGGATTTCAGCTTCGGGCTTACGAGCTGGGAGCGGCTGCTGACAGAAGACGGCGGCCAGAGCACTGCGGCAGCGGTGGACGGAGCAGCGAAATTCAGCATTACGAATACCGGTAATCAGGCGTATTCGGTGATGCTTTTCCAGAATAATCTGAAGGCAGCGGCGGGCCTCGATTATGTCATTGAATTCGATGCCAGTGCCAGCGTGGCCCGGCAGATCAATGTGAAGGCAGAGAATGCGAGCTATTCCCCTTCCATTGATAAGACGGTGGAGCTGACACCAGAGATGAAGCATCACCGGTTCGAATTCCGGCAGGGTACGAATGATACGCTGTCATTGAAATTCCTGCTTGGCAAGGTAGGCGGAATGAGTGTTCCGCAGAGTCATGACATCATCATCGACAATGTGCGATTCGAGATCAAGGACGCCCCGGCGAAGCCGCAGGAGCTGCTTGCAGATTCCACAGCCAACCGGGTATCCCAGCCGATTGAGCTGGCCTTCATCCCGAAAACAGAGTGGTCCGGCAGCATTAAGTCTGTTAAGGTGAATGGCGCCACGCTTGCGGCGGAGCTGTACCATGTAGGGCCGGGAGCAATCACAATTCAGCCTGCCGCCTTCCAGGCAGAGGGGAGCTATATCATTACCGTGGAAGCTGAGGGGTATGTCAACGCTAGTGTGGTTCAGACGATATTGGCGAATGATAACAATCTGGTCGTCAACGGATCATTCACCAGCGGCAGCTCAGGCTGGTCTACCTGGTCTGGCGAAGGCGGAGCTTCGTCCTTCCATGTGGTGGATGGAGCGGCGGAGGTGCTGATCACGGCGGCCGGGTCACAAGCCTGGCACACCCAGCTCTATCAGGAGAAGATTCCGCTGGAAGCCGGCGCAACCTATGAGCTGAGCTTCAGAGCGAAGTCTACCGTACCCCGGCAGATTATCGTGGAATACAGCGGAACCTCTGCCCAGGCGGCTCAGGCGAAGTTCGACATTACTGCCACATGGGCGGCTTACAGCACACAGTTCAGTGTGACGAACGGCAATCCGCTGAAGCTGAATTATCTGATCGGCGCGACGCTGGGTGAGGATCAGACGGCGAACCATACGGCGCATACGATTTCTTTTGACGATATCGTGCTTAGGAAGTTAACGGACGGACCGGGTACTGAACCTGCCAGCGGCACGCTGGATAACGGCACATTCGATGCGCAGCCGGTTCTTAAGGGCTGGACCCAGTACTTCGAGGGCGCCGGAAATGCTGCAGTTCAGAATGGGGAGCTTGAGGTGTCGTTGGCCTTCACGGGATCTGCCAACTACGCCGCCCAGGTAGATTACAGGGATCTGAAGCTGGCTCAGGGTAAAAGCTACACCTTGAACTTCAGCGCACGTTCGGATATCAACCGGCTGATTGAAGTAGCCGTCGAGCATTTTGGAGGGGATTATACGAAATATTTGCAAACAACCGCCGCTGCATTAACGGGCGAAATGCAGCGCTTCAGCTACACCTTCACCATGAACGGCGGAACGGATGCAGGTGTTCATCTGGTCTTTCTGCTGGGGCTGAACCCCGGAAACAGCGCAGAGACGAATGCAGCCATCGAGGCAGGAAATCATATCTATATTGATGATGTCACTTTGGTGGAGAACCCGTAAAAATAAAGAAAAACGGCGTGATCTGCCGGTAGTATAACTGCCGAAAGACAGCACCATAGCATGTGACAACGGCCGCGATCCTTGATTCAAGGGTCGCGGCCGTTTTGACACTTGTATGGAAACTATAGTTTCCTGGTAGAGCATCCTATGGCCCTAATGTATGCGGAAAACAACATACATTTGGCAGCGTTCGCCTTTGTCCCCGGATTTTCACCGCTAAGGAGAATCAACAAATCTGGGGACAACAGCGATTGGAACAACGGTCCGTTCACGCAGCGTCCACCCAAGCGCTTACGTTAATCCTGCTCCTCAATTCCTTCAACTCCAAATATAAAAAGCTGTCCCAAGCGCCATTGCATGGCTTTTGGTGACAGCCTTTTCAGGTTGGGCAGAATAGTTTGAATGCCTATAGCTGATATTATTCTTTAGGGATTAATTCGAAGATCTTGCCGGTCTCCAGCGCTTCGATCAGCTTCAGCAGCCAGCGGTAATATTTGATAGCTTCCTCAATCTTGATCTCGTCGGTGTGGAGCAGGCGCGACAGGTCGGGCTCGTCCGCATAATCGGTTTGCATCTGCCGGATTTCGGCGAGTGATTTGTTAAGGGCGGTCATATTCCCTTCAACTGCTTTTCTCCATTTAATAGAGAAGTAATCGCTGAAGTTCTGATGCCAGTCGGGAACCACCTCGAACAGATCCTTGCGGGTGCCCTTGCCCCAGACTTTATCGATCATCTTCAAATCCAGCAGGGTACGTACTCCAGTACTCATGGAGGTCTTACTCATGCCCATGGTGCTGCTTAGCTCATCCAGTGTAACCGGGCCCTCATTAAAATACATGTAACCGTATAAATGCCCAATGGACAGGGTGATGCCGTATAAATCCATATTTTTGCCGATAGAGTCGATGACCCGTTCACGGGCTTTGCTGATTTTTTCTATTTGCTCGGGCAAAAGCCCCTCTAAATCGTTCATGATGTCCCTCCTGAGGAATAGGCTGACATTCTGCATGTCTCTCCTAGTGTATTGTAATCAAATCCCCGGCAAGAAGTAAAGAATTCATCCGGAACGGAATCCGGCGTTAAACAGAGTATACTATACGTAAAGTGCGTAAAGTTAAAACTGTACACTCATTTCTTAGCGAATATGAGCTTTGCGTATTTTTTCGTAAGTCCGTTACACTAGGTCAGTAGCGTTAACCCGAAAGTAAAAGGGAGAGAAGGAGGTCACCATGGCAATTATAGAGGTGAAACAGTTAACCAAAGTATTCGGTCATGATGCAGGACGGGCACTTCCATTATTAGAACAGGGCTGGTCCAAAGAAAAAATCGCCCGGGAAGCCAAGCTGACCGTCGGTGTGAACAAAGCCGAATTCAGCATTGAAGAAGGAGAAATATTCGTCATTATGGGATTGTCGGGCAGTGGTAAATCCACGCTCGTCCGTCTATTGAACCGGCTGATCGAGCCTACCGGGGGGCAGGTGCTCTTCAAGGGCAAGGATGTCGTGAAGATGAATCCCGAGCAGCTCCGGGAGTTCCGGCGTAAGAATATCGGTATGGTCTTTCAAAAGTTCGCGCTGTTCCCGCACCGCAGTGTGCTGGCCAACGCAGAATACGGACTGGAAGTTCAAGGTGTGGAGAAAAGCAAACGAACTCGGCTGGCGATGGAGGCTCTGGAACTTGTGGGTCTGAAGGGCTGGGAGAATCACCGTCCGGATCAGCTCAGCGGGGGCATGCAGCAGCGTGTCGGCCTGGCGCGCGGTCTGGCCAATGATCCCGACATCCTGCTGATGGATGAAGCCTTCAGTGCGCTTGATCCGCTGATCCGCAAGGATATGCAGCAGGAGCTGCTGGAGCTGCAGTCCAGAGTGAAGAAGACGATTGTGTTCATCACTCATGACCTGGATGAAGCGCTGCGGATCGGGGACCGGATTGCCCTGATGAAGGACGGGGTCATTGTCCAGATCGGATCGCCGGAAGAAATCCTTATCCAGCCTGCGAACAAGTATGTTGAGCGCTTCGTGGAGGATGTTGATCTGTCCAAGGTACTGACCGCTTCCCATGTCATGCGCCAGCCGGAAATGATCCGCCCGGAACGCGGTCCCCGGGTAGCCCTGCAGCTCATGCGGGATAGCGGGGTCTCCAGCTTGTATGTCGCCGATAATGAAATGCGGCTGCAGGGTCTCTTGACGGCGGATAATGCCTCACAGGCCTTGAAGGAGAACCGCAGCATCCTGGATGTGATGCTCCGCGACATTCCCCGGGTTCAGCCGGATACCCTGCTGAACGATCTGTTCGAGCTGATGTCGGAGACGCATCTGCCCGTAGCTGTAGTGGGGGAAGGCGAGAAGCTGAAGGGGATTGTGATCAAAGGGGCCGTGTTGTCTGCCCTGGCCGGTAACGCGGTTCCAGAAGGAGGAATTGGTTCATGAATCTACCCAAAATACCGCTCGGAAAGGGCGTAGAATGGATCGAAAACTGGTTAACGACCTACTTCGGACCTGTATTTGATCTCATCCATGCTGTGATCGGCGGAATGGTGAGCGGGATTGATGCGGCGCTGAATTTCCTGCCCGCAATTGTGCTGACCCTTCTGATCGCCGCTCTGGCCTACTGGATCGGCAAATGGCGGATGGCGCTGTTTGCGGTAGTCGGACTGCTCCTGATTGATAATCTTGGATTATGGGGTCCTTCGATGCAGTCGCTGGCCCTTGTGTTGACAGCCTCCATATTGGCGGTGGTCATCGGGGTTCCGCTGGGCGTGCTATGCGCGCAGAGCCGGACCTTCCAGAATATTGCCACGCCAATCCTGGACTTCATGCAGACGATGCCGGCGTTCGTGTATCTGCTTCCAGCCGTATCATTCTTCTCGCTGGGGGTTGTTCCCGGTGTCATTGCTTCTATTATATTTGCGATTCCGCCAACCATCCGGCTCACTAACCTGGGTATTCGTCAAGTCTCGCCCGAGCTAGTGGAGGCGGCGGATGCCTTCGGTTCAACGACAGGGCAGAAGCTGTTCAAGCTTCAGCTGCCCATCGCCATGCCGACCATTATGGCTGGTATTAACCAGACGATTATGCTGTCACTGTCTATGGTCGTCATCTCGTCGATGATCGGAGCTCAAGGTGTCGGTGCCTATGTCTACCGTGCGGTATCGCAGGCCAAGACTGGTGCGGGCTTCGAGGCGGGGATTGCCATTGTCATTATAGCGATCCTTCTGGATCGTCTGACCCAGAAGCTGTTCAAACCCAAACAACAAGGATAGGAGTGTATAATTAATATGACAAGAACTCATTCGATAAAGCGCAGACCGCTCATGCTGCTCATGCTGCTGCTGGCAGTAATTCTGGTAGCGGGTTGTTCGTCCAATAATAACAGTACGGTGAAGCTGGCTTATGTAGCCTGGGATTCCGAGATCGCCAGTACTAACGTAGTCAAGGAAGTGCTGGAAACGAAGCTCGGCGTGAAGGTGGAGATGCTGCAGGTCGATGCCGGACCGATGTGGGCAGGGATTGCTGACGGCAGCGCAGATGCTATGGTAGCCGCCTGGCTGCCAAGTACGCATGCCTCTTATCTGGAGAAATACGGCAAGGATATTGAGGATATAGGGGTTAATCTGGAGGGTACGAAGACGGGTCTTGCAGTTCCGGCCTATATGGACATTAACTCCATCGATGACCTGAAGAATGCCGATGTAGCCTCTTCTCTGAATCAGACGATTATCGGGATTGAGCCGGGGGCCGGAATTATGACGGCTACGGAAAAAGCGCTCGAAGCCTACGGCTTGAGCGATTATACGCTGCTTGAGAGCTCGTCTGCGGCGATGGCACAGGAGCTGCAGAAGGCTTTTGACAAGAATGAACCGATTGTAGTTACCGGCTGGACTCCACACTGGATGTTCGCTAACATGGACCTGAAGTATCTGGATGACCCGCAGAATGTATATGGCGGAGCCGAGCAGATTCACACCATGGCCCGCAAGGGACTCCAGGAGGATATGCCGGATGTGCACAAGTTCCTGAGCCAATTCAAGTGGACCGCAGAGGATATGGAGCAGGTTATGGTCAAGATTCAAGGCGGACAGTCGCCTGAAGAAGCAGCCAAGGAATGGGTAGAGAGCAATGAAGCCAAGGTGAATGAGTGGACGGCCGGCATCTCTGCATAGGTGAAAACTGGAGGGTCCAGTGATCTGGCGGCGATGACCGATGTGTGCTATGATGAGAGAAAATAAGCAACAATTCTGTAACTTGTACGTTTATGTCGCAGAATCTAATAGTTAGATGTTTTTTAAACACCCCGCAAGGGGTGTTTTTCTTCAACAATTAATCTTTCGTTAATGAGCGGTTCCTTTACATGCTGTTAAGAGTCAGGAAAGGAGAGCGCTCTATGACCGAGATCATCAATACCTGGATTGACTGGCTGCTGCAGAGTCTTGGACTTAGCGGCCCGTATATTGTTTTCGCTACCTTTCCGCTTGCCGTGCTGCAAAGCTTGTTCGGATTTTTCCCCTTGGCGATTCTGATTGTGCTCCATGTCTCTGTATTCGAAGTGATCGGCGGGATGGCTGTCAGCTGGCTGGCCTGTAACCTGGGTGCGGTAGTTGTCTATTTTCTCTTCCGGCGTTATCTCTTCGACTGGTTCGACCGCAAATGGGGCTACAAGCTCAAGAAGTATGAGAAATGGCAGACCTATCTGGACCGTTACGGCATCTGGACCCTGGTGCTGCTGCGTACGATTCCGATTGTGCCCAGCAATATCATCAATCTGATGTCAGCTGTGTCTCCGATGAAGCCGGCGGCTTTTGTGTGGGGGACGGTGCTCGGCAATCTTTCTTTCATCTGGCTGTTCGGTAC
Source organism: Paenibacillus sp. FSL R7-0204 (assembly GCF_038002225.1). Classification (NCBI taxonomy): domain Bacteria; kingdom Bacillati; phylum Bacillota; class Bacilli; order Caryophanales; family Paenibacillaceae; genus Paenibacillus; species Paenibacillus sp. FSL R7-0204. Next base: position 1,479,524 of record NZ_JBBOCA010000001.1, read on the forward strand.
ACTCAGCTCCTCGCTCATTGTTCCGCGTGAGGACTGGAACGGATTTCTGTTGTGGTATGGCGTATTCATGCTGATTCTGCTCGCTATCTTTGTCCGGCTGCATTGGGGGCATCTCCAGGAGGATAAGCACAGGCGGGCGGGGCATTAGGTTTTTCACTTTAAGGCTAACCTCACTTTTGTGGGGTTATTTTGCGTGTGCGCCGAATAGCCTATTAATACAGGGAGCGGCTTGACCGCAGGAATGTCGGGAGGGACTGCAGGGCATGGGCAGAATTAGAAAATGGGGGAAACGGAGCGCAGGCGTACCGCTCTTCGGGCGTCTGCGCCTGCCGGACTTCAGCGGAAGCGGCTTGAGGGGGCCGGACGGGCGCCGCCAGGCTTTCAAGGCCAAACCGTCCAGAGCGGGAATCCGGCCGCCGGGCGCGGGTTCGGGAGCAAGGTTCGAAGCGAAGCCGTCAAGAACCGGCGCAGGTCTGCCTGCCCGGAGCTGGGGGCGGAGCGGGGGCTTCGTGGCTAAGCCCTCCAGGTCCGGCGCCCGGCTGGACGGGAGCGGAGCGGATTACAAGGCAGCGAAGCCGTCCGGGAGAGCAGCGGGCGCTCCGGGCCAGCGGGTCTGGCGCAAGTCCGGGGGCGGCGGCTTCCGCTTGTTCGGCAGCAGGGACGGGAAGCGGCAGGGAGCTGCCGGGGGCAAGGGTCAGAAGCCGCGCAGACGGGGCAGATTCTGGATCGTTCTTAGCCTGCTGCTGCTTCTGGCGGTGCTGCAGGGACTTCGTTATGTAGAGCAGCATCTGAAGCCGCCGATTCTCCATCTCGCACAGATCCGGGTGAAGCAGATTGCAACCGAATCGATTAACAAGGCGATTACGTCCCAGGTGGCGGATGGCGGGAACGCAGAAGCGCTGATCGACTGGAAGACGGACAAGAACGGCAAAATCTCCGGCTTCATGCTCAACTACAAGGAGCATATGCGGATTACCTCGCAGGCCGCCGAGGTCATCCAGTCCACACTGCAGGAGCTGCACAACCGGACGGAATATATTCCGCTCGGGCAGGCGCTCGGCAGTCCGCTGATTGCCTCCTATGGTCCGGATATTCCGATCAAGGTCGAGCCTCAGGGGGCAGTGAAGGTTGAGCTGAACACAAGGCAGCAGAATGCCGGAATCAATATGATTCTCGTTGAAGTCTTTATTCATATTGTTACCGAGGTAGCCGTCGTCATTCCATTTGATATGGAGCCGCAGGTGGTGGATACAGAGATACCTGTCTCCTACCTGATGGTAGTCGGTGACGTTCCGATGTACTACTATAACAATCAGGGCAAGCCTGTCGGCGAGAACGGCAGCAGCGCTCCGGGCATCGCGATTCCTGCCCCCTCACTGAGTACTGAGAAGAATAGCACCGGCGCGGACAGCGCACCAGCAGGCGGCGGCAACAGCAGCTCCGGTTCCGGCGGAGCAGGCGGACATGCGGGCAGCGGGGAGAGCCCCGAGCCAGCAGCAGGCGGCAACAATGCGCCGGATACGTCCGGGGGAGGCGGGAATGCTGGGGAAGGGGCGGAGTAGGGGAGAAGCGGGGATAAGGTCGGGGTAAGGGCTCCTGTGGTCATTTAATGGCTGAATGGGGGTCCTTTTTTTTGTGCCGGAGAGGTTGGTACGGGCTTATGCGGATAAAGTTCGGAATTAGTTGGCAGGCTGCTGGTGCGATGAGGACGATGAGGGAAGTATTCAAATCCACCTTTCCAATATGAATCCACTAGGAATGAACCGGAATGGCTTCTATAATAAGGGCAACGCTGCGGCTGACAGGGGCTGTAAGCCAATCTGGGGAGGCTGAGACTATTGAGAATATTGATTGTAGATGATGAACCCAGGCATCTGAGGGGGATGGTCAATCTGATCGGACGCCTTCGGCCGGAGGATCAGGTGGTGGCGGTGAAGGATGGCTTGTCGGCTATGGAAATGGTGAAAGCCCACCGCCCGGAGGCCATATTGACGGATATCCGCATGCCCGGAATGGATGGGCTTGAATTTCTGGAACGGCTTAAGCTTGAAGGTATCCGGACCAGGGTTGTAATGGTATCCGCTTACAATCTGTTCGAGTATGCGCAGAAGGCAGTCCATTATGGGGCTTATGATTACCTGCTGAAGCCGGTGGAGATTGGCCAAGTTGCGGATGTCCTAAGCCGGATCGACCATCTGCTGACAGCGGAACAGAGGCAGCGCCGTGAAGAGGAAGAAATGCAGCAGCGGCTTAAGCTCGCTTCTTCCGCCTACCTGAACCGGCTCATGCTGTCCTGGCTGAACGGCAGTGCGTCCTTGGCCGAGCTGGCGGAGCTGAACGGTTATGATTGGCTGCGGGAGAGTGGTGTCGCTGTGTATTCGGAGCTGAACTCCTGCCAGGATAGCGGGGAGAGGCAGGACAGCGGCATGTTCATCCGTGCTCTGGAGCAGGCCTGGGGCAGGTGGGGGGAAGCCATCACGATTCCCTTGAGCGGGATGACGGAGGACGGTCCTTTTGCTGCCGTTACCTTGATTAGCCTGGAAGCTCTTACCGGAGACATGCGGGATGATGCCCGGTCCATCACCCAGTCCTTGGCGGCGGATTGGGCGCATACCGGACTGCTTACCCATGGGATTGGCCCGGAATGCCGTTCCCTCCGGGAGGAAGCGCCGCGGTCCTATCTGGCGGCCAGAACGGCCAACAGCTACAATTTCTATGATTTCCGGCAGGGGCTGCTGTTTTCAGATGAGATCAGGTCTTCTTCCCGTGAGGCCGTTCCTGACTGGAGCAAGGTCTATGAGGCATTGAAAATGGATGATGCTGCGCTTGTTCTGGAAGCTTGTGTGGAAGCCCTCTGCCAGCTTGCGGACGGTGGACATGCCAGCCCTATGCTGCTGAAGGAGCAGGCATCGCTTATGCTGCTGCAGGTCCGGAGTGAGCATCAGGACATTCTGGATAAGAGAGCGCAGCAGAAGCTGACCAGTACGGCTACGATGCTTATCCGCTCATGCCGATCGTACCCGGAGCTGGTGGCCCATTTGGGGCAGGCACTCCGGGAAGCGCATTTGGCCTTAACCGTATCCCGGCAGGATCAGGGGGAGAGCATGATCGCTGAATGCCTAAGCTGGATACAGCAGCATATGAAGGAGGAGCTTACACTGGAGCGGGCAGCCGAGCATTTCCATTTTAACCCCTCTTATTTCAGTACACTGATCAAGAACAGGACGGGAAAAACGTTCTCTGAGCAGGTGACGGCGGCCCGGATGAAGCGGGCCAAGGTGCTGCTCGCCGGGGAGCCGCTCCGAATATATGAAGTATCTCTGGAATGCGGATTTCAGGATACGAAATATTTTTGCCGCGTATTCAAAAAGTATTACGGCATGTCACCCAAAGCCTATAAGCACGCGCTGTCGCAAAGGAAACGTGAGGCATGAAGATCACCTTCCGTTACCGGCTGCTGGCCAGCTATATTCTGCTGATCGCCATTCCCCTGCTCGTTCTGGGGGCTTTGTTCTACCGGACCAGCCTGAAGATTATCACAGAGCAGGCGCAGAAGAATGTGTATGAGATTGTCAGGAAGAATAATGAAGTTATGGACACCAAGCTGCGGATCGTGGACCAGAACAGCATGTCCTTGTTCCTCGATAAGGACCTGTTCCGCATCTTTAGCCAGCTGGACCCCACGAATGAAGCGGAGCTGTTTGCAGCCGACCGGCAGGTGACGGCCGTGCTCGGCAAAACCTTTTCCCAGAACCAGGATATCTTTGCCTACCAGCTATGGACCTCCTACTTCACCTTCGGACAACCCCTGCCTCAAGGAGAACCGACGCAATCGGATATATACCGTTTGGCCCGGCAGGCGGGAGGGAAGCTGGTGTGGATACCGACTTATGAGTTCGCTTCCATGTTCAACCAGCCCTATCTGCAAGGCGGAAATCTGGAGTTCCGTTATCTCTTCTCGGCTACACGTCTGCTGGATTTCACCTATCTGAGCAATACGAAGCTTGCCAAAATGGATGCCGGAGTGGAACGTCCCGTACTTGCCATAAGCTTCAAATCCGAGGTGCTTAAATCCTTGTATGCAGACAGCCTTCCGGGGAACTCGCGCTACATGGTGCTTGATCCGCAGGACAGGGTAGTCGCCAGCAGTGAGGCGGGTCAGGTTGCACAGATCTATAAGGAGGCAGGGCTGGACGAGCTGCAGCGGGAGAACAGCGGGGCACGGAGAATGAAGCTGGACGGCGAAGCGGTGATCGTCTGCTTTGACCGATCAGAGGTGACCGGCTGGATGTCTGTGGTGTGGATACCGGAGGCGGGGCTGGTGAGCACCCTGGTGCCGGTGATCCGGACATCCATTACCGTACTGGCCGTAGTGATGGGGATTGTAGCTCTGATCTTCGCTTATTTCATTGCGGGTAAAATCACTAAGCCCATCAAGCGGCTGCTCAGCGCGATGAGATCGGTAGGCGAGGGCGATTTCCAGACCCGCGTGGATGTGGTGAGCCATGACGAGTTCGGTGTGCTGACGCAGCGCTTCAACCGGATGAATGACCGGATTCACCTGCTGGTGACGGAGAATTACGAGATCAAGCTGAAGGAGAAGGAGGCTGAGATTCAGGCGCTCAACATGCAGATGCATCCGCACTTCCTGTACAATACGCTAAATGTGATGAACTGGACGGCAATTGAGAACGATCAGCAGGAGCTTAGCAGGATGCTTGTCTGCCTGTCCAACATGCTGCACTATACCTCCCGGAAGACATGGGACGCCGTACCGTTGTCCGAAGAGATGAGCTGGATGAGTAATTACTTCTATATTATGTCGATCCGCTTCGAGGACAAGTTCACCGTGGAGTATGATATGGACCCGCGGCTATTAGCGTACGATGTGCCGAGACTGCTGTTCCAGCCCTTTGTGGAGAATGCGATTCTTCACGGCTTCGATCAGACCGGTTCTGGCGGACTCATCGGAATCCGCGGCTGGATTAACGGCAGAACCCGGTATTATGAGGTGGCCGACAACGGCCGTGGTATGAGTGCGGAGACGGTACACAGGATTCTGCATCAGAAATCTTCCTCCGTGGGCATCAAGAATACTATTGACCGCATTCAGATGACCTACGGCGGCGAGTACGGGATATCCATCTTCTCAACTCCGGGAACAGGCACGAAGGTAGTGATTACTTTGCCGCTATAAGCCAATCCTGGTCCACCAATCCAAAGAGATTAGGGTTATGTAAGCGCTATCTTATATTTTATAATAAAGGCATCATAGACTGCAGCTATGAACCCGTTGAACTTATAAATCGAGAGGGGCTTCCGAATATGTCGCAACCCAGGAAATCAGTCTTCATCACATTGGCTCTGGTTCTGATGCTTGCCGCTGTGCTGTCTGCGTGCTCGAAGTCAGATACTGCAAGCCCTGACACTTCCGCATCTTCCGGGAATTCCGGATCGAAGGAGAATATTAAGCTGCGGATGACTGTTTGGGGCTCACCGGAGGAAGTGGCTCCTTATAAAAAAGCGATTCAGAATTTCGAGGCCAAGCATCCGAGCGTTAAGGTCGAGCTTCAGCATATTGCCGCTGATTATGATACCAAGCTGACGACTATGGTCGCCGGGAATGATGTACCTGACATCGCCATGATGGAGTCGGGTACGATTGCTTTTCCGATGGCGGAGCAGGGCAAATTCTATAATCTTCAGGAATTCCTGGATACGGATACCGAGATTAGTCCCGATACGCTTGTTCCTAATATTACCTATTCCCTGGAGCCGGGCAATGTGATCGGAATCGGCCCCGGACCTGAATCCTTCGCCTTGTTCTACAATGAGGAGATCTTCAAGGACGCCGGCATTGAACCTCCTCCGTCGAATGTGGCGGATGCCTGGACCTGGGATGAATTCGTTGAGGTGGCCAAGAAGCTGACGGTGGATACCAATGGAAAAACAGCGGCAGACCCGGACTTCGATCCCAAAAAAATCAAGCAATATGGAGCAAACATCTCCACCTGGTGGGGGGTATACAGCAACTTCATCTATTCCAACGGCGGGGATTTCATCTCTGCAGACGGCAAAACCTTCGGGCTGAACCAGCCGGAGGCGGTGGAGGCGCTCCAGAAAATATCCGATCTGATGAATGTCCACCATGTCTCTCCTTCACCAGTACAGTCCAAGAACATTCCAGCGACGAATGTGGCGCTCCAGACCAAAAAGGTAGCGATGACAGTGGATGGACAATGGGCAAGTGCAGGCCTGGCCCAATCCAAGTTCAGTTTCAATGTCGGGGTCATGCCAGTGATGAAAGAGCCGGTTACCACTGTCGTCTGCGGCATGTTCTCCATCTTCAAATCCTCCAAGCATCCCCAGGAGGCCTGGGAGCTGCTGAAGGCACTGCTTGATCCTGAAGCATCCATTGACATGCTTACCGCCGGAACCTGGATGCCGTCTCCCAAGGACTGGTATACCGATCCTGCGCTGTTGGCCAAATGGACGGAGAATCTGGACGCCAGACCGTCCGGCTATAAGGAAGCCATTGTCGATGTGATTCTGACCAAAGGGCATCAGACTCCGACCGGCTATGTGAAGAATTTCAACAATATTATGGACTTGGTCAATCCTGCACTGGATAAGGTGTGGCTCGGCCAGCAGACTGCCCAGGAAGCGATGGACTCCATCGCGGCAAAGGTCCAGGCCCAGATTAAGGGACGCCGCGATATCAAGGAATAGACTGGAGGCCAGTATGCGAAAAGGAATGTTCTACGGGCTGCTGTTCACCGCTCCCGCCATCCTTGGGTTTGCCATTTTTACGCTGGGTCCCATGATCGCCAGCCTGGTGCTCAGCCTGACTAACTATAATGTGTTCAAAGAGCAGACCGCTTTCACCGGTCTGGATAATTACATGCGGCTGTTCTCAGGTGAAGATGAGCTGTTCTATAAATCGCTGGGGATCACCTTCTATTTCGTCGTGCTGCGTGTACCTGCGGTGATTCTCCTCTCCTTCGGGATTGCGCTGCTGCTGAATCTCAATGTAAAGGGAAGGGCTATCTTCCGTACGATCATCTACCTGCCGAGCATTGTTCCGGCGGTGGCCTCGGCCATGATCTGGATGTGGCTGCTCAACCCCGATCTTGGCCTCATCAATTCGCTGCTGAGCCGCTTGCATCTGCCGACCAGCAACTGGCTGTACGGCGAAGGCAGCGTGATCCCCTCGGTCGTACTTACCACGCTATGGGGGATCGGCAGCACGGTGATTATTTTCCTCGCCGGACTATCCGGCATCCCCCGGCAGTATTACGAAGCGATTGAGGTGGACGGGGGCGGCTGGTTCCGCAAGCTGAGCCATGTGACGGTGCCGATGGTCACCCCCACGATCTTTTTCAATACCATCATGACCATTATCGGGTCCTTTCAGGTCTTCAATGAAGCTTATATTCTGACGCAGGGCGGGCCGAATAATCAGAGTCTCTTCTATGTCTTTTATCTGTGGAGAACGGGCTTCCGGGATGCCGAGATGGGCTATGCGTCCGCGCTGGCCTGGATCTTGTTCGTCATTATTCTGTTCTTCACCTTCATCGTCTTCAGAACCTCGAAGTCATGGGTGTATTACGAAGGGGGGGACCGGGCTTGAGGCCATCGAAGCTTTCACTTACCGCAGGTTACGGGGCACTGGTCCTGATCTCCTGTATGTTCATCATTCCGTTTGTCTGGCTGATCCGCAGCTCGCTGATGAATTTATCGCAGATATTCACCATGCCCCCCGAATGGATACCGAAGCCGTTTCAATGGGGCAATTTCCATAAGGCACTTACGGTGCTGCCATTCGATGTCTTCTTCAAGAACACGCTCATCATCGTGGTTACCGTGCTGGTGGGAACCGTAATCACTAGCAGCATCGGAGCCTTCGGATTCTCACGGATTCAATGGAAGGGCAGGGATGCGGTATTCGCTCTCCTAATGACCAGCATGATGCTGCCGGCAGCGGTGACGATGATCCCAAGCTTTCTGGGCTGGCAGTTAATGGGGTTCTACGATACGCTGTATCCGCTGATTGTGCCCGCTTACTTCGGCGGGGGAATCTTCAACATCTTCCTGCTCCGGCAATTCTATCTGAGCATTCCGCGCGATTTCGATGAAGCCGCCTATGTGGACGGGGCGAATTATTGGCGGATCTATACCCGGATCATCTTTCCCTTAAGCCGTTCAGCGATTATCGTGGTGGCCTTGTTCAGCTTCCTGGCCTCCTGGAATGATTTTATGGGTCCGCTGATCTATCTGAAAAGCGACCATCTCTTCACCCTCGCTCTGGGCCTGCAAATGTTCCAGGGCACCTATACCGCGCAGTGGGATCTGCTGATGGCGGCCTCGGCGACCGTCGTTCTGCCCTGCGTCATTGTGTTTCTGGCCGGACAGCGTTACTTCCTGGAGGGAATAACCTTAACGGGATTAAAAGGATAAAGGAGGCGGGGAACAGAAATGGCAGAGCAACAAGCGGAGATTCATGCCTGGCAAGGCGTGTCCTTCACCCGTGTAACCATCAATGACGAGTTCTGGAGGCCGCGCCTGAAGGTGCTCCGGCAGACCACGCTGCCGGATTGCCTGTCCAAATGTGAGGAGACCGGCCGCATCAATAATTTCGCCAAGGCCGCAGGACTGCTGGAGGGGCATTACGAAGGCAAATATTATAACGACTCAGATGTCTACAAGGTGCTTGAAGGCGTTGCCTATGCACTGATGTCGGAGCGGGATGCGGCGCTGGAGGCGGAGGCTGACCGGATCATCGGGCTCATCTCGGCTGCGCAGGAAGAAGACGGCTATCTGTGTGCTTACTTTACCCTGGAGAATCCGCAGGGTAAGTGGACGGACATGGAGAAGCACGAGATGTACAACGGCGGCCATCTGATCGAAGCGGCGGTTGCCTACTATGAAGCCACCGGCAAGCGTGTGCTGCTGGAGGTGGCCTGCCGCCTGGCCGATCATTATGACAGGGTGTTCGGCCCCAGCAAGCGGCACTGGGTGGAAGGGCATGAGGAGATCGAGCTGGCGCTGGTGAAGCTGTACCGCGCCACGCAGACTGAGCGCTACTGGAAGCTGGCTTTGTGGCTGCTGGAGGAGCGCGGTCATGGCCATGGCTCGGGCGCGATCTGGGACAATCCCGAATGGGGACCGGCCTATTGTCAGGACGATGTTCCCGTCCGCGAGATTAAGCAGGTCACCGGCCATGCCGTCCGTGCGGTGTATCTGTATACGGCCATGGCGGATATTGTCCATACTTCAGGAGATTCTGCTTATGCGGAGGCTCTGCACCGGGTCTGGACACATACGGTGGAGCGCAACATGTATGTAACGGGCGGCATCGGGCCGTCCAGGCACAATGAAGGCTTCACCTCCGATTATGACCTGCCCAATGAGACAGCCTATTGCGAGACCTGCGCCGCCATTGCCATGGTGTTCTGGAATCACCGGATGAATCTGACGTTCGGGGACGGTAAATATGCCGATGTCGTAGAACGGGAAATGTATAATGGCGCTTTGTCGGGCATCTCCCTGTCGGGGGATCAATATTTCTATGAGAACCCGCTGGCCTCCCAAGGCGGGCATCATCGTGTCCCATGGTTTGAAACCTCCTGCTGTCCGACCAATCTGGCCCGTTTTCTGCCATCCCTGGGCCAGTACGCCTATGCAGTTACAGAGGATGGCCTGGCGGTGAATCAATATATGAACAACGAAGCGGAGCTGGTGCTGGGCAGCGGGCTGGGCGTCAGGCTGAAGCTAAGTACACGGTATCCCTGGAAGGGCCGGATTGAGCTTGAAGTGAATCCTGCTGCAAATGCCCGCTTCAGTATCCGGCTGCGTGTGCCGCAGTGGTGCAGGGGATACCGGCTGGAGGCTGGGGGCATCAGTATCGGCGGCCCCGAAGCCCTGACCGATCAAGGGTATCTGGTGCTGGACCGGAACTGGACGCGGGGAGATAAGGTTGTGCTTGAGCTGGATATGCCCGTGAATATCGTACGGGCCAAGCCGGAGGTGGAGGCGGACAGAGGGCGGGTTGCCATGCAGCGGGGACCCGTTGTGTATTGTCTGGAGCAGGCGGACCATGTCGGGCGTTCCTATGATACCTTCTCCATTCCGGCCGGGGCTAAGTTCCGGGTGGAGCACCTGCCGGAGCTGCTGGGCGGGGTAACGGTGCTGCATAGCCGGGATGAAGACGGCAGGCCGCTCAGGTTCATCCCCTATTATGCCTGGGACAACAGAGCGCCCGGTTTCATGCAGGTCTGGATTCGGGAACCGGAAGGAAGCGGCCTGTACAGGTTTTGAATTCGCTAGTGCAGTGCAAAGGAGGAGATTCGCTTGCGCGGAATTACGAACCCGGTGATCCCGGGCTGGTATGCAGACCCGGAGGCCAGAACTTATGGGGGCAGGCATTATGTGTATGCCACCAGATCTTTTACGGAATATACCCGGCAGATGAATCTGGATGCCTTCAGTTCCGGGGATCTGGTTCATTGGACGACCCACGAGGGAATCATCGAAATGGGGGATTTCCCCTGGATCTGGAGAGCGGTATGGGCTCCGACCCAGATAGAACATAACGGCCATCATTATCTGGTCTTTGCCTCCAACGATATCCAGAAGGACGGCGAAGCCGGCGGGCTGGAGATTGCTGTTGCGGATGCTCCCGAAGGCCCTTACAGAGGGTATCTCCACCAGCCGCTGATCGGCAGATTCATTCACGGCGCACAGCCGATTGATGCTCATCTGTTCAAGGATGATGACGGTGCGATCTATCTGTATTACGGGGGCTGGGGGCATTGCAATGTGGCCCGGATGAATGAGGAGATGACGGGGTTTGTTCCGTTCCCGGACGGAGAGGTCATCCGGGCCATTACTCCGCCGGGTTATGTGGAGGGGCCGTGTATGATCAAGAAGGACGGCCTGTATTATCTGATGTGGTCAATGGGCGGGTGGACCAATGGGACCTACCGGGTCGCTTATGGTGTAAGCGTAAGTCCGCTGGGACCTTTCGCGAACCACGGGACGATTCTGGAGAGACAGGAGCCGGTGGCGGAAGGCCCCGGCCATCACGGATATCTGCATCTGCCCGCGCGGGATGAGTGGCTGATTGTCTATCACCGGAGAATTATCGGAGACCGTGAGCCGGGCAATCGTATGTTATGCATCGACAGACTGGAATTCGGTGCAGGCGTTATCAAGCCGGTAAGAATGACGGATAGTTGGTAAGGATGTCTGCGGCTTGGAGCTGAGCAGGAGCGTGCAGCCTGGAGATATGCAACTTGGTTCGCAGAAAACAGTGTCACCAGGGATACCTGCCCGATTACGCTCATACATTATAGACAGCATAGTTTGACTAATGGAGCGTGATGCCGGGTGTCTTATGGAGCGATGGAGGACCGGAGTGCGGGGAAGGCTTGGGATGCTGCACAAGCGGACCGTACCGGGCGGTTGGCTGCAAGGTACAGCTATCTGGAACGGGAAGGTCTGCTGCCGCTGCCGGTGCAGGGAGGCATTACGCTGGTGGTGGAGCTGCGGCATGCGCCGTGGTCGGGGGAGTGCCTGCGGCTGCTGCTTCAGCATTCCGGGCCAGCGGTGCGGGTGACTGCGGTTGCCATGACCGCTGATTTTCCGCTGCAAGCGTTGTCGGAGCAGTTCTCCGGGGAAGCGGGAATGCGGTTTCTGCCTTGCAGCGAGGGTGAGTATAGGGTGAATGAGGCCTTGGCTTATGCCGAGACCTCTTTTGCTGTACTGCTGGAGGACTGTGTCATGGTGGCTCCGGGCTGGCTAGGGCATCTGCTATGGCCGCCGATTGATGATCCTGCGGTGTTAGTTGTGGCTCCTTGCTCCTCCACGGAGCGGGGAGACGGGCAGCGGCAGCTGCATTTTGCCGGATATACTGAGCTGTCTGCTTACACGGCCCATACACAGGAGAAACAGCAAGGGGAATGGAGTGATGCGGAGGTTCTAACCGGTTCCTGCCTGCTTATAGCCACAGAGCTGCTGCTGAAGGTAGGCGGATTCGATGCTTCTCTGGGCGAACGCCGCCTGATCATCGCGGACTGGTGTCTGCGGGCCCGGATGCTGGGAGCGGAGCTTGCGCGCAGTGACTCGGGGTATGTTCATGTGCTGCATAGGCTGGAAGCGGACAGTGTGAAGGGGGGCGGCAGTGAAGTCCGGGGGAAGGGGGAACAGGCTTATCTGCAAAAATGGAATCTGCACAGCACTCCCTCCCCTGCGGGTACGCTCCAGATTCCCCGTGATCTCAAGGCCTGCCCTCAGCAGCCGGTCATTCCGCTTAGCCGGGATACGGTTGCCGCTGCGCTGGTTACAACGGTCGTGTATTTTGAAGAGAACTGGACGGCGGCGGATTCCCGCGAACGGCAGCAGATGCTTCAGGAGAGTCAGAGCTACGGGAATATCCGCTGGGTGTGGGTGAGGGACAGCTGGAGTCAGTCTTTTCCGGAATTTCCGGTGCATGAGCGGGATGCCGTTATTACCGTTCACGGCGAGAAGGCCTGGCTGCATGCGCTGGAGAATATTTCGGCACTTTACGGCAGTGAGATCATAGTCTACTTATCGGCTTCCGCGTCGTACGATAACCGCTATGTGGAGAGAATGGTTCGGGTTCTTCAGCATAGCCGGGCGGATCTGATGGTCAGTTCAGATGATAATGCTGCAGAATCCGGGCTGCCGCGCACAAGCGAAGGGATTCCGCAGGTTCTTCCGCTTGAACGCATTGCACACCGAAGCGGAAGAACACCGGGGAGGATTGTGAAGCGGGAGGGCCATCTCCGCAGTCTGGAGCTTGTGCCGGACCCGGGGTTGTCTATAGATTATGCAGGAGAGACAGCAGCAACGGGCGCTGGACCGGGCAGCCTTGATGAAGCCATGCCGGGGGAGGGCCGCTTATGAACTATATTGTGCTCAGCCGCACGGCTTGGGAGGATTATGAGTATAAAAGAATGCTGGAGCTCCTTCCGGAGCGCGGGGAGGTCTGCTTCACCGGAGCAATGACCCCGGTCCAGCAGCGGAGCAGCCAGGTCAGGTCTGTGACTCTGCCGGAACTGTACAAACTGAATCTCCAGGAATATACGCTGCTGGTCTCATCGCCTTACTGGCTACCGGATGTGCTGGCTCTACAGCCGGCTTATACTGTGGCTCTGCTGGAGTCTTGTCCAGCTGGGGAGGATGCTGCGCTGTGGGATAAATATAGTGCGTCTCTTGGAGCGCTGGCTGATCTTGCCGGCACCTCCTCGGAACGGATCTATCTGGAGCAGAATCTGCGCCGGGGCCAAATCGTCTATCTGAATGGAGATGAGCCGGTGTCCTACGGACTTCTCCGCCGGGGGGAGCGGCTGTATTTTCTCTCGGATGCTGAAGCGATCTGGAACAGGGCACTGACGAAATTATGGCAGTCACCTGATTCGGTGGATGACGGGGAGTCGTATCTGGATATCCAGCGCAGGCTCCGTACCCGTTTCTATCTCTCGATGTGCGCCAAGCTGCCCGGGGAGCCTTCGGTGTATTATTTAGCGGCTTCGTATTTATATCTGCAAGGAGATGAGACAGCTGCGCAGCTTCTGGCCCAATCTTTTGAGCTGATGCTGCTGCATGGTTATACGGAGTGTCTGCATTCACATTACCGGTTCTTCTCAGCGATGGAAGCGAAAAAGGGGAATCTTGCGCTTGCACTCCGGCAGTATGAGATTACGGCCTTTACTGAAGAGGAGCGGGCAAGGGTTACGCAGATGAAGCTATGGCTGCACGGGGGTGAGGTCCAGCAGGGGCTGCTCTGTGCAGAGCTTATGACAGTGAATGAAGACTACGCCGCAGCCATTGAACTATTGGGCCAGTTGCCTGGGCCGGAGGCAAAGCAGCGGCTGCTGCACAATTATACCGCCACCTTCCAGTGGGAGAAGGCGCTGCAGCTTCATCAGGAGCTGGCGGGGAAGGCAGGGGATACGGGAAGCAGCAGCGCCGCCGAAAGCACGGAAGGAAAAGTGGGGAATATGCAGGGAGCAAGCCCGGGAAGGGAGACTTCTTCTGCGGATGAGCTGGCAGAACGGATTGCCGGGCAGATGTCTGTGATTGAGGGGACCCTGCATCTCCTGTACGGCAGGCGCCATGAGGCTATCCGCAGCTTCCTGCGCTGCGCGGGTGCGGATCAGGGGGCCCGGCAGCTTTTTGCCGAAATGGCAGATCTGGAAGAAGCGGTGCAGAAGTTAAGAGGAGGGGCTGCGGGTGGCTGACCACAGGAATGAACCGCTGCGCAAGGCTTCCGGCAACCGGCTGACAGCGATGATGCAGGTGCGCAATGAAAGCGGCCGGTATCTGGAGCAGGTACTGCAGGAGCTGAGCGGATTTACCGATGAGATCGTCATTGTGGATGACGGCAGCACGGATGATACGGTGCGCGTGTGCCGCTCTTTTGCCAAGGTGAGCAAGGTGGTGACGCTGGAGCACTCCCTCTTCGGGCGGGAATGGGAGCTGCGCCAGACGCTCTGGGATCTGGCGGTATCCACGCGGCCGGACTGGCTTTTGTCGGTAGATGCCGATGAGTTCTATGAAGAGCGGGCCAAGCAGGAAATACGGCGTCTGATCGACCAGGATGTCTACGATTGGGTGGCCTTCCGGATGTATGATTTCTGGGGCGGCACGACCCATTACCGGGAAGATGAGCTCTGGAACCTTCATACGAAGCATACACGCACGCTGGTGCGATATCTGCCCGGCTTCTACTATTTCACCCCGCAGATGGATCATCATGTCCCCCGCCTGCCGCTATCGTATGCGGTGCTGCCGGGCTTCCTGGCCGAGCTGCGGGTGAAGCACTATGGCTGGGCCCTCGAGCCTGACGCGCTGCGCAACAAGTACGACCGCTACCTGGAGCTCGACCCCGAGGGCAAATGGGGAAGCCTGGAACAATACCGCTCCATTCTGGATGAGCATCCCCGGTTGGTGGAGTGGGGGGATTAGGGGGCTTGGTTGCTGTCCTACTCAATAGAATCGTACCTAGATGGACTAATAATAATTGAAGTATGAGGTAAAAGTTTCCAGACATTGGGACTGCGATCCTCAAGGTCTTTTTTAAATTGAGTTGAGGGGTGAAGTCTAGCGCAGCTTCAGACATTGTTATCTCTGTCATCCCCACTCTGAAGCGCAGACTTCACAAGCAGCAGCCACGGAATGCTGCCTATAGGGGGGAGGTTGCCCTGTGGGTGAACCTCCGCCGCAAGAAGCAGCATGTAATAACTGAGGCCAGTGATTGCAGCAATGCTCCCGGATTGGCGAAGTGTCTGTTCATCGGCAGACGTAAGCTGCGGGACCTGCCCGCAAGACTGGGCGATGGCTGCATAGAGCAGCCATTCCGCAGCATCAGCAGGAAGGCTATAGCGTTGTGATTGCTCGATGTAATCCGCACACCATTGCATTCTAAATGAAACAGGTGCATCCAGTAGTCCTCGCAGCAGCGGCAGAGGAAGTTTGCTCCAGAGAAAGCGTATAGTGCCGAAGGGTCTGCCAAGCAGGAGCAATGTGTCCCAAGCGCCTGCCTGAAGGAGCAGTTGTGCTGCGTAAGAATAATCTGCAAAGCTTAGCGGTGTGTCTGCGCGGTGTTCCGAATCGGCCAAGCTGCCGGTATGAGGGGGACGAGTGGAGCATCCTGCCGCAGCGATTCCGCCGCTGCGGCAGGACAGGGCCCACAGATAGCCGGATACCCAAGGGTTATCCGGCGCATCTCTCTGCATCCGCGCAAGCTCGGCGGATGCAGCCCCGGGCTGTTCCGGGTCCCGGAACAGCGTCCCCAGCAGCACCTGAAGCACCTGCCGGATATTCTCCGGCAGATGCGGTGCTGCGAGAAGCGCCGCCAGCCATGGGGCGGCGCGGGCATTGAGTGCGGCAGGCACCAGCCTGCTCAGCACTCGCCGGGGCAGGGCAGGGAGCAGCTGACGCGTGAACACCGTCAGCTGCTCCGCTTGCCCGGACAGCAGGCACAGCGTGGCCAGCTGCTCCCAAGCGGCAAGATCGTCAGGCGAGCAGCCGGTCGCCTGCCTGTAATGCTCCATGGCTTCCTCGTAGAGGAAGAGCCGCTCGCAGACCCGTCCAGCAGATACGCGGGTGCGGTAGGCTCCGCTTCCGGAGGAGGAAGGGTATTTGTGCGCGGTATCCCCGCTGTCCAGCGCCTGCAGCAGCAGAGGGTACGCCCGCCATACCTGCCCTTGCTCCATGAGCAGCCCCGCATAGCTCTCCAGCAAATCGGTGAAATCTGCGTACAGCCCAATCCCCGCCTGATAGACAGACTCCGCGTCCGCAGGCCGCCCGCCCGCTTGGAGCGCAAAGGCTGTCTTGAGATACAGGTCAGGGGTATACCCGGAGTCTGGCGGAGCTTCCTCTAATAGTGGCAATAGAAGATCTGCCGCCGCCTGATATTGTCCCTGCTGGTAATATTCTGTGCCCAGTGCGTACCGCAGAGGAACGCTGTCCGGTTCAAGCCGCAGAGCAGCGTGGATCAGCTCCAGATTTCGGCTGGCTTTATTTTTGCGCTGAAGCTCATCATCCAGATAGCCGTAGTGATGGACAGGCAGACGGGCATAAGCGATATGTCCTCCGGGGAGGCTCCAGATGCTGGAGGCCGCCTCTTCATGAATGCTCCCGCGAAAATAGATGCGTGAATCATTACGGAACAGCCGGCACACATTGTCTGTCACGTATTCGCGCCTGGAGCCCTCCCCCACGTAATGGATAAAAGGCAGGAAATACCCGTCCGCACGCTCCGATTCCAGCAGAAACTCCAATGCCTCCACCTTCCAGTCAGCAAGGGCTTCATCTGCATCCAGCACCAGAATCCAGCCATAGGAGGCCAGCTGTAGGGTATGATTACGGGCTTTGGAGAAATCATGCTCCCAGGGCAACCGGATCACCCGGGCACCGAACCTGCGGGCGATAGCCCTACTGTTATCCTCTGATCCGGTATCTGCGATGATGATCTCCGAGACCATACCCTGAACAGACCGCAGGCATTGCTCCAGATGCTGCGCCTCATTCCTGACGATCATGCAGAGCGAGATTCCGGGAGTATCCATGGTCTGTAAGCTCCTCTCTAACAGTATCTGATTGAAAAAGTGGGAGTGCAACACAAACAGGTATACTCCTGACGGACTGGAGAGCCGTTATTTCCCCAAAATCAGCACTTTTTACGGAGTGGCGGACTGAGAGGACCCTAATGTCTCTCTAACCGATGATTTTGGACAGCAGATCCGCCTTTAAGCGCTGTGGAGTCCGTAACTCTTCCGAATCATGCGTTTTCTCCAAAATAAACGATCCTGTGTCCGCAACGCTCAGCGTTTTAGTTGTACCAATTACAATTAAGACCTATCGTAACTCGGATCATCTGTTGATGTACTAATCGGCCGATCTGGGAAGCGGAAGAGTAAGACGCACTGCCGCAGCCGCAGGTGAATATATTGCCGAAGGTAAGAGCGTAGCCAGAACTTTGTCAGCTAAAATGATCCAGGGCTGCACAGCCGCAGCCATAGCGGATACGGTGTTCCGGTCCGCCGGGGCAACTGCAGGATGATTAAGCAGCATGGTGATATCATCGTAGCCCAGCTCAGCTGCGGAAGCTGCTTCCGCCCGCTGCAACAGCTTCAACAAATCAGCAGCAGGCGACACCTTCGGTCCGGCATCATTCATTCCCTTACTCTGGATCGTCGCACCTAACGCTCCCGCACCATCCATCACTCCCGCCGCCATACCGCCCTCAAGCATATCAGCAGCCGCTGTGTAACAGCCATCCCTTACCAGCAGGCGCATAAGCTCCTGGCGCTGCTCCGTCAGGATGCCGGGCAGGTGCCCGGCCAACCAGCCGTGGAGCTCCGGCTCGCGGCCCGTGCATTTGAACAGGCGCGTGAGCCGGGGGATCAGCGGCCAGGGGTCCGGCTGGAGCTGAGCTGCCCTGGTGAAGCAGGCTGCTGCTTCATGCGCTTCGCCAATCTGCTGGCAGACCTGCCCCAGCAGCGTGTGGGTGAGATAGGTGCCTAACCCGGATTCCGTATGGTAGAGGGGAGGCGAGGCTCCAATCTTCAATGCCCGGCACAGCGCGGTCTTGGCTTCGGCTAAGGCAGACACCTGTAGCAGCAGCGTACCCTTGAGGTGGTGAAGATCGGGATAATCCGGGAAAAGCGTGCTTCCCTGCCCGCAAGTCTCCAATGCACCCGGGTAATCACCGGTTACCGCCAGGCAGCGGACTTTGTATTTATAGAGCAGGTGAACATAGCTGGTACCCGGCTCGGCCAGGTTCAGCGAGGTGCCGATATGCTCCAGCGCCTGCCCGTAATCGCCAAGCCGCATATATTCAACCGCCAGATTGAAATGCTGAAAAGCATCTCCGGGACTCTGCTCCAGCTGCTGCTTCAGCAGACCGAGATTACGGCTGATTTTATCTTTCCGCTCCACGACCCCGTCGGCATAGCCGTAGTGATGGACAATGACGGTACCCATATGCATCGCGGCATCCGGGGTCTCCTGCACAATGACAGCCGCAATCTGCTCATGAATAATACCGCTGAAGCGATAATTCAGGCGGTTCTTGAACATCCGGAGAATCGGGTTGACCGTAAGAGTCTGCGAAGCTCGCTCCGTCCCCTGATGATTATGAATCCGCACAAAAAAAGCCTCATACTCCGTATGCTTCGCGCACACCAGCAGCTCCTCCCGGCTCCCCGGCTCCAGCTCTTCGTCTGCATCCAGCACCAGAATCCAGGTGCCCTGCGCCAGGGCCAGACCGGCGTTGCGTGCGGCGGCAAAATCCCCGTTCCACGGGTAATCGATAATCCGGGCACCGAAGCTGCGGGCAATGGAGCGGGTGGCGTCGGTGGAGCCGGTGTCTACAATGATGATTTCATCCACAGTTCCGCGCACACTCCGGAGACAGCGCGCAAGGTTGTCGGCTTCATTTTTGACGATCATACACAAGGAAATCAGCGGTTGTTGTGGTTTCGTGGTCATAAGCTCAGATCCGCTCCTCTCTGCCGCTGGGTGTAATTCCACTTCGTATGCCAGGGAGTGCAGCGGAGCACCGCGATGGATTGGGCAACTGCTGCCCTGTCCTCCTGAAGCGGACCCTGAGCCGGCTGCCCCACTCCTTGGAGACGTTCTACAGCTTCTGCGAGCCGCTGCTCCGCCAGATGCAGATAACAGAGCGCCAGTCCGGTGCTGACTGCATCGTCCGCAGGGGTTTCCCCCAGGGCAACCCGGTACCAGCCGGCAGCCTCGGCATAATGCCCTTTATCGATGAGCAGTTCTCCGAGATACCGCAGGGTTGCGCCTGAAGCGTCTTTACTGTCTGCAAGGCTGATAAATAGTTCCCCCGCCTCTGCACGCCAGCCTTCCTCATAAAGCGCCTCTGCCAGAGTGCGTGTATGTGCCGGGAACCGTTCAACCAGCCGCTTGCCCAGTGCGATGAACTGGTGTTTCACAGCGAGCCTTATCACCTCGGCCAACACCGGGGAGTCTCCGGGGGAAGTGGATTCTGCTTGCGGTTCAGCGGAATCCGGAGACAATTCCCTGTCGATCTCAAGCACTGCGGAACGCACCTCCGCAGATAATTGCAGCCACAGCTCCTCCTGCAGCTTCCCGCCCAGCTCCCAGGTTAAGATGGCCTCAAGCAGGCAGAGCTGCCGCACAGTCTCCGCATTTAGGCCATCGGGTGACAGCTGGGTGGGGTTAGCCCGCAGCTTGGAGGCGGTCTTTCTGAACGTATGATATTTTCCGGTAATGATCCAGGAAGACAGCTGGAACAGCAAGGTGTCCTCTTCCAGCGGGCAGACTTCGGGCGGCAGCTCTGCAATCGCCGTATAAGCATCCAGCCGATACAATGTTCCGATAATTGCGGTTCTTGCAGCACGCTGCGCTGTACCGGTCAGCTGTATCAAGAGTGCGGCGATCTCTCCATCCGGCACCTCCAGCTCCTGAAAAGCAGAGGCGATCCCCTCCAAAGCGGGGAGATACAGGGAGTGCTGCTGAAGCGCACGATGGTACAGCTGCGCGGCTTCCTTTTGCTTCCCGAGCTGCTGGAAAATGGCCCCCATCCGGTGCAGCGGGCGGAAGCTGTCCATGCCCTGTTCGGTGACGTATGCTCTGCGCGGAGCCTGGGCAGACGAGGTATCTATGGCGTGCTGGTAAGACTGGACAGCGCGTTCGTATAATCCTTGGCTCTCCCAGGACTGGCCCTGCATGTAATGCAGGTCGGGATAATCTCCATAACGTGTCAGTTCGCGGGTTAGCAGGCTGTCGACCGCTTTTACATGACCGCCGGCCAGATCGATTTTGCACAGATCGCGAATGATCGAGGGACGGTAAGAGGCCTGAAGCGGAGCGAGGGTAAGACTCTGGCGCAGAAGTTCTGCGGCTTCCTTCAGCCGTCCGTCCTGACAGCAGGTGACCGCCAGATTATAAAGGGTGAACACATCGTCAGGCTCTTCCGCAAGCGCAAGACGCAGCAGATGCTCGTTGCGGCTGATTTTATGCTTGGCGCTCATGACCGGGGGCAGGTAACCGAAGTGAAGAATCTCTATGGCGCTGGCCTCGATGGCGGCGGCCCCATGTTTTGTGAGAATAGAGGACTCTACACTTTCATGAATTCGTCCGCTGAAAAGATAGCCCTGCCCACCGCGGAACAGCCGCACAGGAAGGTGATACAGACGATCCTCCGGCTTGCTTCCCAGCAGGTTCTCTATACGCACCGTGTAGGCTTCGGCTGTGCTGCCCCTGAGAATCTCCTTGATTGACTCTATGGAAGTCTGAAGGATTTCATCCGCATCCAGGACCAGTATCCAGCTGCTGGCCGCATGGGAGAGACCGGTATTGCGTGCCTCTGAGAAATGGTGGTTCCACTGGGCTTCAATGACCGTTGCCCCGTACCTCCGGGCGATTTCCACGGTCTGGTCTGTTGAGCCGGTATCGACCACGATGATTTCATCGGCGCCCTGCAGGCTGGCTAGACAACGGGGGAGCAGCTCGGCTTCATTGTGGACAATGAGCTGTACTCCTAGTGTAGGTTTGGCAGATTGATTCAAGATCGTTCCTCCTTCGCGGGACTTAATTCCTCCGTGTATTCTGCAAAAAAAAGAATGTATATGCGCTGCTGCCGTCTTATGTAGATGCGGAATAACACACAGCCAAGAGTACATGGGTATCCATGCACTCTTGGCTCCTGCATCGTATGACGGAGATTATACTTACGTTCCTTGTGCATCAAAAATAACATTAAGCGTAGAAGCCGCACCCGGCGTGGCGGATTGATAGGAGAGGCGGGTGTATTTCAGGAACCGGGCAGGCACAATGACGTCTACCGAACCTGCTGGCAGCGGATTGTCGCCGGTCGTATCGACGAAATAGTTGGTTCCGTCTGCACTGATCTCGACCCGTGTATTCACCGGATTGGCTCCGGTATTCACAATGAAGTAGGAGTAGGTGCCAAGGACACTGGTATTGTTGGC
Organism: Paenibacillus sp. FSL R7-0204; assembly: GCF_038002225.1. Classification (NCBI taxonomy): domain Bacteria; kingdom Bacillati; phylum Bacillota; class Bacilli; order Caryophanales; family Paenibacillaceae; genus Paenibacillus; species Paenibacillus sp. FSL R7-0204. The sequence continues at coordinate 1,501,036 of NZ_JBBOCA010000001.1, forward strand.
CGGCAGCGGCGTATAGGTATCCGAAGTGGCAATTGCCGTTGTAGGCAGCTCAACGAAGCTGCGTTGGGAAATGGAGGTTACGCTACTCAGCGTACCAGCAGTAATAGTCGCACCAAGCACGCTAGTAATGGTACCGCCGAGGATGTTGGTTACTGTACCAGCAGATGATAGAGTACCGGCGGTGATAGTCGCACCAAGTACGCTAGTAATTGTACCGTCTAGCAGGTTAGTCACTGTACCAGCAGATGATAGAGTACCGGCGGTGATAGTCGCACCAAGCACGCTAGTAATGGTACCGTCTAGCAGATTAGTCACTGTACCAGCAGATGATAGAGTACCGGCAGTAATAGTCGCACCAAGCACGCTAGTAATGGTACCGTCTAGCAGATTAGTCACTGTACCAGCAGATGATAGAGTACCGGCGGTGATAGTCGCACCAAGCACGCTAGTAATGGTACCGCCGAGGATGTTGGTTACTGTACCGGCAGATGTTAATGTACCGGCAGTAATAGTCGCACCAAGCACGCTAGTAATGGTACCGTCTAGCAGATTAGTCACTGTACCAGCGGAGGTTAATGTACCAGCAGTAATAGTCGCACCAAGCACGCTAGTAATCGTACCGTCTAGCAGATTAGTCACTGTACCAGCGGAGGTTAACGTACCGGCGGTGATAGTCGCACCAAGCACGCTAGTAATGGTACCGCCGAGGATGTTGGTTACTGTACCAGCGGATGTTAATGTACCGGCAGTGATCGTTGCGCCAAGTACACTAGTAATGGTACCGCCGAGGATGTTGGTTACTGTACCAGCAGATGTTAATGTACCGGCAGTGATCGTTGCGCCAAGTACACTAGAGATGGTGCCGTTCAAGATGACGGTGGTCAGATTCCCGCTGGCATCCGTGGTTAGCGGCCGGTCGATCAGAGTCGAGGGGTCCCGGCCAAAAATAAGTGTGCGCAAATTATCCGGGTTCGCCTGAAATGAACTGAAATTTGGCAAAATAGAGTCATCCTTTCTGTGGGCAATTTCTGCCGTCAGTCTGCTCATGAAAAGACCCAAACCGTCGTCTGGGTCCTTAAGCATGTATAGGCTGCCGGATTGATAGAGAGAAGCATGTAGGTGGGCAGGACCATTCGAATGGTGTGATATTAGGATATGGAGCTTTTAAGAGAATGACTGGGTTAACTCTGCAAAAATACGCAGCCGCCAAACAACCTGCCGGACAGCCTCGCATATTATGAAAATATGCTAGAGCGACAGAAGGAGTGAGAATATGCCGAATGAGACTGTATTTAACCAGAATAGCCAGCCGCTGTATACCGAGCAGGTTAACACCTATATTGCACCCGGGATTGATACTCTGCCTGAAGCGGGAGCCGCTATGTCAGGTTTATTGTTTGGAATTCCTTTTGCCTCCACGGTGGGTACTTCCACCCCGCTTGTCATGCAGGTAGCTAATCCGGGCGGCAGCGGACGTACCTTGTATATCTCCCGCATCATCGCAAGTACAGGTACAGCGTCGGTCACCTTAACACTACTGCGTAATGCAACGGTGGGGGGCATGGCGGTCACCCCGGTCAACTATAACTTCGGCAGTGCGGTCACAAGCGTCAGTACTGCCCGGACCGCTACGGCCGCGCCTACAGGTTCTCCGGCGACATTAATGTCGATGCTGCTGGCCATAGGTCCGGTCATCCTTAATATGGATGGCAGGATTATTCTGCCGCCTGGTAACTCGCTCACGATATCGGTAACCATTGCGTCAGGGAGTACTGCGGCAACAGGCAATATTAGCTGGTGGGAATTTTAGAGCGGAAGGGGAGAGGATGAACCATGCCCAATAACTACGTAATCAATGACAATGACCAGCCGGTATATGTGGAAATGACGAACACCTTCCGTGCACCGGATATCAGCGCCCCGCCAGAGATCAGCGCTTCGCAGGCAGCCGTATTATTCTCGGCGAATGCCTCGAACTCGGCAACAATCGTGCTGTCGCTTCTCTCGGCAGTCATTTCAGTGCGCATCAGTAATCCTGCGGGCAGCGGGCGGACCTTGTATCTGTCCCGGATCAGCGGCAGTATCGGCGGCACCTCTGTGCTGACCTCGATCTCTGGCAGCTTTACCATTGTCAAAGGAGGCACGATATCTTCGCCGTCCACGGTGACGCCGGTGAATAATAATCTGGCCAGCGCGGCCGCAAGCAGCATGACGGTCCAATCCTCCACCGCAGCTATTTCCGGGGGCACTGTGCTGGCGAATGTTCAGATTGCGCCGGGAGTGTTCAGTCCGGCTTTTACCGGCAGCATTATCGTCCCTCCGAACAATGTCATCAGCATCAGCGTAAGCTCTTCAAGCGCGGCAGTCGGGACGATTATATCTGCATTAAGCCTGAACTGGTGGGAGAGATAGCAGACCGGCGCTTCAGCACCTTTATAGATGTTTCACGCTAGACATTATCCTTCTATCTCACTCAAAAATACTACCGTCGCTACAAGGAGGCCGAACCGTGCCCACTTGACTTCAGGATGGTTAAGGTCTATTTTTCTATAAATGGATGAATTAGAGGATTGGGGAGGAGGAAGCATGGAGAGCTGTCTGTTTATACACGGCTTCACCGGAGGCGAATACGAGATTTCTCCGCTTGCACAGTATATGGAGGCTAACGGCTATGTGTCCAGAATGTTTACCCTGCATGGACATGGAGGCGGCAGAAGGGAACTGCTCCATTCAAGCCGGGGGGATTGGCAGCTAAGCGCCGAGGAGGAACTGAAGCAGCTATTCTCAAGCTCCGAAAAAGTACATCTGATCGGCTTCTCTACCGGAGCGCTGATTGCATCGCAGCTGTCTGTTCAGTATTCTTCCCGGATTCAGTCGCTCACCTTGTTGTCTACCCCGGTGTATCCGCTCAACCCGGCCGAGATTCTGCGCACACTGGTCCGCCCGGAGATGCTGCGGAATTATCTCAGCAAATGGGGCTCTACACCCATGAAGGCCACGCGGGAGTTCCAGCGGCTGGTTCGTGAGAGCTTCGAGGTCTATCCGCAACTGGAGGTGCCGACCTTGATTGTACAGGGCAAGCGGGATCATCTGGTGAGATTCAAAAGTGCGGACTATCTCCGGCAGACGATTCCCTCGGAACGCAGACAGGTGCTGATTATGGAGCAAAGCGGGCATATGGTCTGCCACAGCGGCGAGAGTCCCGCTATGATGGATGAAGTACTCCGGTTTATCCGCCGCTCGGGCGAGTCCGGGTAAGCAAAGAACCCTTCCAGTGCTGGAAAGGGTTCTTCTGTCTGTCGCTGCTTCTATGATTATACGTTGACATTGAGGAGGGGGCGTGGTATTTTCAGCTTAAGGAAACCGGTTTCCCTTGAAAATAGGGATGAGTACCTCCTCCCTCTACTATTCTGTTATTTCGTTAGTTATTCTGCAGCAGCCCCGCCGCTTCGCTTGGAAGATAACCGGGGAATCAACTCCGGCTCCAGCAGTTGTCCGCTCACGGCAGCTTCTTTGTTATCCAGTTTATCCATCAATAGCCGTCCTGCGGATGCGCCGAGCTGGAAGGTATCCATATCGAGTGAAGTTAGCGGAGGAGTAGTGTAGGGAGACAAGGGATATTCATCGAACGTGGCAATGCCCAGCTGTGAAGGAATGGAGATATTCAATTCCCGGGCCGCCTGAAGCACACCGTAAGCGGAGAAGTTGCTCATGCAGACGATGGAGCCGGGGGGATTCGCACTTTGCAGCAGCTGCTTGGCTGCCTGATAGCCATCCTCCTGGGCCGCCCGGCCATTGATGATCCAGCCGCTATCCACAGCCATTCCCGCCTCGCCGAGTGCCCGCTGATAGCCGGCTGCACGGCGCAGAAAGAGCGGCTCATCCTTCTCACCGCCGATGAAGGCCACAGACGGGTAGCCCTGGTCCAGCAGATGCCGGGTCAGCATGAATCCGCCCAGCTCATTGTCGCAATCGACCCAGATTCCCGGATCGTTGATCTCACCGATGGAGATATATGGGAAATGAAGCCGGTTCAGTTCCGCGCACAGATCAGGAGTCAGCACCGAGGTGTTGGCAATAATGCCGTCCACCCGCTTATTCAGCACGAGCCTCTGCAGGAAGTGCCCCTCCGCATGGTCATGCTGGATATTGGCAATGGTCAGCTCATATTTCAGAGGACCAATGATGCTCTCCACCCCGCCGATAATGTTATAAAAGAACTGATTGAGAAACTCGCTTTCCTTGGACATATCTATCAGGATAGCTATCGTGTTGCTGCTCTGTCTGGCAAGTCCGGTGGCGATGCTGCTCGGGGTATAGTTCATCTGCTTGATGATGTCCCGGACCCGGGCCTTCGTTTCCTCGGATATTTTGGGAGAGTCGTTCATGACCTTGGATACAGTGGATTTCGCGACACCCGCTGCCAGGGCGATATCCTTAATAGTAACTTTCATTGCTTTCCCTCCCGTCCTTACGGTATGGTGCACCCTAATGGCGAACTTTGTTCTACCTGTCATAATAACACAGTTGCTGAAGCTGCTCTATGCGGCATAAAAGGAGACTATACAGTATGCTTAACCGGTTATTCGTATATCACACAGCGGAGGACCCCTTCGCCTTCCCGGCAGGCCCACGCCTGCTTAAACTCAGACTATTCGTGCAGAGCGGACAGTCCCTGTCCTGCACGGTTGTCCACGCTGACCGTTACGATTCACCCGGCCATGAGCTTCCGCAGGAGATGGAGCGGGTCGGCTGTGCCGGAGCGTATGACATACATGAAGCCCTGGTTCCGGCCGAGACTGGCAAATGCCGGTATCTGTTCCACATCGGGAATCCAGCAGGCGAATACATGTGGTACGGGGAGCGGGGAAGCTCAGAGAACAGGGAGCAGGCAGGTGCCTTTCAGTATGCCTATATTCACCGCCCGCACGCCATCGCACTGCCTGCCTGGAGTTCAGATGCGGTAGTCTACCAGATTTATCCCGAGAGCTACCATCAGGGGACGCTTCAAGGCATTACCGACAAGCTTGCATACTTGCAAGAGCTTGGCGTAACTGCTATTTATATGACGCCAATCTTTGAATCGCCTTCCGGGCATAAGTATAATACTTCCGATTACTATAAGGTAGACCCTGGATTCGGGACGCTTGAGGATCTGAAAATACTGGTCGGGACTGCACACCAGCTGGGGATGAAGGTTCTGCTGGATGCGGTCTTTAACCATTCCGGCGATACCTTTTTTGCCTTCCGGGATGTCCTGGAGCATGGAGAGGCGTCGCGCTACAAAGACTGGTTCTTCATCCATTCCTTCCCGGTCAGTACTTCGCCGGCTCCCGGCTATGAGACCTTTGCCAAGGCGGAGGCGAGTATGCCGAAGCTGAATATGGATCATCCCGAGGTAGCGGATTATATGATGGACGTAGCCAGGTATTGGGTGCGGGAAGCGGGGATTGACGGCTGGAGGCTGGATGTGGCCAACGAGGTGACTCCGGCCTTCTGGACAAGACTGCGGCGGGAACTGAAGGCGGAATTCCCGGACCTGCTGCTAATCGGCGAGATTATGCATGCTTCCGGGCCTTGGCTGCGGGGAGACCAGTTCGACGGCGGCATGAATTACCTGCTGCGGGATGCGTTGCTGGAGTTTTTTGCAACGCAGTCTGCGGGGCCGGCCCGGTTCATGGAGCAACTGCTGCATCAGGAAGCCTTGTACAATGATCAGGCCAATTCGGCGATGTTCCAGCTGCTGGGCAGCCACGATACGCTGCGCTTCCTGACCGCCTGCAAGGAGGGGGGCCGGGGCTGGGACCGGGAAGCTACGGCGATGAGCCGGATGCGGCTGGCTGTCTTTTTCCAGATGACCTATATAGGCCTGCCGATGATATATTACGGGGATGAGGTTGGAATGGAAGGTGCTACAGACCCGCATTGCCGGCGGCCGATGCTCTGGGAGGAGCAGGAACAGCATACTGGGCTACTGGACTGGTACAAGCGGCTGATCTCGCTGAGAACAGAGCATGAGGTGCTGCGCCGGGGAGCCTTCCGTCCCTGGTTCACAGATGAGACGCGGGGTATCCTTGGCTATGTCCGGCGCAGCGGGCAGGATCGGATGGGGCTCATTATCAATAACTCCCCCAACCGCTACCATCTGGAGCTGCCCGCCTACCGTTCGGACACCAAAGTGCTGACCGAGCTGTTAAGCGGACTCACCCTCCGCAGCTCTAGCAAGCTTCTTGTGGAGATCGAGCCGTTTGGCTGTCTGATGCTGCACTAACCTGTAACCTCTGTCCAAAGAAAAGCGAAATGGACTCTGAGGGGCGCAGCATGCAGGTGTTATTTCTTCTTTTTGTTTTGTCGCAGCTGCCGGAATTCCTGGTTCTCCCATTGCTTGAGCAGCGGGTAAGGATCGAAGGCCCATTCCGTAATGCCGCGGTCACGGTAGATGCCATAATGCAGGTGGGGCGGGAACTTGCCCTGTGTGCCCGGGCTGCCGTAGCCGGAGCTGCCGACCCAGCCGATGGTCTGTCCCGGAGTGACAATATCCCCTCGCAGCAAGGACTTCTCATACCCCATCAGGTGGGCATAATAATGGTAGCGGTTCTCGATATCGCGGATACCGATGCGCCATCCGCCGTAGCGGTTCCAGCCCTTGGTCTCAACAATGCCGAAGCAGGTGCTGCGCACCGTCAAGCCATGCGGCGCGAACAGATCCGTGCCTTCGTGAATGCGCGCGCCGCCCCAGCTCCGGCCGGTTCCCCAGGTGCTGCGGTAGGCATAATTGGTCCCTATCGGCAGCGGAAATGCACTGCCGGACAGGTCCAGCCGTCCAAAATGCTCATATAGCTTGGCGAACTGGGAGACGCGCTGGGCGGCCCGCCCGTTGTGATAGTACTCCCAGATTCCTATATTGAAGTCCGTAGCGGAATCCCCGTACTTGAGCAAGTGGCGGGCCATGCTGTATAGCACATCCGCATCGCTCTCGGGATCTGCGATACCGTCCCCCGATCCGTCCAGCCCGAAGCCGCCGAAGAAGCGGATCGAATCCGGCTGCTTGTCGTCCTGATCCGGGTTCAGCGGACCGGACCATACGGGCGCCGGAATCATAATTCCGGTAAGGCGTGGCTTAGCCGCTGCAGAAGGGCTTTCTGCGGCGGCTGTTTTTTTGCTTTTCCTGGCGATGGACCGTTCGTACTGATCGATGGCAGCGAAGCGGTACCAGGGAATGCCGGTTGCCGCGCCCATCTGCTCAAAAAGCTGCTTGCGCTCAGCGGCGGCAGTCTCTTTGCTGTCTGCAGGAGCAGGACTGCCCGAGCTCAGTTCGGGAATTTTATGATAACGGGCAGCTTGGGCACTTTCGGCAGGACTACCGCTACAGAGCAGGGCGGCGGCAGACATGCACATCAAGGTTCTGCGGGTGTAGGGGCTCTTTAATAAGGCCAGCATGATCTCATCCTCCTGCGTTTGTGCGCATGAATTGCATTTATGTTTGCGGAAGCGGCACCCGGGTCAGGTGCTTTTCTTTAGATTGAAGCAAAAGGACTTTTTTTATCCATGACCGCTCCAAGGTTCACAAAAACAGGCAAACGCCTACTTCACATGCTATAATATGAGGCAGCAACTTTTGACTGTGAAAATGACATTGACATTCAGATCGAAAGCGGGGTCTCATCACTTTGACTAATCGAACAGCCAAACAGCCCAAGCCAGACTGGATCAAAATCAAGTTAACCACCGGTGAGGAATATCAGGAAATCAAGGGTATGATGCGCTCAAAGACGTTACATACCGTATGCGAGGAAGCACGCTGCCCGAATATTTATGAATGCTGGGCTAACCGCACGGCGACCTTCATGATTCTGGGGGATATTTGTACGCGCGCTTGCCGCTTCTGTGCGGTGAATACAGGTCTGCCGACCGAGCTGGACCTGCTGGAGCCGGAACGTGTGGCAGAGGCTGCCGAAGGCATGCAGCTTAAGCATTGTGTGGTTACGAGTGTCGCCCGCGATGATCTGAAGGATGGGGGGGCGGCGATTTTTGCCGAGACCGTGTCTGCGATCCGTAAGCGCCTTCCTCTATGCAGCATTGAAGTGCTGATTCCTGATTTCCTGGGGGACCGCGAGAGCCTGGAGACCGTGATGAACAGCCGTCCGGATATCCTGAATCATAATATCGAGACCGTGGAGCGGATGTCTGACCGTGTCCGGGCCCGAGCCAAATACCGCCGTTCCCTGGAGCTGCTGCGCCGGGCCAAGGAGATGAAGCCGGAGATTCCGACCAAATCGAGTATTATGCTTGGCGTCGGTGAGCAGTGGGATGAGATTCTGCAGGCGATGGATGACCTTAGAGCCGTAGATTGTGATATATTGACATTAGGACAATATCTTCAGCCTTCGCCGAAGCATCTGAATGTGGAGAAATACTATCCGCCCGAGGAGTTCGCGGTGCTGAAGGAAGACGGCCTGAAGCGCGGCTTCAGCCATGTGGAGGCCGGCCCGCTGGTGCGCAGCTCTTATCGTGCCCATGAGCAGGTGAAGTCTGCTGCCGTGGCCCGTGAGGCTCGTTCCGTTTCACAGGCATAGATAACCACCCGGTAGCGCAGCATCATGCAGCGCAATTGCCGAAGAAGCCTTGACTCTTTATTGGAATTTGCTGTGCAAATTCCCCGCAGGACGAAGTCACAGGAGATTTTTAAGGTTTTAGTTTTTAAGGTTTTAAGCTTTAGGGTTTAAGTTTTAGGTTTCAAAGGGGTTGAAAGGCTAGAAAGAACCAATGCCGCCATAGCGGCGAGGTTCTTGGGTGGCGGTTGCCCCCCTCCCGTTGATGGAGTCATGGAGAGGGATTTTGAAATTGTAGGAGCGGCAGCGTCCGCCTGAGAGCTTTCCTCTGGAAAGCTTGCATCGTAAGCATAAGCTGTGGTCTGATTTCACCGCCTAGCGGTTAAATGGAAGAAATCAGACCACAACAGCGGCCGGAAATTCAAAATCCCGCGCAATGACGGCTTATCAACGCCCCCCAGATATTATTGAAAGGCAGGCGACACACGCTTGATCGTTATAGGTGGAAAAGGTTACGAGCTGATGCTCGATCATAAGGACGGCTGGAACCCGGAGGCTTTTCGCGGAAGATACAGCGAAGTGCTGGACCGGTACGATTATATAATCGGTGACTGGGGCTACAGCCAATTGCGCCTCAAAGGCTTTTACCGGGATAATCACCCTAAAGTGAACCGGGACACAGCCATCTCAGGCATGGTGGATTATATTAACGAATACTGTAACTTTGGCTGTGCGTATTTTGTGCTGCATAAGCTGAAGGAGTCCCCGCAGGAGGGAACCTTCAAGGATATTCTGATTAAGGAAGTCCCGGAGCCCGGGCTGGACGAGGATCTGGAGCAGGAAGCTGAACAGGTGGTAACGGTAAAAGAATACCGGGAGCCGCAGACGAAAAGTGCAGGCCGGGAGCATACAACCAAGGACAGACCGGTGCGCGAGCACCAGAGCCGCAATCACCGCAACAAAGAAGGCCAGGGCAAGAAGAACCATAAAGAGTTCCAGGGCAGAGGCCAGCAAGGCCAGCCGAATAATGCCAAGCAGAACAGAGAACACAAAGACAACCGGTCTAACAAGCAAGTGAACCAGAATAAGCAGGACAGACCGGAGAAGCAGGACAACCAGAACAAGCAGGACAACTAGAACGATACTCAAGGGGACTAGCATGTACACCCCCTGTTTCTAAAATGCAACTCAAAAAGCCTCTTCAGCATTAGCTGAAGGGGCTTTTTCTAATCCAATGAGCGAGCGAGAGGGCACGGGCCGAATGTATGTCGAAAACATACATGTCTATCAAGGCACAACTCCAGCATGAAAATGAGCAGCGTGCTATCGTCCATTCATCTGTTTAGCGTATTTTCACAGAAAACCGACACATTGGGTAGTGCGGAGGCGGGTCAAATGTAGGCGAAAAACCGAATACAATGAGCTAGTGTAGGTGCGCATGGGCCAAATGAGGCCCAAATAAGCAAAATCAGGGGCACTAAATGCCCCTGATTTCGCTGGATGCCCCAGAAGCGGGCTAATTCTATTTTACAGCTAATTTCAGCTGTTTCAGTGAGGCATTGTAGCTCCATACGAGCGCAGGGAACTTTTTCTTGAAGGCATTCAGCTCGATGAAGGTTTCTCCGTCCTGGAACAGCGCTTCTTTGGAGGCCAGAGTGAACCCGGATACGTTACCGGCACCGGTGGTCAGCAGCACCTTTTTGTTCTTGGCATCCCAGGAGACTTCATTCTCCACCAGCGCGGAGAGGACACGGGAGGCGGCATACACCTTACCGCCCTGCTGGATCAGACCTACATTTCCGGCAAAAGCAGTGCCGTTGATATCCAGAATATGACGGTCGCCAGAGGCGACAATCTCCTTCATCCCGGCGATTTGCAGAGCGGTAATCAACTGGGCAGTTTTGCCCTTGACCTCGATATCAGGCGCAAGTCCGATATGGTTGAAGTCCTCCTTGTTCGGAGTCAGATACTTCATGGTGGTTAGCTTCAGTTCGCCGCCGCCGGACATGGGAATCAGGCTCTGAATCCGTGCCTTTCCGTAAGAGCGCGTGCCTACAACTGTAGCCAGCTTGTTGTCACGAAGTGCCCCGGTCAAGGCTTCGGAGGCGCTGGCCGTATATTCATTGGTCAATACGACCACAGGCACGCCGATCTTGCTGCCGTTCGTAATTGCGACTGGCTTCAGTGTACCGGTCTGGTCGGAGGTGTACATCATAATGCCGGCATCCATGAACTTTGAGACGATATTCTGGGCGCTGTCCATATAACCGCCTGTATTATCGCGCAGATCCAGTACCAGCGATTTCATGCCGGCTGAACGCATTTTGTTCAGCGCTGCGGAGAATTCCTCATCGGCAGTCTGGGTGAAGCCGTTGATGGAGATGTAGGCGATTTTGGAGCTAAGCATCTTGCTGGTTACGGAGCTTGTAGCAATCTCGCTGCGGGTAACCGTATAGGATTTGTTAGCCCCGTTTCTCTGAATCAGCAGAGAAACCTTCGTGCCTGCTTTGCCGCTCAGTTCATCACCATTCGTATCAGCCACCCGCACCCCGTTGATCTTGAGGATGGAGTCGCCGCGCTTTAGTCCCGCGGCCTCGGCCGGGGAGCCGCTCATGACCTCTTCAATGTATAGCTCTTTGCCCGAATACATCAACCGGACGCCGATGCCGACATATTGCAGATCGACCTGATGACCAAAGTCTGCAGCTTCCTCCTTCGTGAAGTATTGGCTGTAAGGATCGTCCAGCGTATTGACCATACCGTCAATCGCACCGCGGATAAGCGTATCCTGGTCTACACCCTCGACGTTGTAATACTCCAGATATTGCATAATTTCATTGATAATCTCCGTCTTGGAGGCTTGCGCCGCGTCGGTGGCGGCGGCAGCGTCTGCTGCTGAAGCAGCAGGAGCCCAGGCGATGGATAGAGCCAGACAGCTGCTTAAAAGTGCGGTAACAATTTTGGCTGATTTCATGAGTTCATGACATCCTTTAGATTAATTTTTAAATTTAGGACTGCGCGTCGAAGCCGATATGATAAGTAGTGTCGATCGTCCAGGCACCGCTCTCCGGCTTCGAGAGCAGGAGGATCAGAGACTGGGTATAGGTCTCCTTCGATTCACCGTCCGTAATGACCACTTCCGTATAGACTGCGGCTTCATAGTCCGTGTAATAGAAGACATTGGAGGAAGACACCGCATAGCTTAGATCATAGGTTTTGAAATAATCACGCAGCTCCTCTTTGTAAGAGTCATCATCCTCCTTATCGTACGAGGTCATCACGGCAAGGACTGCATCTGCATTGCGGGCATTCATACCCTGGTAGTATTTGCTGAGCGTATCCTTAATTCCGGTCTGATCGCCCTGTGGAAGCACAGCGGGCTTCATGCCTTGTTCGCGCGTCAGCAGCACTGAGGATTCCTGCAGATCCATGGCAGAGATCCTCCAGGTGCCGTTTTGACGGACCAGCGTATATAAGTATTCGTACTGCTCATCCGGTGTATAGTACCCGCCGGTCCGTACTGCTTTTTCGACAGAATGGACTGTAGCTTCGTTGCCCGTTAGACTGAGCACTTTAAGACTCTCGATCGTATTCTTGATGTCATATAGCTCGAACTGGGAATTCATATTGCTTACAGCTTCCGTTTGGTCTGCCCCTGCATCGACAAGCGAATAGAAGCTGCTGGCCTTCTCTTCATTATAATATTGGTTAGCTAATTGAATGATTGCCTTGATCTCCTGCTCACTGGAGGCGGAGGACGGCGATACGGTAATCTTTACGCTGCGGCTGGCAGAATCCCAGATCGCTGTGCCCCCGGTGGCTTCGGCGATGAAGCGCAAGGGTATGTATGTGGTCCCGGCGCTAGAGACAGGAGCGACTGTGAGCTGCTTAACGGTTCCATTGACGCTGGCCCGCTTGCTGCCTACCTTAAGGCTGATATCCAGGCCTGTTCCGGTGCCGGTTACCGTGCCGGTCTTGGAGTCCCACAGTACCTGCAGGCCAAGCTTCTCAAATACAACGCGGAATGGCACAAGCACCGTATTATTTTTCAGATAAGGCGTCCCTGCTGTGAAGGCAAGATTACTGCCGTTAATATAGACCTTAATGGGTTTGTCTGCGGCAAAAGCGGGAACCGCAAGCACAAGGGCCAGCAGGCTGATGCCTAGCAGGGATACTAATTTCTTCAATAGATTCGCTCCTTCAAATAGAAAACTTTGTAAAATAGAACCATTATACCATTTGAAAATTCCGTCTGTCTATTTATTCTGCGGGATGCTGCTAGGCTCAGTAGGGTTCCTGTCAGCCGGCATGATAAAGCCGGAGATCGGGGGCATCTCCGGCTTTATCATAGAGTATCCAGCAGGATTAGGACTGTCCCCGCTAAAGGCGCAATACGATCCTTGCTTGAAATATAAGACTTTATATGTTGCACACGATAAATTATCCTTCTATTTCTCGCTGAAACGGTGCCGTCCTTTAAAAGAACGGCAAGGCCGTTTCCGCTTGTTCAATAGAATCAGGAATAAGACTAGACTAAGAAGGCCTCCCGGACACGGTTCCAGAACGGGAAAGGGCGGTAACGGGCGAAGCTGATTTTGTGATCCGCGACCTGAGCACGTACCGAAATCAGATCATCCACCGGAATGTTATTATGGTCAATAGTTAGCAGCAGGCGCTGATCCTTGCGCGAGAAGATATCGCAGTGATGGTGCTTAGGCAGCAGCAGCGGCGAACCCATGGTCCGGAATACCCGGTTATTAATGGAGGCAATTTCAGCAATCTGCAGCGCCTCGATCGAGGGGTGCACCATAGCGCCTCCCAGACTTTTGTTATAAGCGGTACTGCCGGAAGGTGTGGACACACACAGGCCGTCCCCGCGGAACATCTCAAAGGTTACATCATTAATATCTACCTGGATTACAACCGTCCCGTCCACCCCCTTAAGGGTGAATTCATTCAGGGCAATGTGCTTACTGGAGCCGGATTTCTTATGTATTTCCAGTTCGAGCAGCGGGTACTGAACGATACGGGGTTTATGCGGCCCAACCTCTCCGCACATGTAATCAATCAGGGACGGCAGCTCTTCGGCCTGCCAGTCCGCATAGAAGCCCAAATGGCCGGTATGCACGCCAACAAAAGCGAGGTTCGGGATCTGATCGATAAACGTATGAAAAGCGTGCAGCATCGTGCCGTCACCGCCAATAGAGATCACGATTTCCGGTGACTTGGCATCCAGCTCCAGATTCCGGCCTTGCGCCAGCTTGTGAAATTGCTCCGCTAGTTGGATGGATAATTCATCTCCGCGGTCCAGAACATAATATCTCAAGATGTACAGGCTCCTTTGTCTAATTCAGTCATACACCGATCATAATCAATCTTGACCCGGAACACAATATTAGCGCTGTGAAAAGCCGGAATCCGCTGCAGTGCTGCAGCGGCAGAGCCGTGGGATATTGGATTATCTGCGGCGCGTATAGGGCTGCCGCCACAGCTTCCCCAGCAAAAAGACCATAAGCGACAGGGCCAGCATGACTGCGAGCAGAAGGCAGAGCAGGCTGATGCTGCTGATTAGGGCGGCTTCTGGAACGGCCAGCCCGGAGGCGGCGGGTAGTAGGGACCACTGACCGGCCATTCCCGAGCTGACTACCGGGTTCCATAGCAGGAGAAGCAGCACCGCTGAGAGCAGAGCATGCACCAGGCGGGCGGCCATGAACGGGAGATAGCGCAGTCCAGTACCATTCAGGATACTGGCGACCTGCGCATGAACCGACAAGCCGCCCCAGGAGAGAATGAACGCTGCCGCTGCAGCCTTGAACTGCAGCGGAACGCCTCCGGCAGCTTCACCCGCCGACCTGGCACCAAGCGTCACTTCGAATAAGCCGCTGACCAGGGCGGCGGAGAGCTCAGGCGGGAAGCCGGCCAGCGACAGCAGCCGACCGGTCATGCTGAACAGGGCGGACATTACACCGGCGCGGGCGAGCAGCTCCATCAGCACATTGAAGAAGACAACCAGGCCGCCGACAACGATGATGAGCTGGAGCGAGGAGGTAATGGCGCTCTTCAGCAGCTCGCCGAGACTTCTTCCGTCTATCCGGCGCGCATTTGCCATCGCGTTCAGCGCAGCCCGCAGCCTTCCTGGGCTTGGTCCTTCCGGAGATGCAGAAGAGCTGCCTGAATGAGGGAGGGGGGAGTCCTCAGCTGCTTCTTCCGGCCTGCCCCGGCCATGGAAGGACATCAGCAGACCTACGATGAATCCTCCCCCATAATGGGCAAGGGCAAGTACAAGCCCAAGAGAAGCGTCATGAAAGAAGCCCACAGACACCGCGCCTAGCAGAAAAATCGGGTCCGAGGAGGTCGTGAAGGCGACAAGCCGCTCGCCTTCGATTCTGCTAATCATTCCCTGCTCGCGCAGCTTGGCGGTTAATTTCGCGCCGACAGGGTATCCTGATACATATCCCATTGCTAGGGCGAAGCCGCCGCTGCCGGGTATATTGAAGAGCGGGCGCATCAGCGGATCAAGCAGAGCGCCGAAGAGATGGACAATGCCGAAGCCCAGCATAATTTCAGAGATGACGAAGAACGGGAACAGTGAGGGAAACAGCACATCCCACCAGACGGCGAGCCCGCGCAGCGCCGCATCCAGAGAGCTAGCGGGATGGACCAGCATCAGCAGCATACAGCCCGCCAGCACGATCCCGAGCAGCGGGCTTGCGATTTTGTTCAGAGTCATCGGTTTCTCGCCTCCAGTTCTATGCTTAGTTGTATGCCGAAGGCTGGACAAACAGCACAAAAAAACGAGGAAAACGGTTACATTTACCGGTGCTTTTTCACTGAAATTATGGTATTATAAACTTAATTAATGCACATCTTGTTGAGTTAGATTTTCAGGGATGGAGTGATGGTGATGAGTGTGGTTGCCGGAGTGCTCGTTTGTGCTTTTGTATATGTGATCCGGGTCTCCCTTGTCCCGCCTGGTGATGAAGATTTTAGAACATACTGATTACTTAACGAGCGCTGAACTCCGGTTTGGCGCCTTTTTTTGTTCAAATTTTTATTTTCATAGGCTTAGCAGGCATGTCTTAAGGCAGGGATAACTGTGCAGCGCGTTTTTTGGTATAATGATAAGCAACTGCTTATCAGATTAATATGGAAGAAGGCGAAACCTCCAAATGAATCCGAAAGAGAGCCTGTATGACAGCCTGGGAGGCGCTGAGGGAATTCACCGTCTGGTAACTGTATTCTATGCCAAGGTGCAGCTTCACCCGCAGCTCAGCCCGCTATTCCCTGAAGATATTACTCCGGTGCTGGAGAAGCAATACCAGTTCTTGAGCCAATTCTTTGGAGGCCCTGCCTTGTTCTCCGAGCAGCACGGCCATCCCATGATGAGAGCCAGACATATGCATGTCCCCATCACTCCTGCTCTGGCGGAGGATTGGCTCGCCTGCATGAAGGCAGCGCTGGAGGAGATTGGTGTGGAAGAATCCCTGCGTACCTTTGTTCTGAGCCGGCTGGCTGGTCCCGCCCATCATTTTGTCAATATGCCCCATGAATAAAGTGTAGTTGTGAAAGGATGAGGGCACCCGTGCCGGAATTAATACCGCTGTACTCGATTAAGGTTACCTGCTGTAATTGTGAACATGAATTTTCTACCTCAAGAGTACGTCCCAGCCTCAAAAAGGCCATCCGCCGCGATGCGGACTTCTGCTCCTATTACAAGGCGGAGAATCCCGATTATTATGTGGTTCGGGTCTGTCCGAAGTGCGGCTTTGCCTCCACGGAGAATTCAGCAGACAAGCTGGCTGACTGGCAGCGGAAGTCCTTCGATGCCCAAGTAGGAAGACGGTGGCAGACCCGCAGCTTCGGAGAGAAGCGTAACTGGGAGGAAGCGCTGGAGACGTACAAGCTGGCGCTGATCTGCGCGCAGAGCATTAAGGACAAGGAACGTATTATAGCAAGCCTGCTTCATCATATTGCCTGGCTGTACCGGTATCAAGGGGATACGGTGCAGGAGCAGCGCTTCCTGGCCTATTCGCTGGATGAGTATGTGAAGGTGTTCGAGAATGATTCATCCGGTGGTAATGATGCGCGGCTGATGTATCTGATTGGTGAGCTGAACCGCCGGATCGGGGAGTTTGCCGCTGCTGTGCGGTGGTTCTCAAGGGTCATTAATGATCAGCGGATTACGGACGCGGCCATGATCCGGGCTTCGCGCGAGCAATGGGCCATTCTGCGTGAGCAGATGCGCGGTCTGGACGTTGATCCGGACGGGCTTCCCGCAGGTACATAGAGGGCGGAGTGAAGGTTGAAGAGCGTCTATCCGGTATACCGGAACGCAAAAAGGCGTAGAAGGGATGTCTCTTCTACGCCTCTGCCCGCTTAAGCGGGGCGAACTGCCGGACATCCGCGCTTAGCGGACCGCCCGGTCAAACAACAGGTAGTCATTGTCATTATCAATGACGGTGGGACTTGCACTGCAGCAGGGAAAGACCAGCAGCTTTTTTTTGCCGTCACGCACGTGCTGCAGCTCCCGCGGCTTCATCGGCAGAAGAACATTCTCATGGTCGCAGAAGGGGCAATATTGCACGTACATGTCGCCAAGAATAATGTCATAAGGCCAGGTATGGCTGAAGGGGATCATTGCTTGTCCTTCTCGTCAGAGGGAGCAGGTACGCTGCCTTCGGGAGGCTCGCTTGCGGGCTTCTTGGCCAATTCAGCGATCTTTTGCAGCAGGATATGTTGGGGCATATGCATCAGGTGTTCCAGCGGAACGCCGAGTTGTTTTGATAAGGTGATGGCCGTCTCCGGCGATATTTGCAGTGGCTTCATTAGGAGGCCCTCCTTACAGAAATTAGTCGAGAAAGCCCACTCCTTTAGGGGTGGGATGAATCGTCTTTGTTTAAGAAACATCCTTATGTTGTGAAAATTGTAATAAATGAGCGCGTGTTCTTGTAGCAGCTGCTCGCAATGGAAGTCATGCCTGATCATGTGCATATTTTTCTAAACGCACTGCCCACCGATTCTCCTGCAGACCTGATGGCGAAACTGAAAGGAATCACTTCCCGGCGTCTCCGTGAACAATTTAAGCACTTGAACCACTTGCCTTTCCTCTGGACTCGTTCCTACTTGGTCAGTACGGCAGACAACGTTTCCAGCGATACGATCAAACGATATGTTGAGGAACAAAAAACAAGGGGGTGAGACCCTGCAAACCGTAACGATTCAAATCCGCATTTTCCCAACCCATCCGTCTGTATTGGTGGATATGGGCAACGAATACATTCGAACCGTCAACGAATTAACAGAGCAAGCCGAAAGGTCTGGAACGTTTCCGAAACTAACTTCAAAAACCGTTTGTGCCAATCTACCCTCTGCCGTAAAGAATCAAGTGATTCGAGACGCCAAAAGCCTATTTCAGCGGTTCAAGAAAAATAAGAAGCGACCTCTTCTCCAAAAGAGGGTGTACTACGTGAACAATCAAAACTATACGATTCGGGGCAACCACATTTCGTTCCCAGTAATCCTGGATGGAAAAGTACAACGTCTTGTGGTGCCTGCGCTTCTGCCAGATCGGGAGCGAGACATGCTTGCGAAGGGGAAGCTTGGACTTCTGCGTGTGGTTCAAAAATCAGCAAAATGGTTTGTTCAAATTTCAATCGAACGACCGACTAAGCCAGCCGATGGTCATGAACTGATGGGGATTGATTTAGGCTTGAAAGTTCCTGCTGTTGTCGTAACCTCTAGTGGCAAGACAACATTTTGCGGAAATGGACGTAAAAACAAGTTTGTTCGCCGTAAGTACAGTACCTATCGCCGCAAATTAGGAAAGCTTAAACAGCTATCCGCAATCCGTAAACAGAACGACAAGGAAAGTCGTTATATGAAAGATCAGAATCACAAAATCAGCCGCCAGATCGTGAATATGGCCATTCAAGAAAAGGTGTCTGTCATCAAGCTGGAGAAGCTGACGGATATTCGGAAGACGACAAGAACAAGTCGTAAAAACGCCAAAAACCTGCATCATTGGTCGTTCTATCAGTTGCAAATGTTCATCGGGTATAAGGCGACACTCACTGGAATCCAAGTGGTTGAATTGAATCCGGCCTACACCTCGCAAACCTGTCCCTCTTGTGGAGAGCGGAACAAAGCAAAGGATCGAACGTATCAGTGCAACTGCGGGTATACAGCGCATCGAGATCGAGTCGGTGCCATCAACATCATGCGTCAACCTGTGGCAGATGGTAACAGTCTGCCAGCCTAGGTAGCTATAAGCTCTGATCTAGGATGGGCGAATGAACTCGCCCTTAACTTAGCAGTAGGGCAAAGCGGAAACGTATGCGCCCGCTAACTAGCTAAGAATCCCACCCTTTTAAGGGTGTGGAGGTTCAAAATTAGTGGAGTATCATGATTCACTTTACCATGGCTCTAACGCAAATACAAAGAAAACTACTCTATAACGAAGGAATGGTGAGTACATATGAAACAACCTTTATCACTGACATGGGAACTGGAATCGATTTTTCCGGGAGGCTCTGCCTCTCCGCAGTTTGAGAGCTTCTTGAGCATGCTCGAATCCGATATTGAACGCCTGCGCACACAGGTGGCTGCCGCTGATGCACCGGCTGATGCGGCTTCAACGAAGCTGCTGGACCCGGTTATCGAGCTGCTGCAGAGCTGTGCCGGACGCCTTACACAGGCCTCGGAATTCGCTGGTTGTCTGGGTGCGCAGAATCAGCTCGACAAAGGGGCGGTGAGACTGTCCTCCAAGGTAACGGGGCTGCGCGCCGGTTATGAGGGCATCAGCTCTGCCTTCGATAACGTGCTGCGCCAGACCTCTGACGCGGTATGGGCTGAGTGGATGGCCCGGCCGGAGATTGCCCCACTGAATTTCGTGCTTAGTGAGAGCCGGAGTCTGGCCCGTGAGAAGATGAGCCCAGAGCTGGAGAG